>SLJW01000158.1 GCA_007134865.1 Paracoccaceae bacterium | reverse complement strand
GGCAGGTCGCGCACATGACCATAGGACGCCAGAACCGTGTGGCCGGGGCCGAGATATTTGTTGATTGTCTTGGCTTTGGCGGGCGATTCGACGACGACAACTGCCATGAAATTCCTCTGGTCGATAATTGGGGCGGACCCTTTTTCGTGGCCTTACATGTGTGAGAGGGGCAGGAAATGTCAATGCGCCCCAAGGTCGGATCAAGGCGCACACTGCCCGTTACAATGGGGCAGGGCCGGTCGCATTGGCAGGCTGATCACCGCATGCAGCGTGGATGATCCGGCTGGCTCATGCGGCAGTGAAGAGCGGTCGTTGGGCAATGCCTGTGCGGTATCGGTGGACCGTTGTAATGCCTCTTCGGCAGTGCCAAGGCCATGCACCGGCTGCGCCCGAGCGCTTGTTGGGATGGAACGCGCGCGCGGGAAATTGACACTCAACTGCGGCTGATCAGCGCGCCGGGGTGGCGGCGGATCTGGCCCTGCAGCTCCAGCATGACCAAGGCATGTGCCAGCGTCGCTGCGGGCAGGGCGAGATCGCGGATGACCTGATCCTCGGCAACAGGGCTGGGTCCGAGGCAGTCGAGAATGCGCTGGTCCAGTGGCGCACTGTCTGCGGGCCCGGAAGGACAATCGCCCGCGCCTTGTGGCGCGGGCTGCTTGCACTGCTCTTGCCTGTTATCTCGGGTCGAAGAGACGTCTGTCTTGTTGTTCGGGGCAGGTTGCACGGCCTTGTGGGTTGTCGTTGCCTGCCCATTGCTCTGTGACACGCCGGACGCAGGCCGCGTCGCGGGCTGCACCTCCGGGGATGGTCCTTGCGGCGACGGGTCGACTTGTCGTGGCTTGTCCTGCAACCTTTGCAGCGCTTCCAGCACATCCTCGACATGGCGCACGAGGGTTGCTCCTTCGCGTATCAACCGGTTGCATCCGCCAGCGCGCCCGTCCACAGGGTGGCCCGGCACGGCCATGACCTCGCGTCCCTGTTCAAGCGCGTCCTGCACAGTGATCAGGGTGCCGGATTTCTCGGCGGCCTCGACCACCACGACCGCCAGAGAAAGGCCCGAGATGATCCGGTTGCGCGGCGGGAAATGGCGCCCCTGCGGGTGCAGACCCATGGGTTGCTCGGACATGCGCAGGCCCTGATCGGCGATGGCCGCGGCAAGCACTGTATTCTCAACCGGGTAGATGACATCGACCCCGCCTGCCATCACGGCGATGGTGCCGGTTTTCAGGCTGCCATGATGCGCAGCGGCATCGACTCCGCGCGCAAGGCCCGAGACGATGGTATAGCCCGCAAGCCCTAGCCCCTCGGCCAGTGTGCGCGCCATGCGTGTCCCCAAGCTGGAGGCATTTCGCGCGCCAACCAGCGCCACCATCGGGCGCAGCACGGGTTTGCGCTGGCCCATGCACCACAGCACCGGGGGCGCATCGGCGATGCTGGCGAGGCTGGCCGGATAAGCCTCGGTCCCGAAACAGAGCATACGCGCGCCTTTGGCGCGCGCCTGGTCAATCTCGGCTTCAGCCTTGTCGCGCGAGCAGGGGGTGTATTCGGTAACGCCAGCGGCCTGCGCGATTGCGGGCAGCGCGTCCAGCGCGGCCTCGGCCGTGCCATGCTCGCGCATCAGGCGGTGAAATGTCGTGGCACCGACGCGCGGTGAGCGAATGAGGCGAAGCCAGAACAGCCGGTCTTCTTCCGTCGTGGGTGGGGTGAAGGGTGGGTGAGAAGAAAACAAATCTTTCGCCATTCCATCCGCCTCGCCTCATTCATGGACGAGATTGCACAGGGATGGTTAAGACGAGGTAAAGAATTGCTTCGGCAGCAGAGGTTTTTGCCATTTCCGGCAAATTGTTTCGTGCGCCTCGGGTCAGGCTTAAGGTGTGGTCCGAGGCACCAGAGCGGAAGGCTGCAGCCAGAGAAGAACGCACCGTAAGGCCAGCGCGCTGAGCACACCTATACTGACGGGCACGGGCGCGGCCATGCCCCCGAGCATCACCGCTGCCAGCACGCCCGCCGTCACCCCGCCAAGCGCGAAGCTAAGCCAGCCACCGAAGCCCAGCCGCAGCACCAGCCAGACCGCGGGAACCGAGACAATCAGCCCCGACCACGAAAACGCTGGCACGAAAATCACCACCATACCCGCACCAAAGACACAGGCCGAGGCGGCATCTGCCGGGATCGCCCAGCCCAGAGCTTCAAACGGCCAGCGCCAGAGGATGGCGGGAATCATCATGGCCAGCCCAATTGGCACGGGCAGCAGCCATGTGGCCCCGTAGCTGGTCAGCCAGTCACGAATGCCAATCGCCCGGTCGCCGCGGCGCGTTGACCGGAGCGCTGCCATCAGGCGGCACTCCCCCCCACGGTCAGCCCGCCAATCAGCAGCGAGGGCTGACCCACGCCCACAGGCACCCATTGGCCCGCCTTGCCGCAGGTGCCCATACCGGGATCGAGCGCCATGTCATTGCCGAGACCGCGGATTTTCGTCAGCGCCGTGGCGCCATCACCGATCAGCGTGGCGCCTTTTACCGGGGAGACGATCTTGCCGTCCTTCACGCGGTAAGCCTCGGTGCAGGAAAAGACGAATTTGCCGTTGGTTATGTCGACCTGCCCGCCACCAAAGCCGACGGCATGGATGCCGTCCTTCAGATCGGCTACCAGATCGGCGGGGTCGGTCTCGCCACCCAGCATATAGGTGTTCGTCATGCGCGGCATGGGGGCGTGGGCATAGCTTTCGCGCCGCCCGTTGCCGGTGGCGGCCACGCCCATCAGGCGCGCGTTCTGGCGGTCCTGCATGAAACCCACCAGAACCCCGTCCTCGATCAGGACATTGCGCGCCGAGGGGGTGCCCTCGTCATCGATGGTGATCGAGCCACGCCGGTCGGGGATGGTGCCGTCATCGAGCACGGTCACGCCTTTGGCGGCGACCTGCTGGCCCAGTAGCCCGGCAAAGGCAGACGAACCCTTGCGGTTGAAATCACCCTCCAGCCCGTGGCCCACGGCTTCGTGCAGCAGGATGCCGGGCCAGCCGGGACCAAGCACGACATCGAACACACCCGCTGGCGCGGGCTCGGCGCGCAGATTGACCAGTGCGATGCGCAGCGCCTCGCGCGCCATGCCCTCCCATGTCGCCCGTGCCATCACGCCCTCGAGCCCCGCGCGCCCGCCGCCACCGGCCGAGCCCGATTCGCGGCGTCCGCTTTCCTCGACGATGACGGAGATGTTCAGCCGGCTCATGGGCCGCGTGTCGCGCAGGGACTGGCCTTCGGCGCGCAGGATTTCGATCTGTTGCAGGCTTGCGGCCATCGAGACCGAGACCTGCACGACGCGCTTGTCGAGCGCGCGCAGGAAATCGTCGATTTCGCGCAACAGCTCGATCTTGACCGAGAAGGCCGCACCCGCGATCGGGTCACTATCGGTATAGAGGCGCTTGTTGGTGGACGCGGGTGGATCAGCGAGGGTCCCACCACCATCGGCCACTGCCAGGCGCGCGGTCTGAGTCGCGCGGCGCAGCGCAGCCATGGTCATATGTGTGGAATGCGCATAGCCCGTCACCTCACCGCGGACGGCGCGCAGGCCGAAACCTTCGGACGCATTGTAGCTTGCCGATTTCACGCGCTGGTCATCGAGCATGAGCGACTCGGAAACCCGGCGCTCGCAGAAGATCTCGCCATCATCAGCACCGTTTGTGGCCTCGCGCAGCAGGGCAAGGGACTCGGCCCTGTCCAGAGTGCTCTCAAAAGGGCGGAAATCGGTCTCACTCATGACAGGGGCCTTTCCTGATTTGCTGCGGCGCGGCGTGGATCGCCCTGGCTGTCGTTGATCCATATCAACAAATGGCAATCTGTCGCATCGGTTTTGCTTGTTCTGACATCTCTAATATGGTTTTACGAAAGAAAAGCTCAACGGGATTCCATCGTATGCCGCCGTATGCAGGTCCCGGGGAACAAACAGCAGCCTCAAGGCCGCAGATAAACGGGAACAGAAACATGCGACTGTCAAAACCTTTTCTGTCACTGGTCACGGCAACCCTGGCCGCGATATTCGCGTCACGTGCTGCTGCGGAAGAATTCCTGCCAGACCTACCCGTCATTGGCGCTCCGACCCCCGGTGGCATGTCTTTGCAGCGCCCCGTGACGGCCCTCCACCACGAGGTCGTGTTTCTCGACAACCTGCTGAACTGGATCATCTTTCCGATCACGCTCTTCGTGACTGCGTTGCTGATCTGGGTGATTGTGTTCCATAATCGCAAGACCAACCCGGAGCCTGCGCGTTTCACGCACAACACGCCGCTCGAAGTGGCTTGGACTGTGATCCCGGCGTTCATCCTGCTGTTCATCGCGCTCTTTACCTTCCCGGCGCTGCGCCATCAGCAGATCATGCCCGAGGCTGATGTCACGATCAAAGTTACCGGGCTGCAATGGTACTGGGATTACGAGTATGTCGATCACAACATCCAATTCTCGCAATTCATGCTTGAGCGCGACGAGTTGGCTGATTTCGGCTACACAGATGACCTCTACCTGCTCGCCACCGATACATCTATGGTCGTGCCCGTGGGGCGCAACATCGTGCTGCAAGTGACCGCCGGGGACGTTATCCATTCGTGGACGATCCCCGCTTTCGGTGTGAAGCAGGACGGCATCCCCGGGCGGCTGGCAGAATTGTGGTTCAATGCCGAGGAAAAGGGCATCTATTTCGGCCAGTGCTCGGAGCTCTGCGGGATCAACCACGCCTATATGCCGATCACGGTCAAGGTGGTCAGCGAGGAAGATTACATCGCATGGCTTGAGCGTCAGGGCGCGGAGTTTGCGAACCTTCCGGCATGGATGGAAGAGAAGCGCCTTGAAATGGCATCCGCCGAGTGAGCGGTGTGCTTGCAAGCTGACAGTCATCCGACAAGGGCTACCCGATGACCGATATTCGCACCGACCTGAGCTATGCCAATGAGGGCGAAGCGCGATTCGGCGATTACGTCGCGCTGCTCAAGCCGCGCGTGATGTCGCTGGTGGTCTTCACGGCGCTGGTCGGGCTTCTGGTGGCCCCCGGCACGATTCACCCGATCGAGGCGCTGGCCGCGATCATCTTCATCGCGCTCGGGGCAGGGGCCTCGGGAGCGCTGAACATGTGGTGGGATGCCGATATCGACGCAGTGATGAAGCGCACTGCGCGCCGCCCCATCCCGGCGGGCAAAGTCGAACCGGGCGAGGCGCTGGGCCTTGGTGTGGCGCTCTCGGGCCTGTCCGTCATCATGCTGTGGCTGGCGACCAATGCACTTGCCGGCGCACTGCTGGCCTTCACGATCTTCTTCTATGCGGTCATCTATTCGATGTGGCTCAAGCGCTCGACGCCGCAGAATATCGTGATCGGCGGTGCCGCCGGGGCCTTTCCGCCCATGATCGGCTGGGTCGCGGTGACCGGCAGTGTCAGCATCGAGGCCTGCCTGATGTTCCTTCTGATCTTCATGTGGACGCCGCCGCATTTCTGGGCGCTCGCGCTGTTCATGAAGTCGGACTATCACAAGGCGGGCGTGCCAATGCTGACCGTCACGCATGGCCGCCGCGCCACCCGCGCGCATGTCTTTGTCTACACTCTCGCGCTTGTACCAGTGGCGCTGGCGGCGGCTTTCAGCAGCATTGGCGGGCCGGTCTATCTGGCGCTGGCACTTGTGCTGAATGCCATGTTCCTCAAGGGCGCATGGGACATCTGGCAGCGTGACGAGTCCCGCGCCGAGGCCGATAACTATGCCACCGAAAAGCGCGTCTTCCGCTTCTCGCTCGCCTATCTGTTTCTGCTCTTCACCGCGTTTCTGGTCGAGGCTGTTCTGTCGCGCATCCCGGCCTATGCCGATTTTGCCGCACGCCTGCCATTGCTGGAGGTATTCTGATGGCCATCACCCGCGAACATGAATTGCACAAGCGCCGCTCCAGTCGCAATGTGGGGCTGGCGGTGGTTCTGGTCGGCTTCATTGCGCTGGTCTTTGGTCTGACCATTGCAAAGGTCCAGGGCGGTGGCACTTTGCAAGCCTTCGACCATTCCTATCGCCCCGCACTTGACCCAGACAATGTGAGGTTTCAGCAGAGATGATCGCCGCTTGGGAAAAACTGACCGGTATCCAGAAAACCACTGTGCAAGCCACTGGCGTGGTCCTGTTCATGTTCGGCATGGGTTGGGCGGCGGTGCCGCTCTATGATCTGTTCTGTCGCGTGACCGGTTATGGCGGCACTACCAACACAGCGGCCGCCGCGAGCGGTGTAGTGCTGGACCAGACCATGCGCGTGCGCTTCGATTCCTCGGTCGTGCGCGATTTCGACTGGCATTTCCGCCCTGTGGAGCGCACCAGCGAGATCCGGCTGGGCGAAGTGGGGTTGGCCTTCTACGAAGCGCACAACCCGACGGACCAGCCCATCGCAGGTTCAGCGAGCTATAACGTGACGCCCTATGAGGCAGGCCGTTTCTTCACCAAGATCGACTGCTTCTGCTTCGAGTTGCAGGTGCTGCAACCGGGTGAGACTGTGCTGATGCCCGTCACCTACTTCGTGGATCCGGATATACTGAACGACCGCGAGGCACGCGATCTCCACACGGTCACGCTATCCTACACTTTCCACCCGACCAACATTCCGGATGATTATGTCGCGCCCGAAGACCCGGCGATGACCAACTGAGCGCGTAGGCGCCGAACAAGAAGAAGCTGAGGGAACACCACGATGGCACACGCTAAGAACCACGATTACCACGTCCTGCCCCCATCAATCTGGCCTTTCGTGGCAGCGGTTTCGGCCTTTGTCATG
>SLJW01000057.1 GCA_007134865.1 Paracoccaceae bacterium | reverse complement strand
TCAAAGGCTACCAGTATGACCTGTCGTGCAACGGATATGAAATTCTCTCGGGCGCGATCCGCAACCACAAGCCCGACATCATGTATCGCGCCTTCGAGATTGCAGGCTATCCGAATTCGGAAGTGGACAAGCGCTTCGGCGGCATGGTCAAGGCGTTCAAATTCGGCGCCCCGCCCCATGGTGGCTGCGCGGCTGGGATCGACCGGATCGTGATGCTTTTGGCTGATGAGGCCAATATCCGGCAGGTGATCATGTTCCCGATGACCCAGCGCGCCGAGGACCTGTTGCTGAGCGCGCCGTCGGAGCCCACGAATGTGCAGTTGCGCGAACTCGGGCTGCGGATCGCTCCGAAGGAGTGATCTGTCCCGACGGGGCTGCAACCGAACGCAGCAACGCTTTCACAGCGCGCCGGCTGTGTCGTCGCTCAGATCAGTGGTTGGTCATGCAGCTTTTCACGAAGGCGCATGACCAGCGGTGCGATATGCCCCTTTGTGCGCGCACGATGCACCGATTCCGCCAAGCCTTGATCCGTCAGGCTGCAGGCCAGTGCTTCGATGAATTGCAGCGCATAGTCGCGTTTGCTTCCTCGACGCTCCCCCGAGAGCAGGTCGAGCGCAAGATATAGATCGTCGCGCAGGGCGCCGGGGTCGGGGCGGGTAGCCTCCTCACTGCAATGGGCATGACGGAACGGGAAGAAAATAGGTGCGAGCTGGGCACGGAAATGCGCCACACTGGCGAAAGGCTTGGCAAGAAAACGGTCTGCGCCAGCCTTGCGCGCGGCGCTTTCGATTTCCGGCTGGCCCGAAATGGCGATGATGAGAGGCACGCGCGGGCGTTTGCGGTCGATCTGGGCAATCAGGTCGAGCCCCGATCCATCGGGCAGACCAAGGTCGACCAGCACGGCGTCGGGCGTGTATAGGGACAGATGCCGCCGGGCCGAGGTCAGCGTCTCGGCGCGACGCAGCCGCCCGCCCGAGCCACGGAACATCTGTCGGATCGCTTCACAACTGAGCCGCGAATCCTCGACCAGTAACAGGGTGCCACCGCGCAGCATCGGCTGGCAAAGCGGATCGACCATCGGGCGCGACAGGGTGCAGGACGCGGGCGCATAGCCAGTGTTCATTGGGTCCTCCAGAGCAGCTGAGGCCAATTCAAACGCAAATTGACTAAGAAGCCCTTAAGCTGTTCCACTTCTGTTTCCACCCTCCAGAAGCCTCGGATAAAAGTATTTATGGCAAGATGAAACTCATGGGCGCATAGGGTTCGATATGTCCGCTCTGCGACCACTCTGTTGACGCGGCGTTGCGCGTGACAGGAGCGGGCGCGAGCGTTTATCTCCGCGCAGCTTTGCAGGAGGATCCCATGCTCTACCCCCATATGCTTGCCCCACTGGACCTTGGGTTCGTGACGCTGAAAAATCGCGTGATGATGGGATCGATGCATACCGGTCTGGAGGAGCGCGGAGATTGGGCGCGCGTTGCCGCCTACTACGCTGAACGCGCACGGGGTGGGGCCGGGCTGATCGTGACTGGGGGCATGGCACCCAACCCGGAGGGCGGGGTCTTTCCGGGGGCAGCGGGGCTTTACACCAACGAGGACATTGCCAACCATCGGCTTGTCACCGAGGCAGTCCATGCCGAGGGTGGCCGCATCGCAATGCAGGTCCTGCATGCAGGACGCTATGCTTACGGGCCTGATTGCGTGGCACCTTCGGCGATCAAATCGCCGATCTCGCCCTTCAGGCCTCGCGAACTCGACGAGGACGGGATCGAGAAGCAGATCGCCGATATCGTGACCTCTGCAGTGCGCGCGCGCGAGGCGGGCTATGACGGGGTCGAGGTGATGGGATCGGAGGGGTATTTCATCAACCAGTTCCTGTGCAAGGCGACCAACCACCGGACTGACCGCTGGGGCGGGTCGTATGAGAACCGGATGCGACTGCCTGTCGAGATCGTGCGTCGCGTGCGGGAGGCCACGGGGCCGGATTTCATCCTTATCTATCGCATCTCGCTGATCGATCTTGTGCCGGGGGGGCAGCGCTTTGACGAGGTGATTCAGCTTGCCAAGGCCATAGAGGAAGCAGGTGCTACAATCCTGAATTCCGGGATTGGCTGGCATGAGGCGCGGGTGCCGACTATCGCCACTTCGGTGCCGCGCGCGGGCTGGGCCTGGGTCACGCGCAAGCTGATGGGCAAGGTGAGCGTGCCGCTCGTGACCTCGAACCGGATCAACACGCCGGAGGTGGCCGAGGAGCTGCTCGAGGGCGGGGCGGCTGACATGGTCTCGATGGCGCGGCCTTTTCTTGCCGATGCGGAGTTCGTCGCCAAGGCTGCCGCAGGCCGGTCGCAAGAAATCGTGCCCTGTATCGCCTGCAATCAGGCCTGCCTTGACCATACATTTCAGGGCAAGATCTCGTCCTGCCTTGTGAACCCGCGTGCGTGCCACGAGATCGAGTTGAACTACTTGCCTGCAGTCACGCCCAAGCGGATTGCGGTCGTGGGCGCTGGTCCGGCCGGGATGATGGCCGCGCTCGTTGCAGACCAGCGCGGCCATGGGGTCACGCTGTTCGAGGCGGATTCCCGGCTTGGCGGGCAATTGAACATGGCGCGCGTCATTCCTGGCAAGGAGGAGTTCCACGGGCTTGTGGACTGGTTCACAGGTGCGCTGGAGCGCTCGTCTGTCACCACACGGCTTGGCGCGCGCGCCACGCCCGAGATGCTGGCAGAGTTCGACGAGGTGATCATCGCGACGG
The DNA here is from genome assembly GCA_007134865.1 of Paracoccaceae bacterium. GTDB lineage: Bacteria > Pseudomonadota > Alphaproteobacteria > Rhodobacterales > Rhodobacteraceae > Roseinatronobacter. The sequence continues at coordinate 19,486 of SLJW01000057.1, read as the reverse complement.
GTGTCACCCCGCGCGACCCGCAGATCAAGGGGCAGGAGGCGCACCATGTGCTGCGCTACACGGATGTGCTGCGCGGCGGCGCCGAGGTAGGTGCGCGCGTGGTCGTGGTTGGCGCAGGCGGGATCGGGTTCGATGTCTCGGAATACCTCGCGCATCAGGGACAAAGCGCCACCGAGGATCTGACACTTTGGAAGAAGGAATGGGGTGTGGCGGATCCGGAAAAAGCTCCGGGGGGCCTTGCCGCGCAGGGCCCGCAGCCCGCGCCGCCTGCGCGCGAGATCACGCTGGTGCAGCGCAAAGCTGGAAAGCCCGGCAAGGGGTTGGGCAAGACCACTGGCTGGATTCATCGCGCCGCACTTGCCGCGAAAGGCGTACGAATGATCGGCGGGCTGGAGTATCGGCGAATCAGTGAGGCGGGGCTTGTAGTCATGCGTGACGGTCAGGAAGAAGTGCTCGAGGCGGATACCATCGTGCTCTGCACCGGTCAGGAGCCCTTGCGCGAGCTTGTCGATGGGCTGACCGCATCAGGCAAATCCGTGCATGTCATTGGTGGTGCGGATGTTGCGGCGGAACTGGATGCCAAACGCGCAATCGACCAGGGGGCGCGTCTGGCCGCAGCGCTTTGAGGGGCGCGGGGCACCGCGACGGTTGAGAGTTCAATACCCACGGTCCTAGCCCTTGACCGTGTTGACATGCTCTCTGTTGGTGATGGGCCGGACGACGTCGATGTTGTTGATGAAGGAGACCAAGGCGTCGCAGCATGGGACAACCATTCCGTGATTGGTCTTGCTGGCGGCAGGAGCGAGACCGTTCGCGCGGAGCCAGGTACAGGCGCCCTCGGTGGGGCCGAGTTCGGGGGCGTATGGCTGGCGCGGTAGAAGCAAGAAGTTTTGGATTTTTTCAGAGCCTTGGTGCCGTTCCAGCCGACCATGTCGAGTAGACGAAATGCGTGTGTGCCCTCGGCGCCGCTCGGGATATCTTGGCAAGGCAAGCATTCATGGACAGCGTGACAGCTTGAGGCATGACAAGCCCGGTATACACTGCCGGAGAATGAGCCTGAAAACGGCCCCACCATCAATGGCGCGACGATGGCTCATCCTCGATGACCTGTGCGTTCGCCAGCATCGGCAGCGCGGCTTTCGCCGTGAAGCTCAAAAGCGGAAAACTCTGTCTGTGTATTTGCAAGCGCTATCCATCTCTCCCTGTTTCGGCTAACTGTCTGGCGATATTCTGAGACATCTCGGGGTTGGCGAGTCCGGGTTTGCTGGTCTTGCCCCTGCGCCGAGATCTTCCAACCTTGGCAACAAGACCTATCTTTATATCATGAAGCAGATTATCCCGATCCTCGCCCTCATCGCCACGCTGGCCTTCGTCGTCTCGCCGCTGGTCACGGATCCATTCTCCGGCTTTGACGCCGACCGTTTTCCGATTGCGCAGGTGGACCCTCCCGTTCAGCCGGCGGGCTACGCTTTCGGCATCTGGAGCGTGATCTATTTCTGGCTGCTCATCAGTGCGGCTTTCGCAGTCTATGCGCGGCGCGGCGAAGGCGACTGGGCGCGACTGCAGGTTCCGCTGATCCTGAGCCTCGGCCCGGGTGCGGCATGGCTTGCGGTGGCGGGAGAGAGCCCCGAATGGGCAGCAGTGCTGATCTTCTGGATGCTGGGAACAGCGTTATGGGCGCTTCTGGCAGCGCCTGCGCGCGATCGCTGGCTGGCGCAGGCACCGGTTGCGATCTACGCTGGCTGGCTGACGGCTGCGGCGCATGTCTCGCTGGGCATTCTGCTGGGGGGCTACGGGATCACCTCGCCCGACATGGCCGCCGTGATCGCGTTGGGCTTGGCCGTGGCGCTGGGACTGAGTGTGTTCCTGAGCCGTCCGCAGGCACCCGAATACGCTTTGACGCTGGTCTGGGCGCTGGTGGGCGTGTTGGTCGCCAATCTGGGTGGTAGTGGCCTCGTGCAGGGGGCAGTGCTGGTGGCGTTGGTCGCAGTGCTGAGCACGCTGATTCATCTGCTCAGGACTGGACAGGCCGCCCAACCCCTGTAACAACGGCACCATTGCCCCGAAGGAACCCTGTTTGTGCCCCATGATCCGCTGATATTTGCTCCTGTCGGCTCCATGACGCGATTGCGTGCCATCCTGCGCGCGCTGCGCGATCCCGAGACCGGCTGCCCCTGGGATATCGAGCAAGACTTCGCCTCGATCGCGCCCTATACGATCGAAGAGGCTTATGAGGTGGCCGATGCAATTGAACAAGAGGATTGGCCAGCGCTGAAGGGCGAGTTGGGCGATCTGTTGTTACAGGTCGTCTATCACGGGCAGATCGCCGAAGAGGCTGGGCATTTCACGCTGGACGAGGTGGCGCAGGCGATCTGTGACAAGATGGTGGCGCGACATCCGCATGTTTTCGGTGATGAAAGTCGCGACAAGAGTGCAGAGGATCAGGTGCGCGACTGGGAGGACGTGAAAGCTGCCGAACGCGCCGCACGGGCGCAGGGGGGCGTGCTGGATGACGTTGCGCTCGGCCTGCCGGCGCTGATGCGGGCGGTAAAGCTGCAGAAGCGGGCTGCTCGGGTGGGGTTCGATTGGCCCGAGACGGCGCAGGTGCTCGACAAGATGCTGGAAGAGGCGCGCGAACTGGTGGCGGCTCGGGACGGGCTTTCAGAGGCGGAAATTGCCGAGGAGTTTGGGGATTTGCTGTTCGTCATCGCCAATCTGGGACGGCATCTTGGGGTCGACCCGGAGGTCGCGCTGCGCGCGGCCAATGCCAAGTTCACCCGTCGCTTTCGCGCCATCGAAGCCGCCCTTGCTGCGCAAGGGCGGCGACCGGAAGAGAGTAATCTGGCGGAGATGGATGCGCTCTGGGATGCTGCGAAACTGACAGAGAAGCGCGATGCTGCCGAGTGATGAGGAACTGACCGACAAAGGGCTTGCGCCAAAGGGTGCGGGCTCGGTGCTTCTGCTGGCTTGCGGGGCGCTGGCGCGCGAAATCCTGGCGCTGAAAGCTGCGAATGGCTGGACGCATATGGATCTGCATTGCCTGCCGGCCGATCTGCACCTTTGGCCTGAGCGCATCCCCGATGCCGTTGAGGCTGCGGTCACGCGCTACCGAGACGCTTATGAAACGGTCTTTGTGGTCTATGCCGATTGCGGCACGGGCGGGTTATTGCAGGCACGCTGCAAGGCGCTTGGCGTGGAGATGGTGCCGGGGCCGCATTGCTATGCCTTCTTTGACGGGGTGGAGGCCTTCGCGGCGCAGGCGGATCAGGAGTTGACGACGTTTTATCTGACGGATTTTCTGGTCCGTCAGTTCGACGCATTTGTTTGGAAGCCAATGGGGTTCGACCGGCATCCCGAATTGATCCCGATGATGTTCGGCAATTACACGCGGCTGATCTATCTGGCGCAGACGGATGATGCGGCGCTTGATGCCAAGGCGCGCGGCTGCGCCGCGCGTCTGGGGCTGGCTTATGAGCGGCGCGTTACTGGCTACGGTGATCTGGCGGGGGCACTGGCCCGGCTGGGGTGAAGCTGTTCAAGTGTTTTCTTGATTATTTTTGGCAAGAAAATCTGAAATGAGAGAGTGTCACGCTGGCCGCGAGGTTCGCGCCCGGCAGGTTCACTCTCAACAGCGGCGGATGCGGAAAGTGGTGGCGCCGTTTTCCTCTGCCATTCCAAGAAACGCATGGCCGGCTTCGGTGCAGAAATGCGGGATATCAACTATGGCGGCCGGGTCCGTGGCGCGGATGCGCAGCACTTCGCCCGGGGCCATGGATTGCAGCCGCTTGCGCGCCTTGAGCACAGGCAGCGGGCAAAGGAGGCCCATGGCGTCGAGTTCGTGATCGATGGTGCTCATGAACGAGGTTTGCGGTTGCGCCGCGAAGGCATAGGGGTGAGGCCCTCGTGCAGAAGGGCGGTCATCGGATGATCGGGCGCGTCGGGCGCGTGACGGGCGATGAGGGCTGCGAGCGCATCGGGTGTCGCGGTCTCGGCGGGCAGGCTGAGCGCCCAGTCGATCAGGATCGAACGGCATTCCGCGTCGGAGATGCCCTCAATGCGATAGGCTTCGCGGATCAGGCCCTTGGGATCGATGCTTTGGTCGGGCGTCAGGGTCATTGGGTTTCGCTTTCTGCTGTGGTGCTTTGCTCCGAGAGCAGGGACGCGATACATTTATCGGCCTTGGCGCATGTGGTTTTCAATTCTTCCGCCAGCGCCTCGGGGTTGCTGGCCCCTGCGGCGGACAAAATAAACTTCTGTCCGCCGGGTCCAAGTTCGGCGATGTCGGAAATGCGGTCGGCGAGCAGGCGGCCCGTGGCCTGCATGGTCCAGCAAAGTCGATAGGCGGTCGTGAGGCAGGTCTCGGTCTCAGGCGTGATCAGACCTGCGCGGCGGCCTGCGCGCAATTGTGCCTCGACGCGGTGCGCTGGGTGGCCTGCCCCCAGCGCGCAGAATTGTGCAGCAAGTTCGATATCCATCAGCCTGCCCGGGCCTGCTTTCGCGTCCCAGAGACCATGGGCGGGTTTTGCTTCGGCCAGCCGTGCGCGCATGTCAGCCACGTCCTGCCGAATGGTTTGTCCGCTTGATTTCTCGGCCAGAAGCGTGCGGCGGAAGCTTTCGATGCGGTCGCCGAGTGCGGTTGAGCCCGCGACACGGCGCGCGCGGGTGAGTGCCAAGTGTTCCCAGGTCCAAGCCTCGTTTTGCTGATACTGCTTGAAGGACGCCAAGCTGGTCGCGACAGGCCCCTGCCGTCCCGATGGGCGCAGGCGCATGTCGACTTCGTAGAGGCGACCCTCGGCCGTGGGGGCGCTCATCGCCGTAAGGAAAGCCTTGGTCAGGCGTGCGTAATAACTGCGGGCATTGAGCGGGCGAGGGCCGTCGGACGTGGTTTCGCCTTCGGCATCGTAGATGATGATCAGGTCGAGATCGGATGCGGCGTTGAGTCGCCGCGCGCCGAGCGAACCCATGCCGAGCACGGCAGCGCCATCGCCCGGGATGCGGCCATGCTTGCGGGCGAATTCGGCTTTTACGACGGGCCAGAGCGCGCCGAGCGTAGCTTCGGCCAGCGCTGCATATTGGTGCCCGGCCTCGAAGGCGTCGATCAGGCCGCGTAGATGGTGCACGCCGATACGGAAATGCCATTCGCGCGCCCAGACGCGTGCCATATCCAACTGACGTTCGTAGTCATCGAGTTCTGCCAGCCGGTCTGCGAGCGATTTCTGAAGTGTGCTGGTCTCTGGCCAAGGTGAGAAGAAGCTGCCCCCGATAACGGCATCGAAGACTGCGGCGTTGCGTGAGAGATAGGCCGCGAGGCGTGGCGCTGTTGCGCAGATATCAACAATCAACTCAATCAGCGAAGGATTGGCCTCAAACAGCGAAAAGAGTTGAACGCCAGCGGGAAGTCCTCCGAGGAAGCGGTCGAACTGGACGAGTGCCGCCTCGGGATCGGCGGCGTCCTGTAGCTTGCTCAGCAGCGTTGGACGGACGCGTTTGAAGATTTCTTTCGCGCGGCTGGAGCGGAGGGCTGCGTAGCGGGGCCAGCCTTCGACCAGCGTCTGCGCAGCCTCGGAAAGGTCGGGCTCGGCTGCGTCGGGTGTTTCGGGGACGAAGAAGCCTTCGGCGAGATGGGCGACCTCTTCGAGCCGGGTCTTGAGCGAGGTTCGGAAGCGCGCTGTGTCGGCCTCGCCTGTAAAGCGGGCGATGCGGTCGAACCCCTCGGATGTGGTAGGCAGTTTCTGGGTCTGGGCGTCCTGCACCATCTGGAGGCGGTGTTCAATTTCGCGATGCTGAACGTAATGGGCTGTCAGCTTGTCGGCCACGTCTTGCGGAATCCAGCCTTTACTCGCCAGTGCAGCCAACCCCTCGACCGTGCGTGGACTGCGCAATTCTGGGTCGCGGCCACCGGCGATCAACTGTCGGGTCTGGGTAAAGAACTCGATCTCGCGGATACCGCCCTGACCGAGCTTGATGTCATGACCCTCGAGGGAAAGTGCGCCGCCAAGGCCCTTATGCGCCTTGATCTTGAGGCGCATGTCATGGGCGTCCTGAATGGCAGCATAGTCCAGGTGACGGCGCCAGACGAAGGGGCGTAGGGTTTCTAGAAAGCGCTCGCCGGCGGCACAGTCACCGGCACAGGGGCGGGCCTTGATGTAGGCGGCGCGCTCCCATGTGCGGCCAAGGCTTTCATAATAACGCTCAGCAGCTTCCATCGACATGCAGACCGGGGTCACCGATGGATCGGGGCGCAGGCGCAGGTCGGTGCGAAAGACATAGCCTTCGGAAGTATGGTCCGACAGCAGTCCGTAGAGTTTGCGCGTGACGCGGATGAAGGCAGCGCGCGCGTCATGATAGTCGTCAGGTGCAAAGCGAGCTTCGTCAAAGAGGCAGATCAGGTCGATATCGGAGGAATAGTTCAACTCGCGCGCGCCCATCTTGCCCATGGCGAGGATGACCATGCCAGCGCCGGTGGCGGCATCATCGGTGCTCATCCCGGGCAGCTTACCGCGGCGGATTTCCTCGGCCAGCAGGGTGCGCAGGCTGACCTGACAGGCTTGGTCAGCGAGATCGGTCAGGGCGCCGGTCACTTGATCCAGTGACCATACCCCGCCCAGATCGGCGAGCGCGGCCAGCAACGCCACGCGGCGCTTGGTCTGCCGCAGGCGGGAAGAGAGATCGGCCAGCGGGACGTCATTCAGCGCAGTGAGTTCTGGTCGCAGGCTCTCTTCGGGGGCGCGGGTCAGGGCTTCCTCCAGCCAATCGCGTTCGCGGTTCATGAGCGTGGCAAGGTAGGGACTGCACCCGGCGGTGCCTGCAATCAAATCCGAAAGTTCTGCGGGAAGGTCGGGCAAGAGCGCGCGGGCCGACGCACCGGATTCGGGGTCATGGGGCAGGGGAAAGCGGTTCACGAGGCCGAATGTCATGAAAAAATCATGCCCCGGTGCCAGAGCGAGGTCAATCGGCCAAGATCTTTCAAAGACAGTGAAATCGGCATTTGGCTTGCAGGCGATATGGCGTGCCTGGTTTGCGTTAGCGCCACCGCCGCGCAGATTTTTCTTGCAAAAATTGGTAAGTTTATTTTACCACATCTTGTCAGAGGGAGGAGCGTTGCTGCGGACCGGAGGCAGTCTGCGCAAGAATGTTTCGTGACAGTCGCGCTTTGCCCTTGACGAATGCCATCTTTGACAGATGGATACAGGGACTGCTGTCCAACAACCGGAGGAACAAGAATGAACAAGCTTTTCATAACGACCGCACTTACGGCCAGCCTTGCAGCCGGTGCTGTCTCGGCGCAGGAGCGCGTACGCTGGCAGGTGCCGATGAGCTTTGCCTCGACCCTGACTGCGCTGGGCGACACGATGCCCTGGGTCGCTGACCAGTTGCGCGCTGTTTCGGGCGGCAATATTGACCTGCGCACAGCCGAACCGGGTGCAGTGGTGCCGGCGCTCTCGATCTTCGAGAACGTGTCCGAAGGCAATATCGACGCGGGCTATAGCTGGATGGGCTATGAATGGGGCACGGTTCCTGCCTCGGCTCTGTTCGGTGCGACGCCTTTCGGGCTGGAATCGATCGAGTTTCTCGCATGGATGACCCATCACGGCGGCCAGGAACTGCTGGAAGAGACCTTCCATCCGTACAATGTCCACCCCGTCGCTTGCGGCACGATCAGCCCGGAAACTGCTGGTTGGTTCCGCAATGAAGTGCCGACGGTTGAAGATCTGGAAGGTCTGCGTTTCCGGGCTGCCGGTGTTGGTGGCGAGATTTTCCAGGAATTCGGTATGTCTGTGACGCTGCTACCGGGTGGTGAACTGTATCAGGCCCTGGAAACCGGTACGCTCGACGCAACCGAATTCTCGTTGCCGACAGTGGACGAGCAACTCGGCTTCTATCAGGTCGCGCCCTATCTGTATCTGCCAGGCTGGCACCAGCCTTCGACAAATCAGTTCCTCTACGTCAATCTGGATGTCTGGAACGGTCTGGAAGATCAGACCCGCGCCATGATCGAGACGACCTGCATGGCTGGTAATGCCTATGCGATTGCCCGCGCCGAGGCGCTGCAAGGCGCGGCGATGGCTCGTTTTGAGGAGCAGGGCACCAATATCCGCACCTATAGCGACGAGCAGATTGCCGCGTTCCGCGAAGCTTCTAACACTGTTCTGAGCGCATGGGCCGAGCGTGACGAGATGTTCGGCAAGGTCTATAACTCGATGATGGAATTCCAGGCGGAACTGCGCCCCTGGAAGGAAATGGGCTACCTGCCGCGCGACTGGCAGACCCGTATCGGCGAGTGATGCCAAATCTCTAGACGTCTTGGCCGCGCCTTGCATAAGGCGCGGCCCACACCTAGCATGGAAGGATGCACAGCCCCTCAAGGGCTGGAGCAGATAGCGCAGGGAGGGCGCCGCATGAGCCAGACGCAACGACAAATCGAGCTGGATCTCGAGAAGGTCGAGGATGCGGGCGCGCGCAGCCACGGGCTGGATTTTCCGCGCACATGGTTGTCGGACATAATCGAGAAGATACTCGAATTGTTCTCTTATGTCCTCAACAGTATCTGGATCATTCTGGTCCTCATCATCGTCGCTAATGTGGCGATGCGCTATGTGTTCAATGTCAATTACGTCTGGATCGAGGAAGTGCAATGGCACATGTATGCCGTAGGCTTCATGTTTGGGATCGGCTATGCGCTGATGCATGACAGCCATGTGCGCGTTGATGTGCTGGCCGCGAATTTCCGCCAAACCACTCGCGCCTGGGTTGAGGTTTTTGCAATCGTCGGGATTATCCTGCCGATGTGCTGGATCATCATTTCCTATGGTATCCCCTTTGTTGAAGCATCCTATAACCGGGGCGAGCGATCTTCCGCGCCCGGTGGCCTGGCCAATCGCTGGATGATCAAGGGCGTTATCGTGCTGGCGTTTGCCTATATCGGGCTGGCAGCCTTTGCCCGGCTGCTGCGCGTGAGCGCGTTTCTCTTCAACTTCCCGCGCGCGCGGGCCACATAATAGCAATCGGACCGCCTGCGTCTCGCGCGGTTATTCAGGACAGGGACAAGGGATGGAAGTCAACGAAATCCTCGTCGTGGCGATGCTGGTCTCCTTCATAGCGCTCATATTTACCGGAATCCCGGTCGCATGGGCGCTGGCCGGTGTATCGATCGGTTTCAGCTTTATCGCCATTTATGGTTTTGAATGGTTCAATTGGGATACCTACTTCCTGACCGATTTCCGGATCTTTGGGATATTCGTCCAGCGCATCTGGGGGCAGATGTCGAACTGGATTCTTGTCGCGCTACCGATGTTCATTTTCATGGGTCTGATGCTGGAACGCTCCGGAGTTACCGAAAAGCTGATGTCGAATTTCATCCAGCTTTTCGGTCGGTTCCGGGGCGGATTGGCACTTGGCGTGGTGCTGATCGGTATCCTGCTGGCGGCCTCGACCGGCATTGTGGGTGCCTCGGTTGTGCTGCTGGCGCTTCTGTCCATGCCGATCATGCTGCAGCAGGGCTACAACAAGGGCTTTGCCTCGGGCGTGGTCTGTTCGGCGGGGACGCTGGGGATCCTGATCCCGCCTTCGATCATGCTGATCATCATGGCGGATCAAATGTCGGTCTCGGTGGGCAACCTGTTCATGGGTGCGCTCATACCGGGGCTGATGCTCGGGGTCTTTTACATTATCTACATTATGGGGGCGGCGACCTTCTTCAAGAAGCTGGCGCCCGCACCAACAGACCTGCCGCCGGTTACGGCAAGGCTGATATTTGACACCCTGCTGGCGGTGGTGCCGCCACTGCTCCTGATCCTCGCGGTTCTGGGGTCGATCTTCTTGGGGCTGGCGACACCTACCGAAGCCTCGGGTGTCGGGGCGTTTGGCGCGACGCTTCTGGCCGCACTCAACGGAAGGTTGACCTGGGCGGTTCTGAAAGACGTGGGCATGAAAACCACGCTGACGACGGCTTTCATCTTTGGCATTTTCCTGGGCGCGACCATGTTCGCCGTGGTGATGCGGCAGCTGGGCGGGGATGAGTTCATCACCCAATCGCTGCAGTCGCTGCCGTTCGGCCCGTCCGGGATTGTACTCACCATCCTGTTTATCGCATTCCTTGCGGGTTTCTTCCTCGACTGGTTGGAAATCTCGCTGATCATGTTGCCCCTCGTTGCGCCTGTTGTGGTGCTGCTGGGCTTCGACCAGATCTGGTTCATCGTGCTCTTTGCCGTGGTGCTACAAACCAGCTTTCTGACACCACCTGTGGGCTTTTCACTCTTCTACCTCAAGGGTGTCGCGCCTCCGGGGGTGACGATTGTCGACATCTACAAGGGCGTTATCCCCTTCGTCCTGTTACAGATGCTGGCGGTACTGATTGTGTTCCTATACCCTCAACTCGTGCTCTGGTTACCGGGCGTGATGTATTGAGGGACCGCAAAAGGGGCGCGCTTCGCGCCCCTTGCTGAACGCGGCGAATATGATAGCGTTATTTGATCATATTCAGCCGGAGACTAGCTATGGCCCTCGACCGCCCCACCCCCAATGACCTGCGCGCCTTCTGGATGCCGTTCACGGCCAATCGGCAATTCAAGGCCGCGCCGCGCATGTTGGTCGAGGCCGAGGGGATGTTCTACACCACCTCGGATGGGCGGCAGGTGCTGGACGGCACGGCTGGGCTGTGGTGCTGCAATGCCGGACACAAGCGCCCAAAGATTGTCGAGGCGATCCAGAAGCAAGCCGCTGAACTGGATTATGCACCGGCCTTCCAGATGGGCCACCCCAAGGCCTTTGAACTCGCCAACCGGCTGGTGGATATGGCCCCGGATGGAATGGACCATGCGTTTTTCGTCAATTCAGGGTCTGAGGCAGTCGAGACCGCGCTGAAAATCGCCATTGCCTATCACCGCGCGCGCGGCGAGGGTGCACGCACCCGTCTGATCGGGCGAGAGCGTGGCTATCACGGGGTCAATTTCGGTGGCATCTCGGTCGGCGGGATCGTGAATAATCGGCGTCATTTCGGTGCAATGCTGTCGGGCGTCGATCATCTGCCGCATACGCATATCCCCGAGAACCAATGGTGCAAAGGCCAGCCCGAGCACGGCGCGCATCTGGCTGATGATCTGGAGCGGATCATTGCGCTGCATGGCCCCGACACGATTGCGGCGGTCATTGTGGAACCTGTCGCTGGCTCCACTGGAGTGCTGCTGCCGCCGAAAGGTTATCTGGAGCGGCTGCGCGCGATCACCGCCAAGCATGGTATCCTGCTGATTTTTGATGAGGTGATCACCGGTTTTGGCCGTTTGGGCAGCGCCTTTGCGGCGCACCATTTCGATGTGGTGCCTGACATGATCACCTGCGCCAAGGGGCTCACCAATGGCGTGATCCCGATGGGTGCGGTGCTGACCACAGCGAGCATCCACGACGCCTTCATGCAGGGTCCCGAGCATATGATCGAGCTGTTTCACGGCTACACATATTCGGGCAGCCCGATTGCCTCGGCCGCAGGGCTTGCGACGCTGGAAACCTATCGCGAAGAAGGGCTCTACGAGCGCTGCGCCGAGATAGCACCTTATTGGGAAGAGGCGGTGCATTCGCTGAAGGGCCGTCGCCATGTCATCGACATCCGCAATATGGGGCTGATCGGCGCCGTGGAATTGGAGCCGATTGCGGGGGCGCCGACGCAGCGCGCGTTTTCGGCTTTTCTCAAGGCCTATGAGAAGGGCGTGCTGATCCGCACCACCGGCGACATCATCGCCATGTCGCCGCCGCTGATCATCGAGAAGGCGCATATCGACCAGCTGATCGGCACGCTGGGCGAGGTGCTGGACGCGCTCGACTGATGAGCAAATCCGTCAAGCGAGTGGCCCGCGCGCTGGCTGAGGCGGGCCTGCCGGATACCATTGCCGAGCCCGGCGAGAGCCGGACCGCGGAACTCGCTGCTGCGGCCTGTGGCTGCGAGATCGATCAGATCGTGAAGTCGATCATCTTTTCTGGCGCGGAATCGGGCGCGATCCGGCTGTTCCTGACCGCTGGTGGTAATCGGATCTGTGCCGAGAAAGCCTCAGCCCTCGCTGGTGAGCCGCTGGGGCGCGCGGATGCGAACCTCGTGCGCGCGACCACGGGTTTCGCGATTGGTGGGGTTGCGCCGGTGGGCCACCTGACACCCTCGCCCACATGGATGGACCCGCGCCTGCTCGACTTCCCACTGGTCTGGGCCGCAGCGGGCACGCCTCGCCATGTCTTTTCAATCGATCCGCGAGTGCTTATCACTCTGGCCGGTGCCACTGTCGCGGACTTTACCGAATGAGCCTTCCAGACCCGGAACTACAGCCCGAGTTCTATAGCGATGTGCCACTGAAGCGCGCGTTGGCCTGGTTGATTGATCTGCTCGTCACATTGGCCATCACAATTCTGGCGCTGCCCTTCACGTTATTCGTGGCAGCGTTCTTTCTGCCCTTCTTTTATGTCATGATCTCGATAGCCTATCGTACCGTGATGCTGGCCCGCTACGGTGCGACCTTCGGTATGATGCTGACCGCACTGAAATGGCGGCGGCTCAACGGCAGCGCACCGGACCCGGTGACGGCCTTCTACTACAGCGCGATCCATGCCGGACAATGGGCCGTGATCCCGCTACAGATCGCCTCGATAGTGATGATCCTTGTCACGCCGTACCGGCAGGGGTTGAATGACCAGATCATGGGTACAACGATGCTGCACACGATTGCCCCCGAATAGCGCCGCACAGACCCCTTGGCGAAGATCAAAAGCCTTGATAGGCTGCAACTTCGAGCCATTTTCCCGAGAAGAGCTTGATGCGTCATTCACTGCCAACGATCCCGCAGTTCTATGTGACTGCCCCGCAACCCTGCCCGTATCTCGCCGGCCGGATGGAGCGCAAACTGTTCACGGCGCTGCAGGGCGATCAGGCCGAGGCGATGAATGACACGCTGTCGAAACAGGGCTTCCGGCGGTCGCAGAATGTGCTCTATCGCCCCTCCTGCGCAGATTGTTGCGCTTGTCTCTCGGCGCGAATACGGGTTGCGGATTTCAAGCCCTCGCGCTCGCAGCGCCGCGTGATGCGGCGCAACGCACATCTGCAGCGCCATGTTACCAGCGCCTGGGCGACAGAGGACCAGTTCGACCTGTTCCGCCGCTATCTCGATTCACGTCATGCTGATGGCGGTATGGCCGATATGGATGTGTTCGAGTTCGCTGCCATGGTCGAGGAAACGCCCGTGCGCACGCGGGTGCTTGAGTATCTCGAGCCCAAGGCCGGCTCCGGTCGGGGTGCGCTGCGAGCCGTGTGCCTGACCGACGTACTCGACGACGGGCTGAGCCTCGTTTATTCCTTCTTCGACCCCGAAAAAGCAGGCGATTCGCTGGGCACCTACATGATCCTCGATCAGGTTGCCTTGGCTCAGAAACTTGGCCTCCCCTATGTCTATCTAGGCTATTGGGTGCCGGGTTCGCCAAAGATGGACTACAAGGCGCGCTTCGCCGCGCTGGAGGTCTTCCATCAGGATAACTGGCAACCACTGCAAGCGCCCGAACACTACTCCGGCACGACGCATCCGCTATCGGTAAAGCCTATCGCCGAGCAGGTTGCGAGTCTTGCCATGCCTGAGACCCTGAGCGCGCCTGTTGCGCCTGGGCGGATGCAGCGCGACCCGTAGGTTGGGTGCCCCGCGTTTCGCATCCCCGTTCAGACCATGTGCAGCCGTTGCAGCAGTGCTTCGCCGAAACGCTCGACCCGCGCGGCATCCATGCCGCGCAGCCGCGCCAGCGCCTCGGGTGTTGAGGGGCGCGCCTCGGCAATGGCGCGCAGGCAGGCGGGCGAGAGTGTCAGGAGCTTTTCTGTCCCGTCCGCGCCGCGCTCCAGTTCCCGCGCGATCTGCTGCAATTCGTCATAGAGCGCCCCCGCCTCACGCCCCGCAAGTTTACGCCGTTCGGGGTGCGGAGTACTTGGCATCGCACCTGTAATGACGGCCAGAAAGACTGGCCCGTAGCGCTCGAGCTTGGCGGCGCCCACCCCTGAAATCCGCGCCATTGCATCGAGATCCATCGGGCGTTTCTCGGCCATCTCGATCAGTGTGCGGTCCGCAAAGATGACATAGGCCGGAACTCCGGCCGCCTCGGCCAGTTCGCGCCGTTTGGCCTTGAGCGCCGATAGCAGCGGTGCGTCCTCTTCGGAGACCAGCGCGCGCGGCTCGGGGCGCTCGCGTGCCTGCGTCACGCTGTCCTCGCGCAGGTGGATCTCGGCCTCGCCGCGCAGAATGGGGCGCGCGGCCTCGGTCATACGCAATGCGCCGTGGCGTTCGGGGTCGGGGCGCACGAGGTCGCGTCCCATCATCTGCCGGAACACGGCCTGCCAGCGCGCGCGGCTGAGATCTTTGCCGACTGCGAAGGTCGGCAGCGCGTCATGGCGGCGCTCGCGCACCTTGGGCGTCGCGTTGCCGGTCAGAATATCAATCAGATGCCCGGCCCCGAAACTCTCGCCTGTGCGCAGCACGGCCGAGAGCGCTTTGCGCACCGGGGTTGTGGCGTTGAACAGCCGCACCGGGTTTGCGCAGATATCGCAATTCCCGCAAGCCGCGCTCTCCTCGCCGAAATAGGACAGCAGCATCTGCCGACGGCATTGCGTCGCTTCAGCAAGGCCTAGCAGCGCGTTCAGCCGCCCGTGATCGGCCTGTTTGCGCTCCAGCGGCGCCAACCCCTCGTCAATCTGCGCGCGGCGCAGGCGGATGTCGTCGGGGCCGAAAAGCGTGAGCGTATCGGCAGGCGCACCATCCCGGCCCGCGCGGCCGATTTCCTGATAATAGGCTTCGATCGATTTGGGCAGGTCGGCATGGGCGACCCAGCGGATATCGGGCTTGTCCACGCCCATGCCAAAGGCCACCGTCGCCACCACGATCAGATCATCCTCGCGCTGAAACAGCGTCTCGACCACACGGCGGGCATCGGCCTCCATCCCGCCGTGATAGGCGCGGGCATTGTGGCCTGCCGTCACAAGCGCCTGTGCCAAGGCCTCGGTCCGGGCGCGGGTGCCGCAATAGACAATTCCCGACTGGCCCTTGCGTGCGGCTGCATAGGTGAGGATCTGTTCGCGCGGGCGGTTCTTGACCTGAAAATTCAGTCGGATATTGGGCCGGTCAAAGCCGCGCAGAAAGACCTGCGGTGCCTGCCCGCCGAACAGGCGCGCGATGATCTCGGCGCGCGTCTCGGCATCGGCAGTCGCCGTAAAAGCCGCTAGCGGCAGGTCGAGCGTGCGCCGCAACTCGCCGATGCGCAGGTAATCCGGGCGGAAATCATGCCCCCACTGGCTGACGCAATGCGCCTCATCAACCGCGATCAGCGAACAGCCCGCGCGGCGCAGCAGATCGACAGTGCCGCCCGAGGCCAGCCGCTCGGGCGCCATGTACAATAGCTTCAACTCGCGCCGGGCCAGCGCCTCATGGACAGCCGCCGTCTCACCCTCGGTATTGCCCGAGGTCAGCGCACCGGCTGCGATGCCAAGTTCCTGCAACGCCCGCACCTGGTCGCGCATCAGCGCGATCAGCGGCGAGATGACCAGCGTCACACCCTGGCGATTGAGCGCAGGCAGTTGATAGCAGAGCGATTTGCCGCCGCCCGTGGGCATGATCGCAAGCGTATCCTGCCCTTCGCTGACGGCCTCGACAATCTCGCGCTGTCCGGGCCGGAAGGCCGTGAAGCCGAAGACACGGGACAGCAGCGCGTCGGACGTATCCTTCATCTCGGAGTCAGATGAACATCGCCGCATTGTTGATCAGCACGATCCGCAGTGCATAGATCGCGATCAACGCCACCAGTGGCGCAAGATCAATCCCCCCAAGGTCGGGCAGGAATTGACGGATGCGCTGATATGCGGGCTCGAGCAGCCGGTTCAGACCGTCCCAGATCGAGGCGACCAGCGGCGAGCCTAGGCTGATGACCTGAAAATTGATCAGCCAGCTCATGATGATATGGATGATGATGATCCACTGCGCAACGCTCAGAACAAGCAGAATGATCTGGATCAGGGAAAGCATCGGGCACTCCTTGGCGCTGGGTTGCGGCAAACCTAATCGGCACGCGCCTGAAGGGCAAGGCGCGTCAGACGGGTGACTGGACAATCTGCCTTCTGCGGTTACGTTCGCACCGAACCGTTAGCGAAGGTTTTCCGTATCATGCTCGTTGTTCTCTCACCTGCCAAGAAACTCGACTGGAGCCCGCGCGGCGCGCCCCGCGCCCTGACCGAACCCGAGTTTCAGCACGACGCGACCTATCTGGCGCAAGAGGCGCGCAAGATCGGGGCGGGTGGGCTGAAGAAGCTGATGAAGATCAGCGACAAGCTCGCCACGCTGAACCTCGAACGTTTCGAGAAATTCCGCCCTGAACCCGCCGCCGAAGCGACCCGGCCTGCGATGCACGCCTTTGCCGGGGACACCTATACCGGGCTGGACGCCACCTCGCTTGATGCCGATGCCCTCGATTGGGCAGAGGGGCATCTGCGCATTCTGTCGGGCCTTTACGGGTTGTTACGCCCGTTTGATGCGATGCAACCCTATCGGCTGGAAATGGGCAGCCGCCTTGCCACTGCACAGGGCAAATCGCTCTATGACTATTGGGGCACGCGGCTGGCTGAGGCGCTTGATCAGGCCGCCGGTGAAGTCGGAGCGCAGGTCGTCGTGAATTGCGCCTCGCAGGAATATTTCGGGGCCGTGGCGCGCGATACGCTGCGCACGCGGGTTATCACGCCGGTGTTCAAGGAAATCCGTGACGGGGCCGAGCCGAAGGTGATCAGCTTCTTCGCCAAAAAGGCGCGCGGGGCGATGGCGCGCTTCATTCTGGAGCACCGGTTGACTGAACCCGAGGCGCTGCAAGCCTTCGACACCGGAGGATATCGCTACACACCGGAACACTCGGAACCCGATACGCCAGTCTTCTTGCGCGAAAGCTGATCGAGCCCGAGGTCGTAGCCGACAGAGCAGTGGTCGGTCAGGGCCTGCAACAACTCGGACTTGCGCAGCGGCTTGGTCAGCATCGCGTTCATTCCTGCGGCCAGAATGCGATCGATTTCCTCCTGCAAGGCATGGGCGGTAACCGCGATGATCGGAACATCGCGCCCCTCGGGCAAGGCTCGGATACGGCGTGTCGCTTCGCGCCCATCCATTCGCGGCATCGAGACATCCATGAACACGATATCGGGCCGCAACTCGGTGAATTTTTCCAGCGCGACATGGCCATCCTCGGCAAAATGCAGATCGAGCGCGACCGGTTTCAGGAAGCGCTCGAAAACCAGGCGGTTTGTGCGGTTATCTTCGGCATAGAGAACTTGCAGCCGTTTCGTCTGGGTGCGCGGCGTCGGTGCTGGCATTGATGGCGCTGTTTGCTGCGCCGCTGGTGGCGTATCGGGAACAAAGAGACGCACGAAATCGCGCCACAGCAACGGTTTGGAAAGCGTTGCTTGCAACAGCCCCGCTTTCAGCGCCGGTTTCGCCTCGCTCGTGTCCGAACATAGCAAGATGACGGGCGGAGCCGGTGAAGCGGCCTGCAATGCGGCCAGAAGCTCGTCTACCGACCCCTCGGGCAGATCCTGATCGACCAGCACCATATCCGGCTGGATGCTGGTAACCCGCCGTAGCGCCGCAGCGCGTGTGGTGGCGGTCGAGACTTCGACATTGAGGGCTTGCAGGCGGCGCGACAGGATATCACGGCTGATCAGATGATCGCTGACCAGTAGCATCTTGCTGATCTCGGCGGGCAAGGCCGCGCGGGCCGGAGGTGGCGCAGGCTGATCCACGCCCAACTCAAGTGAGACCCCGAAGGAAGAGCCGACACCGGGTTCCGACTCGACCCATATCCGCCCGCCCATAAGCTCGACGATGCGCCGCGTGATCGCCAGTCCCAGACCGGTGCCCTCAAAACGGCGATTGGCCTCATGCTCGACCTGGGTGAACTCCGAAAAGATAAGCTTCTGGTTCTCTGGCGAAATGCCGATGCCGGTATCCTCGACCGTGATCGTGACGCGCTGGGCAGAGTCGGTGGCCTCGGAACCGACAGCGCGCACCAGCACATAGCCGCTTTCGGTGAATTTGAGGGCATTGCCGACAAGGTTGGTCACGATCTGACGGATGCGCCCGGCGTCACCGATCATGGTCTGGGGCAGGAACATGTCATAGTCGAAAATCAATTCGAGCCGCTTGGCGCGTGCTGTGGCGGCTAGCAGGACGAGCACGTCATGCATCGTCTTTTCCAGATCAAAGCCTTCGGGGTGCAACTCCGTCCGTCCGGCATCCATCCTGGAAAAATCGAGAATGTCATTGATGATCGTCACCAGCGCCTGCCCGCTGGAGCAGATCGTGTCGACAAAACTCCGCTGCTCGGGGTCGAGCGGGGTTTCGGCCAGCAATTCGGTCATGCCTATCACACCGTTCATCGGTGTTCGGATTTCGTGGCTCATATTGGCGAGGAAGGCAGATTTCGCCTTGGCCGCAGCCTCGGCGCGGGTTTGCGCCTCGATCAGCTCGGCCTGATAGCGCAGGGTCTCGGTGATATTGCTGACCAGTGAGACCATATCGCCATTGGCCACCCGGCGATCGACCAGACGGACAGACATACCATTCCTGAAATGCAGATCCATCGGAGTGATCGAAGCGGAAGTGATGCGGGTGATCATCGATTCCACCCAGGCATCAGGGGGTGCTCCGTTCAGTTCGACCAGATCCTCATGCGCGCAAATCTCGAGCACGCGGCGATAGCCGATACCGGGTTTCACTTCGGGAAAGGCGCGGAATACAACGAGATAAGCTTGATTGGCGAGGATCAGGCTCAGGTCGCGGTCAAAAACCGCGAAGCCGTCCGACAAGGTCTCGACCGCCTCGCGCAGGCGCAGATTGGCGAGATCAACCTCGGAATGCGCGATCTGGAGATCCTGCGCGACCTGCGTGTTGCGCCCTTCCAGCGTCTGGGCATGCGAGCGCATCTGGGCCAGTTCCTCGCGCTGGGCGATGATCTGGTCCGACAGGCTGAATGCATGCGCCTTCAATTGCGCGTTGGCTTGCTGCAACTCGCGTTGCACCTGCTCATAAAGTCGCTCAGCCCTCAACCGCGCCCTCCGCTCGCGGCTCAGTTTGTCTGTAAACGACATCGAGATCGTCATGCGGAGACACGCATCCATCAAATAGTGCCACCATCGCAGCACCAACTGAAGAGACTGTTAACATGGCTGAAAAAGCTGCACTGGCTGGCCTGCACCTCGCGTGACCGTTACGCCCCGCCCCCCCCTCCGCGCACCAAGACCAGCCGCGAGGGGGCCACGCCGAGCGCCTTGGCGAGCATCTTGCGCACAGCGTCGTTTGCGCGGCCCTTTTCAGGCGCTTCGGTC
Organism: Paracoccaceae bacterium; assembly: GCA_007134865.1. Classification (GTDB taxonomy): domain Bacteria; phylum Pseudomonadota; class Alphaproteobacteria; order Rhodobacterales; family Rhodobacteraceae; genus Roseinatronobacter. The sequence goes on along the minus strand of SLJW01000057.1, from coordinate 120 downwards.
ACAGCCGCGCGCAGTCGCCCCTCGGGGTCGCGCGAGAGGCCCGGCCGGCGCGCGCGCGGCGTTACATGCAACTGGAAGATTGCACCCGGTCGGGCGAGGTCGCGCAGGTCCATGCTTTGA
>SLJW01000004.1 GCA_007134865.1 Paracoccaceae bacterium | reverse complement strand
CACCGGAACGACCTCGACCCCGGTGAAGCGCCAATGCCCCTGAGCCTCGGCCAGCGGCGCAGAGGGGGCCAGCAGCAGCGCCGCAGTCAGGACGAAAACAGCTCGCGTCAGCGGGTTCATGGCGGTTCCCTCTCTGTTTGCCTCAGCCATGGGGCGGGCCGGTCCATTGGGGTGCAAGCGAACCGGCGCATTGCGGCACCCCCGCGCGCGGTTAATTCCCAAGGCTTGACCCGATGGCAGTTTAGGCCGCGCGCTGATGGGCTTGCCTTGATCCGGGTCAATTCAGAACGGAAAGGATCGGGATATAATGCCCCTGTCGCGTGGTGCGATGCACTGGCAGCGCCGACGCGCAAGACCCGGAACGAAAAGCCCCGCTGGCGCACTGTTGCCGGTTGTGACTGGGGTGATGCGGCAAGCGGCAACAGGCTTGCCCCCAGCCAAGGAGAGGCGGAAATGATGCGCGGATTGCTGAGTGTCGTCCTGGCGGTCGGGATGGTCGGACTGTCCCAGCCACTAGCCGCCCAGACTGACGAGGAGATTGACATCGCCGCCCTGCGCGCGACCGCCGAGGCCGGTGATCTGGTGGCGCAGTTCGATCTTGGTATCCTCTATATGGATGGTGCCCCGGGGCTGGAGCCGGATCTTGTCGAGGCGATGCGCTGGCATCGCAGCGCCGCTGATCAGGGCCATGCACCCTCGCAGAATGTGGTCGGCTTCATGTATGGGCGCGGTAAGGGTGTGGCACGCGACGACACCGAGGCCGTGCGCTGGTATCGCATGGCTGCCGAGCAGGGGCTGGCCGTGGCGCAGCTGAATCTGGGTCGCATGCTGTTCCATGGCCGCGGCGTCGAGCATGACCCGATTGCCGCCCGCGAATGGCTTGAGCTGTCCGCCGAACAGGGGCGCGCGGGCGCGATGAACTTTTTGGCCTGGATGTATCGCACGGGTGCTGGTGTCGAACACGACGAGGCCGAGGCGCTGCGCTGGGTTCGCCTTGCAGTCGAGCAGGGCGACGCAGAAGGTCAGGGTATGCTGGGCTGGCACTATGACCGCGGGATCGGGGTGGACGCCGACACCGCCCGCGCCGTGCATTACTACCGGCTGTCTGCCGCTCAGGGCCACCCCTACGGCAAGGCGCAGCTTGGCTACATGTATATGATCGGCGAGGGGGTCGATCAGGACATCGCTGAAGCGATGCGCCTGCTGGAGCTGGCGCTGACGCAAGGCAACGAGAATGCCAGGCTTTACATGGGCATGGTTCATGCGCGGGGCCTTGTCGGCGCGCCTGATCTTGAGCAGGCCATGGCGTATTTTCGTGATGTTGCAGCGCTTGGCTACGCGCCCTTCACGATCAGCATCGGGGATCAGTTTCGCGACGGCCTTGGCGTTGCCCAGGACAACGAGACCGCGCTGATGTGGTATGAGATCGCGCATCTGCAGGAGCCCGGCGCCGCTCAGGATGAGCGCGCATCAATGATGGCAACGCTGGGCGAGGAAGCGATCGCGCAAGCGCAGCAGCGCGCGCAGACATGCATCACATCGGAGTATGCTGAATGCGACTGAACTGGCACACTCGCCATGCGGGGTATCTGGTCGTGTCCGCAGTCTTTGCAATGCATCACGCAAATGACCGCCACGGCCCATGCGCGCAGCCGATCCGCATAGCAACCCCGTCCGGCATCGCCTTATCGCTTCGCATGGTTCTGATGGCCGCCCTTGCCCTGCTGCTTGCGGCGATCATGGCCACGGCACCCGCGATGGCCCGGCAACTGGTCGTCGATGACCCCAACGACACCACGCTGAACCTGCGCGCCGGACCCGGCACCGGGCATCGGATCATCATCCGCATGCCCAACGGCACCACTGCGACGCTTCTGGAAATGCAGGGCGACTGGGCGCGCATCCGGCATGAAAGCGGTCAGACCGGCTGGGCGTATTATCACTATCTGATCGACGAACGCCCCGGTCAGCCAGCAGCGATGATCGTGCAGAATCCGCGCCGCGACGATCTCAACACCCGCGCCGGGCCGGGCACGAATTACCGGGTGCTGAACCGCGTGCGCAATGGCACCGAGGTGCTGGTCTTCGCGCGGCGTGGCGAGTGGGTCTGGCTGCGCCTGTCGGACGGGCGCTCGCTGGGCTGGGCCTATGAGCCCTTCCTGATCCCGGCGCCCGAGCGCGCGCCCCGGCCTCCCGCGCCGCCGGTTGCCGCGACACCGCTGGCTCCTGTGCCGCCGACCGCCCCACCCGTCGCCGAGCTTCCCGCCGCACACCCCCCGACCGCCGCGCCTTCGGTGGCATATCCGCCTCAGGCGCGCGTGGTGCTCAGCGCGCGCGAGCCCTATGCCTATCTCTACGCCGGGCCCGATGATGCGACCGCCATCCTGTCGCGCTGGGCCAATGGCACGCCAGTGACCGAACTGCGCGATTTCGAAGGCTGGGTCGAGGTCATCACCCCCGATGGCGCGCGTGGCTGGATGGACGGGATCTGGGTGGTCACGCCCGAGCAATGGGAACTCGATCAGCGCAGCCCGGCCCCGATGCCCTTGCACCCCGCCCCGGGCTCGCCAGCGGCACCATCCCCCGAACAACCGGCCCCTGCACCGCCGCCCCCGACAGCGGCAGTCCCGCCCGCACCCGCACCGGTGACCCCGCCCGTCTCCCCCGCCGCCGAGGCACCACCCGCGCCCGAGGCGCCGCGCGCGCTGATCCTGACCGGCACCCGCGAGATCCGCATCCGTGGCATGGGCGAGGGGCAGATGCTTGCCCGGATCAGCCGCTGTGACATGACCCTCGCGGTCGATCCCGAGGGACAGGTGCGCCTGATCTTCGAGCCCTGCGCGATGGAGGTGGTGGATATCGGCGCCGATGGCCAACTGACAGCGGTCACGCATAGGACCGGTCGGCTGGTGCATGCGAGCGAGGCGACCCTGGACCGGGGCGCGCCCGATTTCCACGCGCAGCTTGGCTCTTGGCTGCGTGGCTATTTCGAGGCCCGCGAGGGGGTGCGCTCGGTGACGATGCAGCCGATGGGCAGCGGCTTCTTCCTGCGCGTCGATTTTGAAGAGGTGCCCTTCGAGGGCTTCCTGTTCCACGACGAAAACATCATCGAACTGAGCGAGCAGCCATTGGAGGACCGGCCATGACCCCCCCGGCAAGCCCTTCTCGCCGCCGCGCCGCGCTGCGCGGCACGCTGGCCATGGCGGCGTTGATCGCCGGCCTGAACGCCGCCGCCCCGGCGCGCGCGCAGCTTTTCTGCGCCGAGATCGAGGGCATGACGAACGCGCAGCTTGTCGCGCAGCTTGAGGGCGCCACCGAAGCCTATCTTCGCACCAACGCCCTGTTCACGGTGATGACCGGCGGTGACGGCAAGCTTCCCTATGTCGATGCCGCCACCGCCGGGCTGATCAGCAAGGATATTCTCGATGGCGATTATGCCTCGGCGGCGTCTCGGGCCTATGGCTGGGGCGAAGGCAAAGCCGTCAAATGGGCTTTTGGCAGCACCGCCGCCGCCGTCCTGACAGCGATCAAGGTTACGACGTGGCTGGGCCGGCTTATGGGAAGTATCGCCCATGAATGGCTCAATGCACCGGTTTTCGACGAGTTCTACGAGGAAATGAGGGCTAGACCGGAAATCCGTGACAGTGACTGGCCCGAGAGTTTCAGAGAGTTTGCACAGCGCTATCACATGTGGGTCAATCCCTACATCGGCAGCCGTCGCGGCCGGCAAATCGACAGCTACATGATCTATCTCGAAACGGGCGGGCGCCCGGGGCGCCGGCCGATGACCACTGAAGCCGAGCGGCTGCAACTGGCCTATGACATCGTGCGCACCCGTCACCAGCTCGAGCGCGCCTATGACGCCGAGGGGCTGGTGGGTGCCGATCGCACCCCCGAGCGGTTGCGGCAGCTCTTCAACGACCGTCTGCGGCGGGACACGGATGCGGCCTTCGCCGCGCTGCTGCGCGCCGAGGCCGAGCGAGAATGCCTGTCCGAGCCAGAACCAGAACCCGAGCCTGAGCCGGCACCCGAACCGGTGCCTGAGCCAGAGCCAGAACCTGAACCGGCGCCCGACACCGCCGCCGAGCCCGAACCACCGGCGCTTACATGGCGCGACCAGATCGACCCGCTGGCCGCAGCCGCCGAGCCCGAGCCTGAGCCCGAGCCGGAACCGGAACCAGCACCCGAGCCGGAGCCCGAAACCCCCGAAGGCCCGCTGGCTGTGACCCTGCTTTCGACCGAGCGCATCAGCCGCGACAGCACCACCTTCCGCGTGCAGGTGACCAACATATCCGATGCGCCGGTGGCAGGCTTCCGCCCGGCCGTGCAGCCCGAACGCATCCCGGCCACCGGCGGCCACGGCACCGGCTTCGCCTTTGGCGAAGGCGCGCGCGATCTGGCCCCCGGCGAAAGCGTCAGTTTCGCCTTCTTCGGCTCGGGCGATATCGGTGCCGTGCATCTGCATCTGACGGCGGGCGGCGAGGTGCTGGGCAGCCAGCGCTTTGCGGTGGATCATGTCGCCAGCATGGACCCGCCGCAGCCGCTATCGACAGATCGCTGGTCACAGGTCTTCAACATGGCAACCTGTCCCTATCCTGAGCCACCCAGCGACAGGCCTTTGCCGGAATGGGGAGGGCTTTCGGAAGCGGAGATGCTTGTCTCGCACTGCAATCACAACTTCCTCGAAAGCACGATCGAGCGCGAGCGCGGCGCTTTGGCACTGATCAGATTTTCGGTCAGTATGGTCGGGGGCGATGAGGATCGGCTTCTTGAAGCGGAAGCAAACTTTGCTCAGCACCAATGGGACAGCCTTTGCGGATGCCTGCATTATCACCCCGAGGCTGATATCCGAGCGTTGTTCGAGAAGCATTGGGAAGACTGAAAAAGCCTGCGTGAATGCATTGGACCCTACTGGATTTGCAACGCAGGCCGGAAACAACATGGGACCGCAAGGCTCGCGAAGAGGATTTGGAAATGAAAGTCGTGAAACTAAAGACAAGGGCAGTATTTCAGAAACTTGTACTTTGGTGTGCTTTCATGATGTTGACTGCATCGGCGACTGCTACAGCCTCTGACATCCTAATCACCGCCGAAGGCTACGAAATCGGCGCGGGCGACATGGTGGCGCTGATCACTCCCGGCGGGCAGGGCAGCGCGCTGCATGCCGGGCCGGGGACTGAACACGCGATGCTGGGACATATTGCCGAGGGCGATTTCATCGAGTTCCAGCGCCTGCAGGGCGACTGGGCGCTGGTCTGGCATCTGGACAGTGACAGCGAAGGCTGGGTGCCGCGCGCGGCCCTTGGCCTGCCCGATGAAGCCGGCGCGCCCCCGCTTCTGGTGATCGAGGCGCCATCCCCCGGCTGGCTGCCCATGCATACCGGCCCTGGCACGGATTACCCCGAAGCGCGCCGTCTGTTCACCGGCATGGTGGTCGATCACGTCGATACGAAAGGCGACTGGCTTCAGATCCTTCTGGCCGACGGCACCAGCGGCTGGATTCCGTCAGCCGGCGCGCGCAGCTTTCACGTCGATTGACCCCGCAAGGCGGGCCTGCCCCGCAATTATCTGATCAGGAGAAGCGCAATGGCAACTGCTCTGCGATACAGCTTTGGACAGGTCGCTATGGTTGTGACGGCGGTTCTGACTTTGTCAGCCCCGTTGCTGGCCGGATCCGATGGCGGTGATGCCGTGCCAGCCTCGACTACTGATCTGCATGTGACGACTGAAGCGCATGCAGCCGCGATCGCCGCGCTGGAACAGGCGGGCTATGCGCTTGTCACCCGGGGCGGGCGGCCAGACAGCACCGATATCCGGATCGAGAAGGCGGGCCGACTTGTCATTGCCGAGCGCGGGCTGGATTTCGCGCTGATCGGCCCGGCGGATATGACCGGTGACGGTGTGGAGAATCTGCTGCTGGTCGTGGCACCTGATCTGATGCGCCCGGTGAGGCTGTCGCTTCTGGTGTTCGGTCAGGAGGGCCTGGCTACCCCGCCGATCTCGGACGACCTTGAGCGCAAGCTGCGCGAACGGCTGCAGATCGGTCACTTGACCGAGATCGTCGAACCACGCGACTCGGCAGGACGCTACTGGAATGGAACTTCGGTGGACAATGATATTGACCCCGATTTCGAGTTCACCAACCCCTATCCGGATATGAGCGCAAGGATGGCCGAGCTGGGCTACGAGTTGGCGCACGACGATGATGGCCTGCGCCTCTTACGTTACGGAACCGAGGTCTGGTCGGAACAAGCCTGGATGCTGAGTGCCGAGGGGCCACGTGATTACACCACGAACGGTTGGCCCAACCTTCTGGTGTTCAAGGCGAGAGGGCGCAGCTTCCGGGGTACCAGCCTGCTGGAACTGGCCGAGGACGGGGTCACGATCATCTGGTCAGTCGATGGCCATGTCAATAAGATGCACCCCTTCGAGGCAGAACTGGGCCGCGTCATTTCTGAAGGCGGATCGCTTGAACAAATTTCTGGGGCACCGGCGCCCAACGGCTTCGACTTGGAAACCGTATTGCCTGCAATTGACTGATTCGTCACGTTACGGTTTGTCAAAGAGTGGCAGAAAATCCTTCGCAACTGCTTGTGCCAAGTAGCGCGATCAGCATGACGATTGTTTCAAATCGCCCCGAGGGCCAGTTTTTGTGACCCAGGTAAGAGCACCAACTGACTGCTTTTCCCAAATGCTGCGCACGCAATGCTGCTGCGTCACAGTCGGCATTCCGCCCCTTGCGAAGGCAACTGCAGGATCGACGTGCCCGGCCCTTTGCGGACGGCCAAGGACGCCACGGTGCCGAAGTGCAGTTTCCCCGGAGCAGTCGCTCAT
>SLJW01000129.1 GCA_007134865.1 Paracoccaceae bacterium | reverse complement strand
TTCGCCAAGCTGCCCGATGCCGGGCATTGGCTGCATGCCGAAGCGCCGCGCCCGTTCGAGGCGACGGCGCGCATGTGGTTCGACCTCGACTGAGGGCCTCAGGCCTCCATCACCTTGCGGGCGATGATCCAGCTTGCAACCACGCCCACAACGGCGCCGCCTGCTGACCAGGCGAGAATCGGCTGCAGCGTGTCTTGTCCGAGCGTGAGGCCGACGACCATGCCAATACCGGCGCAGGTGACACCGACAATGATGAAGATGAGTGGCAGGACTCTGGACATTTTGCACTCCATGCTTGCGTTTCTGTTACGGCCTAGAAAGCAGAAATCACCGCTCGGTGCCTTGATCTGACGCAAACCCCGCCAGAGCGCTTCGTTATACGCAGCCAAGCCGGGCGCGGAGCACGCCGGTATCACCCTCGGCGCTGCCAGGCTGCAGGCGACACCCCGTTGTCTGCTGCGCGGCCTGCACCATGAGCCCGCGCAGTTTCGCCTGGTCGGCACGGGGGGCATAGCCGTGGCGAATGATCTCGACCTGATCGCCCTTCTGCCAGATGGTGAAGCGATAGCCGTCGAGCACAGCTTCATGCCGTGTGGCCCCCTGCATCCAGGGTGACGGGGAATCGCAACTGGCAAGCAGTGAGGCATAAAGCAGGACAAGGATGAAGAGACGCAAACGCATGACCTCTGTATCGCAGATCATGGTTAAAGGAGCCTTAAGCGCAGGACGCCGCGAAGGTGCCTTGAACCGACCCGCGAAACCGATTAGAGGCATGCGCAAGGGTGATTAGCTCAGTTGGTAGAGCGCTTCGTTTACACCGAAGATGTCGGGAGTTCGAGTCTCTCATCACCCACCATCCTGCCGGTCAAGACCCTCGCTTCTGCCTTGTCTGGCGCGGCAAGCTGACGCACAAGGCAAGAACGAGAACCGGGGGGGCAGGGGCATGATTCCAGTTCTGGGCTATGAGAGCAGGCGCGTCGCGGTGCTGGGGCTGGGGCGCTCGGGGTTGGCCGCTTGTGCCGCGCTGCTGGCAGGCGGGGCAGAGGTTCTGGCCTGGGATGAAAGCCATGAGGCACGCACGAAGGCCGAGGCCGCCGGTCATACGCTGACTGACCTCGCCCGCGTTGACTGGCCCAGCGTGACCGCGCTCATTGTGAGCCCCGGCATCCCGCATCTCTATCCGGCCCCGAACAAGATCATCGCTGCCGCGCTGGTTGCCGGGGTCCCCGTGGATAACGATATCGGTCTGTTCTTCCGCAGTTTCGCGACTGCGCGCAGCATGGCGTTTGACCAGCCGCCCAAAGTGGTGGCTGTCACCGGCTCGAATGGCAAATCGACAACGACGGCGCTCATTCACCACATCCTGCAAGAGGCGGGGCGGCCCGTGCAGATGGCGGGCAATATCGGCAAGGGTGTGCTCTCCATCGACCCGCCGAACGAGGGCGAGGTGGTGGTGCTGGAACTCTCCAGCTATCAGACCGAACTTGCGCGTGCGCTAACGCCGGATATCGCGGTCTTCACCAATCTCTCACCCGACCATCTGGACCGGCATGGCGGCATGGGCGGCTATTTCGCGGCCAAACGGCGGCTCTTTGCCGAGGGCGGGCCAGATCGGGCGGTGATCGGCGTGGATGAGGTCGAAGGGCAATATCTCGCGGGCCAACTTGCGCAGGCTCCAGAAGATGCGCGCGTGATCCGCATTTCCTCGGGCTCGAGACTGGCAGGGCCTGGCTGGAATGTCTTTGCCCGCAAGGGATTCCTGTCGGAATACCGCCAGGGGCGGCAGATCGCCTCGATCGACCTGCGCACATTCAAGGGGCTGCCTGGCGGGCATAACCATCAGAACGCCTGTGCCGCCTATGCGGTGGCGCGCACGCTTGGGCTTGCGCCGCGACTGATCGAGGATGCGCTGGAGAGCTTCACCGGCCTGCCGCATCGCAGCCAGCTGGTCGGCGAGGCGGGCGGGGTGCGCTTTATCAACGACTCCAAGGCCACCAATGCCGAATCGGCGGCACAGGCGCTGCAGGCATTCGAGCGCATCCGCTGGATTGCCGGGGGGCTGGGCAAGGAGGGCGGCATCACCACGCTTGCGCCGCATCTTGGCCATGTCGTCAAAGCCTATCTGATCGGTCATTCCGCGCGCGATTTTGCGCTGCAACTGGGCGAGACGCCGCATGAGATCTGCGAGACGATGGAGCGCGCGGTCGCCCGCACCATGGCCGAGGCGCAACCCGGCGAGGTGGTGCTGCTGGCCCCGGCGGCCGCCAGTTTCGACCAGTACCCCGACTTCGAGAAACGCGGTGAGGCCTTCATGGCGGCTGTCCAGGCGGGGCTGAATGACGCAGGATGATACGCCGCGCGGCTTTGCCTTTGCGGGAAGCGCCTTCTTTCTCTGGGGCTTGTTGCCGTTTTACTTCAAAGCTTTGGAGCATGTTCCTACAGTCGAAGTGATCGCCCATCGCATCATCTGGGCAGTGCCGGTGGCGTTGGGTGTGCTGATCTGGCTGGGGCGCACGGCAGACCTGCGCACGGCGCTGCGCACGCCGCGCATGCTGGCGATGGGCTTTGTCACGGCGGCGCTCATCTCGATCAACTGGGGCATCTATGTCTGGCTGATCCAGTCCGGGCAGGCGATGGAAGCCGCGCTCGGCTATTACATCATGCCGATTTTCAGTGTCTTCCTTGGCGCCACGCTGTTGCGCGAACGCCTGTCGGCGCGGCAATGGGGGGCAGTTGCGCTGGCCGCTGCAGCGGTGATGGTGCTGACATGGGAGGGCGGGCAATTGCCGCTGGGCGCGCTGGGGCTGACCTTCAGTTGGGGGTTCTACGCCTATTTCAAGCGCGCTCTGCCGATCGGCCCCAATCAGGGCTTCACGCTGGAAGCTCTGATCCTGACCCCTTTCGCGCTCGGCTTTCTGGTTTGGGGCTGGCAAGGGGGCACACTGTTTTCAGCCCAGGCAGGCGCGCTGGAATGGGCGCTGTTTCTGGGCTGCGGCGTGATCACTGCCGTGCCGCTCATGCTTTACGCGAATGGCGCCAAGGGGTTGCGCCTCTCGACCATCGCGATTTCCAGCTATGTGATCCCGACCCTGATCTTCTTCATCTCGGTCACTTTCTTCGCTGAACCTTTCGAGGGCGCTCGCCGGATCGCCTTTCCGATGATCTGGACAGCGATGGGGCTCTATATCTGGGAAGTGTTGCGCCAGCGCCGTGCGCCACCATTGCCACCGCGCTTGAGTTGAGGGGTTGTGCACTAGGTTGAGCATTATGAATTGGATAGAGGAAAGGCCCGTGCTGACTCTGTCGCTGGTCGTCATCTTGCTGGCTGCGTGGATCACCGTGACCCGTGCGCCCTTCTATCTGCCGCGCTATGATCAGAACGCACCGCCGCTGCCGGAGGAAGAAAGCTATGTCTTCGGCTTCGCCACGCTGCGCAACCCGATCGTGCGACTCGTGGTGGTGGGCCGGCTGGTGCCTGCCGAACCCGCGCGGCTCAGCGGATTCACGCGCTATCGGCGCGACTTGCGTGACACGCCTGACATGACGCTGGAGGGTGTGCGCTTCCGCGTGACGCCTGCTGAAATGAAGCGTCTTGACCGCTATGAGCAGACCGGGCGAAAATACCGGCGCGACCTGCTGCCGCTCGAAGATGGCTCGCTGGCCTGGGTTTACCGGCTGATGGGCGAGACCGGCGTTGAGGCCTTGCAGGACTGATCACAGGAGAGGCGCGTGCCGAAACTGCACTCCAACCTGCCGCGCGAAAGATTTCTGACGCTGCCCGATCATGGTGCGACGTCCAGCGCGAGGCGGCGGGTCGGGGTCGAGATCGAATTCGCGGGGCTCGATGTCGCGCAGGCAGCGGGCGTCATACAGCAGCATTGGGGCGGCGAGACAGAGCGAGCGCATTCGCGCGAGATGCATGTCAGGGGTTCCGCGCTGGGTACGATCAAGGTCGAACTCGACATCGCGCTGAAACGGCAATGGACCGAGGATCTGGCCGAGCAGGTGCTGGGCGACCTGATCCCGGTCGAGGTGATTACTGAACCGCTGCCCCAGACGGCCCTTCCGCTGGCTGCGGCGATGGCTGCGCAATTACGCAGTGCAGGTGCGATGGGCACGCGAGAGAAACTGGCCTATGGGTTCGGCATTCATTTCAATGTCGAACTGCCCGAGGATGATGGCGCAGCGCTCATCGCCACCGCGCGGGCCTATGGCCTGTGCGAGGACTGGCTGCGCGCGGCGGATCCGCTGGACCCGGCGCGCCGGGTCCTGCCTTTCGTCGCACCATGGCCCCGCGCCTTTGTCGCAGCGCTGGCCGAGGGTGTTGACTGGAGCCTGCATGATCTGGCCCGCGCCTGCACAGCGCTTGCGCCCTCGCGCCATTACGGTCTCGACCTCTTGCCGGCGCTCCAGCATCTCTGCCCGGATGAGTTGACAGGTGTGCATCCTGACCATCTGAAGGGCGGGCGGCCCGTGTTCCATTATCGCCTGCCCGAAACCCGGCTCGGCGAGGCGGGCTGGTCGTTGGCTTATGAATGGAACCGCTGGTGCGTGGTCGAATATGTCGCGACCGACCCTGCGCTGCTTGCGCGCCTGTCGCAGGACTGGGCCATGTTCAACGGCCCGCTGTCACTTCTGAGTGGGGCCTGGGCCGAGCATGTGGCCGAGGTGATCTGGTCCTCGTCTCTGACCCAGCGGATGGGTCTGGAGACAATGGCGTAGCAGCGCTCACTCCCGCGCCGGAACCTTGCGCAGAAGCGGCATCAGCGCGCTCATGTCGGGGCCATGGGACTGGCCGGTCAGCGCCTTGCGCAGCGGCATGAACAGACCCTTGCCCTTGCGCCCGGTCGCGGATTTGACCGCGTCGGTCCAATCCTTCCAGGCCGTCGGCCCGTAGGGCGGCGGGGGCAACAGGCGCAGCGCCTCGGCCACGAAATCGGCATCCTCCGGGTCGATGACGGGCTCGGCTCCATCGCGGCACAGCGCCCACCACTGGCCCAGATCGGCCATCCGGGTGATGTTCTCGCGCGCCACCTCCCAGAATTGCGGCGCAATATCCGCGGGAACTCCCAGAGCGGCAATCTCATCGGCGACGGCTTCATAGGGCCGCGATTGCAGATCGGCGCGGGTCAGCGGCCAGAGATCCTCGGCGTCGAACTTGGTGGGCGCGGCGCCGAATTGCGCAAGGTCGAACCCCTCGGCGATCTCGTCCAGCGTCAGGTGCAATTCCACGGGTGCGCTGGAGCCCAGCCGCGCCATCAGCGACAGCAGTGCGGCGGGCGTCACACCCTGTTCGCGCAAATCGCGCAGCGACAGCACACCCAGCCGTTTCGACAGCGCCTCACCCTGCGCTCCGGTCAGCAGCGAGTGATGCGCGAAGCTGGGCGGCGTTCCGCCCAGCGCCTCGATGATCTGGATCTGTGTTGCGGTATTGGTCACATGATCCGAGCCGCGCACGACATGGGTAATCCCCATATCGATATCATCCACCACCGAGGCGAGCGTATAGAGCACCTGCCCATCCGCCCGGATCAGCACCGGGTCCGACACGCTCGCCGCATCGATCGAGAGCGGGCCGAGAATGCCGTCATTCCAGTCGATCCGCGTCTGCTCGAGCAGAAAGCGCCAATACCCTTCACGCTCGGCGCGCAGCCGAACCTTTTCGGCATCTTCAAGCGCGAGTGCGGAGCGGTCATAGACTGGCGGACGGCCCATATTGAGCTGCTTCTTGCGCTTGAGGTCCAACTCGGTCGGGGTTTCGAAACATTCATAGAAACGCCCGTCCGCGCGCAGCTTGTCGGCGGCCTCGGCATAGCGTTCGAGCCGCTTCGACTGTTGCTCGATCCGGTCCCAGCGCAGCCCCAGCCACTCCAGATCGCGCTGGATCACGTCGATATATTCCTGTTTCGAGCGCTCGGCATCGGTATCGTCAAGCCGCAGCACGAATTCCCCGCCTGCTTTGCGGGCAATAAGGTAATTGAACAACGCTGTGCGCAGATTGCCGATATGCAGGAAACCTGTCGGCGAGGGGGCAAAACGAGTGACGATCTTGGACATGGCGCGGACCTCGTGCTTGGGCCTTCTCTCTTTCACATGGCCCCTGGCTGCGCAAGCCTGCCGCGCGCATCACAAGTTTGCGCGGAAACCTGCCGGTTCCCATTTTGGCGCAGACAGGCGCAGCGGGGGGCGCTAGTCTCGAAGCCGAGCAGGTTGCGGAGGAAAAAATGCGTCTGATCAAGGCCCTTGTTGCAATGGTCCTCGGTCTGGTGGTGCTGATCGGCGCGGTGTTGCTGCTGATGCCGACCGAGCGGATTGCCAATATCGCCGCACAACAATTCGAAGGCACGACGGGGCGCAGCATCAGTTTTGGCGGGGCGGTCCGACCCAGTTTCTACCCGGTGATCGGTGCGCGCGCGCAGAATGTCGCCATCGGCAACCCCGATTGGGCCGGGTCTGATCCCATGCTGACGGCAGAGGAAATGGATATCGGGCTTGATGTGGTGGCCTTGATCCGCGGCGACATCCAGATCGAACGGATCGTGCTGCAAGCGCCAGTGCTGCATCTGATCCGCGATGCCAGCGGGCGCGGGAACTGGGAGTTGGGCCGTGAGGCTGCAGAGCCAAGTGCCGGCACAGAGGCGACCCGCACCCGTCAGGTATCACTGAGCGAAGCGGTGATCCGCAACGGGCGCTTGCGGTTCGAGGATGCGCAGGCGGGGGTCGATCTGCATATCGAGGCGCTTGAGGCGGGGTTGCGCCTGCCCGCACTCGATGGTCCGGCGGATTTGAACGCATCGGGGCGGCTCAACGGCCAGGCGGTTGCGGTGAGCCTGAGCACGAATAACACCGTGCGCTTTCTGGAGGGGGGTATAACGACGCTGGCGCTCGATCTTGAAGCTGCCGGGGCGACCATCACCTATGCCGGGCGTGCAGGCCTCGACGGTCTGGTGGCCGAGGGGCAGATGCAGGCCAATATTCCACAGCCGCGCGCGCTTTTGGCGATGCTGGGCCAGCAGGGCGGCGATGTTCCGGATGATTTTTTGCCACTTGGGCTGACCGGGCAGGTGACGCGCACACAGGATGGACGCCTCTTTGCGCGTGACGCGCAGTTTCGCGCGGGCGCAGTGCGGCTGGCAGGCGCCGTGGATCTGGACCCGACGGGCGCGCGTCCGCGCCTGACCGGGCAGTTGGCAGGCGATGTGCTGGACCTGCGTAGCGCGGATGGTGGCGGAAACGGACAGGCAGGAACGCCGGGCTGGTCGCGTGAGCGTATCGATGCCAGCGCGCTGGACATGCTCGATGCGGAACTGTCGCTGCGCCTCGCCGGTCTGCGCACGGACGCCACGACGCTGGGCCGCAGTGTCGTCGGGATCAGCATCGACCGGTCGCGCGCGGTGTTCGACCTGCGCGAGGTGGCGATGTTTGGCGGTACGCTGGCGGGTGAATTCGTGATGAACAACCGCTCGGGCCTGTCGGTGGGTGGCAATCTGCGCGCCCGCGGCATCGACCTCTTGCCGCTGCTGAGCGAATTGGCGGATTATCGTCGCCTGCAGGGCGCGGCCAATGCCGATCTGCAGTTTCTTGGCGTTGGCAACAGCGTGCATGACATCATGAACAGCCTGCGCGGCGAAGGCGCGCTGCGTTTGTCTGAGGGTGAGATTATCGGCTTCGATCTTGCGGGCATGTTGCGCAATCTCGACATGTCCTACATGGGTGAACAGAATCGGACAGTTTATCAGTCGGTTACAGGCACGTTCACGATCACGGACGGGGTTTTGCGCAATGAGGACATGCGCCTGGAAGCCAGCCGTTTCTCGGTAACAGGACAAGGGCGCGTTGGGTTGGGACAGCGCAATCTCGATTACCGGGTCGTACCCGCGGCGCTGCAAGGTCCCGATGGCGAGACGCTGCGCGTGCCACTGATGATCACCGGACCTTGGGAAGCGCCACGATTCCGGCTCGATCTGGAGGCGCTGGCGCAAGAGCGTCTGCGCGCCGAACAGGAGCGGCTTGAAGAGATTGCTCGCGAAGAGGCGCAACGTCTGGAAGAACGCGCGCGACGCGAGGCCGAAGAGCGGCTCCAGCGCGAGCTCGGTGTCTCGCGAGAGGAGGGTGAACGCCTAGAGGACACGCTGCGCCGCGGTGTAGAGGAGGAAATCGGCAGCCGCCTGCGCGGGTTGTTGGGGCGCGATTGAGCCTTTTTCTCAGATTTGACGATGGCGGGGCGGCGAAGCCGCCCCGCAATTGTTCCGTTTGCATTTTGTCAGTATCGGCACGCGCTCTATTCCCTCGGATCGAGCGTTTTCGCTGCCGACAGCAGCATCTGCAATGCGTGATCCACAGCAGCCGCGCGGACATTCGAACGGCCAAGCGCGCCGAAATCGACGGTCTGGGTGAGACAACCGTGAGGGCCTGACAGGCCAAAACAGACCCGCCCCTCGGGTTTATGCTCAGACCCACCCGGACCTGCGATTCCCGTCACTGAAATCGACAGTTCCGCCTCGACACGGGCGCGGGCCCCAACAGCCATTTCGCGCGCCACCTCCTCCGAGACGGCACCAAAACGCGCGAGCGTCGTGGACTTGACCCCGAGCAAGGTCTGTTTCGCGCCATTGGAATAGGTGATGAACCCGCAATCGACCACATCCGAGGAGCCCGGTATCTCGGTCAGGGCACCCGCGATCAGCCCGCCCGTGCAGCTTTCGGCGGTCACGATCCGCAGGCCGGCACGCCGCGCCGCATCAACCACAGCGCGCGCGGTCATAGCCCCAGCATTCCATGCGCGGCCACGGCCATCAATGCCACCACCATGGCGGCCAGCGCTCCGGCGATGATGTCGTCCAGCATCACGCCGAGCGGGCTGTGCATTCGGTCCGCCAGGCCCACCGGCCCGGGTTTCCAGATGTCGAACGCCCGAAAGGCCAGAAAGGCCACGATCCAGCCGGGCCAAAGCGCGGTGATCGGCACCGCCTGGATCATGGCACCAAGCGAAACCGGCCAGAGTGCGAGCCACATCCCGGCGACCTCGTCGATGACAATCTCCGATGGATCAGGGTCATCTGAGCCCGCGGTCTCGATTATTGTGACCCACCAACCGAGCAGGAAGACCACCAGCGTCGCTGCGACAAGCGCCCAAACCCCGCCAGCCAGATGCAATAGCCAGGCCACGGGCAAGGCGGCGAGGCTCCCCCAGGTTCCGGGCCCGGGGCGGATCAACCCGGCGCCGAAAAATGTTGCGATCAGACGGGTGGGTCGCATCCTGTTCCTCTTTGTTTGTTCTACCTCCGTTATCAGGTCAGCTAAACACAGTGGGTGCGCTTTACCAGAGCTATCCTGCCGTCAGCCTGGGTTTCGGGCCATCAGCTCTCGGCCTGGGCAGTGCCGGAACCATGCGCCATATCCTCAAACATTGTTACCGCATGATGCTTATTTCCACGAGTTGCCAGATGCTTCGGGACAGGTGGGTCTCGTCATTGAACCTGGGTTCCTGATCGAAAGGGTAGACGACCCAATAGCGGCCCTTGTCGCGTACAGACATCGGGGCGCCATTTCGCATATAGGCGATGATCGGATAGTCGTCAGAGACCTCCTCCGCGGGCATGGTGATGAAATAGTCATTCGCTGCGCGCATGTGCAGTTTGCGATCCTCGGATTTCAGATCGAGAATGCTTGCCAGCGGAACGCCGCGGAAAAGCTGCACGCCGTCGGTCCAAGGCGTCGTTGTGGCGATTTCAACGAAAGGCAGTTGCTGCAGGGCTTCGAATGTCAGCACCCGACTCAGCGACGGTTCAACATGCGTGATTTGCAATGCGTCTGGTTGCTGGTCCTGCGCCTGTGCGTCACCTGCAAGCAAGGGGAACGCTGCGAGCAGAAGCAGGACAAGTTTTGACAGACATTGTTTGAGTGCCCTCATGATTGACTTCCGCGATGCTTGTATTTGCACATATCCCATCAACTTAAAGCGCAAGAATTAAGAATAGGTGAAACCAATCTTCTCGCGGCTCCATATCGGAACAAAGAGCCGCTGGATTTTTTCACGGATTCATAGTGTCGGACGTCGCGTCCTCTTAAGCGCATCTTAAGGGTCGCCTGCTAACGATAGGAAAACTACGACTTGCGTGAAGAGGGCCCTATGCAGTGGAGAAGAGATTTCTATGACGCTGGCCTTCACGGGCTCCGATGGGTCTTGTGGGTACTTACTGCAGTGTTTGTTGGCATGTCGATGCAGGCCAGTCGTGCCGACACGCATGATCTGACAATCGTGATTGGTCCGCTGCCGGATGGAAGCATGCAAACCCACGTGTATTCGGTTCAGTCTCTCACTGAACTCGCCAAAACGGAATACACGACTTCAACGGTCTGGACTGAGAGTCTCGACCGGTTCTCGGGGGTCCTGCTTTGGGATATGCTCGCGCACCTCGGGGTCGATCCGGAGGGGTGGAGC
This sequence comes from Paracoccaceae bacterium, assembly GCA_007134865.1. GTDB lineage: Bacteria > Pseudomonadota > Alphaproteobacteria > Rhodobacterales > Rhodobacteraceae > Roseinatronobacter. The sequence continues at coordinate 12,050 of SLJW01000129.1, read as the reverse complement.
GGGGAGATCACTCTTGAGGCCATCGATGGATACAGCGCGACGCTTGGCCCTGCGCATGTCGATGAGACTGCGCCGCTGCTGGCGATACTCCGCAATGGCCGCCCCATGCCACTTCGGGAGCGCGGACCGGTCTGGCTTATCTTCCCTTATGACGCGGAGCCTGCCTTTCGTAATGAAACCATCTATGCGCTGAGCGTCTGGCAGATCGCGCAGATGAGCATTACACCTTGAGGCACGACCAGCGCCAGCGTTTCGACATCAGGGCGCGCGCCGCTCTCTGGACGGTCGCTGCAGCGACAATCGCTATCCTGTTGTTCCTGCTCGTTTCTCTCGGGATAGAGCTTGACCGCAAATTCAATGAACTGCGTGCTGATGGGCAGGATAATGCCTATTGGACAGCCAGTCAGCTCGAGGTGGATGTGCATCGGCTGAGATTCGCGGTGCTGCATGCCTTGTCCGAGCCTGGGCAAGCGCAATTGGACCAGGTGCGCACGCGCTTCGACATCCTCTACAGCCGTCGCGATGCCATTGCGAATGGTGTGGTCGGGCAGGCGATGCAACAGGGGCAGGATCTTTCCGTAGCGGAAATCGGGCGCCTCGAAGCGGTGCGGGCGTTTCTGTACGATCATATCGAGGCTATAGATGCCGACGACGAGACCCTGAACGCTGCGCTTGGCGACATGAAATCGGCGCTCGTTGCCCTGTCGGATGAGGCGCGGCGCAAAGTGTTGGCGATCATGCGGTTTTTTGCAGCCGAGGCCGACAGCGACCGTTTGGCCTTGGGCGATCTTCAAGCAAGGGTCGCAGTGACCGGCTATGCGATCCTCGCCGTCTTTGCGATGATCAGCCTGATCCTCGCCCTGCAGCGACATCGTCAGAACGTGACAGAGGTCAAGCTGCGCGAGGCGAACCGGATGTTTGAAGCGTCCGAGGCCGACGCCAAACGCGCACAGGCCCAGCTTGAGGCCGCGGTCGAAGCGATGCAGGATGGCTTCCTTCTGTTCGATGCCGATGAGCGCCTGATCCTTGCCAACAAACAATACCGGTCGCTGTTCTCGGACATTGCCGATGTAATCCGGCCAGGCGTTTCCTTCGAGACCCTGCTGGATGCGATGATCGCGGCTGGTGCAAGTCTCGGAAGCGGCACCACGCCGACCTCGTGGAAAGCCGAACGGCTCGCGCAGTTTCGGCGTGCAGACAGTATCGGGGAGCAGCGCCTGCCTTCGGGTCGGATCATCCGGTTCTATGAGAAGGCAACGCCGGATGGGGGCCGCGTCGGTGTGCGGATGGATATAACCGAATTGCATGAAGCGCGGTTGCGTGCAGAGGCTGCGAATCGATCAAAATCCGCGTTTCTGGCCAATATGAGCCATGAAATCCGCACGCCCATGAATGGTATCCTGGGCATGGCGGAAATCCTGACGCGCACCTCCCTCACTCCCGAGCAGCGCGAGATGGTCGAGACCATCTGCAATTCCGGGGACGCGCTGCTCAGTATCATCAATGACATCCTCGACCTCGCCCGGATCGAGGCTGGGAAGCTTGTGCTCGATGTGAAACCTTTTGTGCCCGCCACATTGGCGCGCAAGCTTGAGCGGCTGCATGCCGTGACGGCAGAGCGCAAGGGGCTGGATCTGCGCCTTGAGATCGATGAGGAGATGGAACTGCCGCATCTGGGTGACCCGGTTCGGATCAGCCAGATCGTGAACAACCTGCTCGGCAATGCCCTGAAATTCACGCCCAGCGGGCAGGTCACGCTGACCCTTGGCCATGATGCAGCGAATCGATTTGTAATGCGCGTCATCGATACCGGGATCGGGATGTCAGCGGAGCAGATTGAGCGGGTCTTCGATGAATTCGAACAGGCTGATAATTCCATCACCCGTCAGTTCGGCGGCTCGGGTCTGGGGCTGAGCATTACCCGAAACCTCGTAAGCCTGATGGACGGACAAATCCGGATAAGCTCGGTGACGGGGCAGGGCACCACGGTCGAACTGCGACTGGATCTGCCCATCTGTCCGCAAGACAGCGCACCCACGACCGAGCCCCCCGGGATCGATGCTGAGCGATTGCGAGGCCTGTCGGTTCTCGTGGCGGAGGATAACGCGACGAATGCGACCATTCTTCGGACTCTGCTGCGCGATCTCGGCATGCATAGCGAATTCGTTCAGAATGGGCGTGAGGTCTGCGACGCTTGGGCGCGATCAGACCCGGAGCTGCTGCTGCTCGATATCTCGATGCCGGTGATGGGCGGGATGGAAGCACTGAGTGAAATCCGCGCCCATGCCGGTCGTGACGCCCGCCCGATGCCGCCTGCCATCGCCGTGACCGCAAATGTGATGGGAGAGCAGATCAGCGTCTATCGCGATGCAGGCTTCGATGCAGTCCTCGGGAAACCTTATCGCAAGGTCGATCTGGTTGCCACGATCTTGCGTGTCCTGCCTCCGGTCGTGAAACAGAACGAGACTTGCAGTGCACCGCTGCGCATGGAGTGCGACTCGTCGCGAAAGATGGCCGCTCGGCCAGCAGACCGATCGTGTCCAGAGCGTGCAGAAAGCCGGGCAAGATAGTGGCAAACTGAGCAGGCTGCGATCTCCCGAGAGGAATCCGTCTCCGAGCAGGTGCGATGAACGTTGATTGGCAGGTTTGCGGCGCCCAGCCGGGATGAGCAGAGGACAACTCCGCGCACGCTCTGTCGTCTGCCTGGGATCGGCCTTGCAGAATGGCCCGTGACGCCCCTCCTTCTGCGTGCTAGGTCTCCGCGCATGTTGACCCATTTCCCCGACCATAATTCGCCTTGCCCTACGCACCGCCTTGTCACGGGCTGGTCGTCATTTCCGGCAATATTGGGACTTCAAGCCGCAGCCGCGAGGCGGCAGGTCGCATGAAACCGTTGCCGAGCCTCAAGGAATTGCGCGACTGGCTGGCCGATAACCCGGCGGCGACCAAGCGCGACATCGCCCGTGCCTTCGGGGTGAAGGGCGGTGCGCGGATCGACCTGAAGGCGATGCTGCGCGAATTGCAGGCCGAGGGGGCGCTCGCCCGGCGCAACCCGCGCGGCACGGGCAAGCTGCCTCCGGTCACGGTGCTGGAGGTGCTGGCTCCCGATGCCGATGGCGATCTTTTCGCGCGCCCGGTCGAGTGGCGCGGCGAGGGCGCGGCCCCGCGCATCCAGTTGCAGGAACAGCCCGGCGACCCGGCGCTGGGCGAGGGCGACCGGGTGCTCGCGCGACTGGCGCCGGTTCGGGGCCCGGATCATGACTATCTCGGCCGGATCATCCGCAAACTGGGCACCGGGCCGCAGCGCATCCTCGGCATTTTCCGGCGCGAGGCGCAGGGCGGGCGGATCGTGCCGATCGACAAGGGTTCGGACCGTTTCTGGCAGGTGAGTGACACCGGAGGGGCAGAGGATGGCGAGCTGGTCCATGCCGAGCCCGTCTCCAAGGGTCGTTTCGGGCCCGCACGCGCCAAGGTGGTCGAACGGCTGGGTGATCCGACCGCGCCGAAAGCGGTGTCGCTGATCGCGATCCATGAACATGGCATCCGCGACAGTTTCCCCGAGGCCGTTCTGGCCGAGGCCGACAGCGCGCAGCCGCTGCCGCTCGGGGCGCGGCGCGATCTGCGCGATCTGCCGCTCATGACCATCGACCCCTGGGACGCGCGCGACCATGATGATGCGATCTGTGCCATGCCCGACCCGGACCCGGAGAACCCCGGCGGGTTCATCCTATGGGTCGCGATTGCCGATGTCGCGGCCTATGTCACACCCGGATCAGAGCTGGACCGCGAGGCGCGCAGGCGCGGCAACTCGACCTATTTCCCCGACCGCGTGGTGCCGATGCTGCCTGACATCCTGTCGGGCGATCTGTGCTCTCTGCATGAAGGAGTGGACCGGCCTTGTCTGGCGCTGCGCATGGTCATCGGCGAAGACGGCACCAAGCGCAGCTATGAATTCTGCCGCGCGATGATGCGCTCGGTCGCCTCGCTGACCTATGAACAGGCGCAGGCGAGTGATGAGGGGCGCCATGATGAAGCGACCGAGCCGCTGGCGGATGACCTGGCGGCGCTGTTCGGGGTCTATCGTGCTTTGAAATCGGCGCGGGCGCGTCGTCAGCCGCTGGACCTTGACCTGCCGGAGCGTCAGATCGTGCTGTCCGAAGAGGGGCGCGTGGTCTCGGTCGCGTTCAAGGACCGGTTCGACGCGCATAAGCTGGTCGAGGAATGCATGGTGCTGGCCAATGTCGCCGCTGCCGAAACATTGCGCGAGAAGGGCTCGGCGCTGCTCTACCGCGTCCACGAAGAACCCAGCCCCGAGAAACTGGAGGCGCTGCGCGATCTGGCGCAGGAATCGGGCTTTACCCTCGCCAAGGGGCAGGTGCTGAAGACGCGGCATTTCAATGCGCTTCTGGCGCAGGCCGAGGGGACCGAGTTTGACGAGTTGATCAACATGGCCACGCTGCGCACGATGACACAGGCCTATTACGCGCCGCAGAATTTCGGCCATTTCGGGCTGGCCTTGCGCGAATACGCGCATTTCACCTCGCCCATCCGGCGCTATGCGGACCTGATCGTGCATCGGGCGCTGATTTCGGCGCATGGCTGGGGCGAGGATGGGCTGGGGCCGTCGGATATCGAGCATCTGGACGAGACGGCCAAGCAGATATCCGAGGCCGAGCGGCGCTCGATGGCCGCCGAGCGGGACACGGCGGATCGCTATCTGGCCGCCTATCTGGCCGAGCGGGTCGGCGCGGAGTTCGACGGTCGCGTCTCGGGCGTCGCGCGTTTCGGCGTATTCGTGAAGCTAGATGAGACCGGCGCTGACGGGCTGGTGCCCGTGCGCGCTCTGGGCGACGAATATTTCCGCCATGACCCGGACGCACAGGTGCTTGAGGGTGAGCGCAGCGGGTTTCGCATCGGGTTGGGGCAGCGGGTGCGGGTAAAACTGGCAGAGGCCGAACCGGTCACCGGCGGGCTTGCGCTGGAATTGCTCGAAGTCGAGGGCGATGCGCCTCCGCGCCGCCCCGGCGGGCGTCGGAAAGGTGGAGCACGGCGGGCCGTTTCCCGCGCGCACAAGGCGAAGGCCAAGAGTCGCAAGAAGCTCAAACGCTCGCGTGGCTGAGCCGAATGATGTGGTTTCCGGGTGTTGGCTCAGTCGTAGGCGCGCGGGTCCGAACGCAGGGCTTTGTGTTTTTTTACTTCTGAAACATAGGCTTCTGCTGCGACTCGCTTGCCCAGAAATCTGTTTCCTGGTCTCCGAGGGCTTTGTTACAGAGGGTCACAATCTGTGAGTTGCCCCTATCTTTGCCAAAAGGTTAAAGTCCCGCCACAGCGCAGCGAATGCGCGAAGTGTTACGAGGATCAATGCAGTATACTCTTTCATCGAGGCGGACGGTCGTCGGGACCGGCCTGCACAGCGGCGCCCTGGTGCGTATGGCGTTGCTTCCAGGGGCTGCCGACACGGGTCTCGTTTTCCGCCGGGTGGACTGCGCCCCCGGTTCCAACGAGATCCGCGTCTGCCCCGAGAACTGGGTGGAAGCACAGCTTTGCACGCAATTGCGGAACGCGCATGGCGTGCGCGTCTCGACGGTGGAGCATTTGCTGGCGGCCCTGCATGGCTGCGGGGTCCATAATGCCGTGATCGAGCTTGATGGTCCGGAAGTGCCGATCCTCGATGGCAGTGCCGCGCCGTTCGTCGCGCATATCCTTGCCGCCGGGCTGCGGATGCAGCAGGCCCCGTTGCAGGTGTATCGCGTATGCCAGACTGTAGAGGTAGAGCGCGATGGCGCTGTTGCCCGCCTGTCACCCGCCGACACGCTGGAAATTGCCTTCGAAATCAGCTTTGACGAGGCGGCCATCGGGCACCAGAGCCAAGCAATGCGCATGAGCAATGGCACCTTTCTGCGCGAGTTGAGCGATTGTCGTACCTTCTGCCGCCGTGCCGATGTCGAGTTCATGCAAAGCCGCGGGCTGGCGCTGGGCGGGACGCTCGACAATGCGGTCGTTTTCGACCAAGGGCGCGTGCTCAGCCCTGGCGGATTGCGTCGCCCGGACGAGCCCGTGCGCCACAAGATGCTCGATGTGATGGGCGATCTTTACGTGCTGGGACGTCCGATCATCGGGCGCTACGAGGGTGCGCGCGCGGGCCATGCGCTGACCGGGCTCTTGCTCAGGAAACTGCTGGCGACGCCAGGCGCTCTGGAACTGACCCCCTGCAGCCATGCCACGCGGGCGCGGATGCCCGGGGTCGGGATCACGCAGCGCGATCTGCCACTCTCGGCCTGACAGCGCTTCCCGAGCGCGCTATTCTCCCAAAAGGCGTTTTGCGCCCGGATTCTTTCTGTGCTAGGACAATCGCAAAGGCTAGGCGCGATGGGTGGCAGGACATGATTTCAAGGGCTGGGTTCAGGCGTTTGGGGGCAGTTCTCGCTTTTGCAGGCGCGCTCTCGGCCTGTGACAGGGGCCGCGGCCCGGATGAGTCACTTGCCGCCTTCTCGGCCGAGGAGATTTTCCAGCGTGGTGAATATGAGTTGGAGACCTCGCGCCGCGCGACATCATCCTTGCGCTATTTCAAGGAGATAGAGCGGCTTTACCCCTATACCGAATGGTCGCGCCGGGCGCTGATCATGCAGGCCTATGCGCATCACCGCGCGCGCGAGTATGAAGAGAGCCGCGCCGCTGCGCAGCGATTCCTCGACACATATCCGCGCGACGAAGATGCGCCCTATGCGGCTTATCTTCTAGCGCTATCTTTTTATGATCAGGTCGATGAAGTGGGCCGCGACCAGGGCGTGACCTTTCAGGCGCTGCAGCATCTGCGTAGGTTGATCGAGGATTATCCGGACAGTGATTACACGCGCTCGGCGATCCTGAAATTCGAACTGGCCTTCGACCATCTGGCCGCCAAGGAGATGGAAATCGGGCGGTTCTATCTGCAGCGCGGCAATTATAACGCCGCAGTGAACCGCTTCCGCGTTGTGGTCGAAGACTTCCAGACCTCGACCCACACGCCCGAGGCGCTGCACCGGTTGGTCGAATCCTATCTGCGGTTGGGCCTGCGCGATGAGGCGCAGACGGCAGCCGCGATCCTTGGCTATAATTTCGAGGCCAACCCCTTCTATCAGGACAGTTTCCGCCTGTTGACGCGACAAGGGCTGGAGCCCGAGGCACGGGGCGAAAGCTGGCTGCGCACGATTTACCGTCAGGCCTTGCGTGGCGACTGGGTCTAGAGCGCGGGTCAGCCGTCGGGCAAAGGGTTGAGCGCAGACATGCTGCTGTCGCTGGATATCCGGGACATTCTGATCATCGACCGGCTGGAGTTGCAGTTCCAGCCGGGGCTGAATGTGTTGACGGGCGAAACTGGCGCGGGAAAGTCGATCCTGCTCGATTGTCTCGGGCTTGTGCTGGGCTGGCGTGGTCGCGCCGATCTGGTGCGGGCAGGGGCCGCACAGGGCGAGGTGGTAGCGGAATTTGCGCTGAGCGCCGACCACCCCGCGCAAGAGGTGTTGCGCGAGGCGGGGTTCGAGCCTGCGGAGAGCCTGCTGCTGCGCCGTATCAACAGCGCGGACGGGCGCAAGACGGCCTTTGTCAATGACCGCCGCGCCTCGGGGGAGTTGCTGCGCGCACTCTCCGAACGCTTGGTCGAGTTGCACGGGCAGCAGGATGACCGTGGGCTGCTGAACCCACGCGGCCACCGCGCGTTGCTCGATGCCTATGGCGGCCACGATGAGCTTCTTGCGGCCTGTCGTCGGGCATGGCGCGGCCTGCGTGAGGCGCGCGCCGCGCATGCCGAAGAGCGGGCGCGGCTCACCGAGATGGCGGCGGAAGAGGATTTCTTGCGCCACGCGGTCGCCGAGTTGGACCAGCTTGCGCCCGAACCGGGCGAAGAGGCTGCGCTCGATGCGCAACGCCGCCGGATGCAGGCAGCTGAGCGGCTGCGCGGCGATGTCGCCCGCGCCCATGCGGCGCTCTCGGAAGAGGGGGCCGAGCGGCTGCTGCTGGATGCCACCCGCTGGCTGGACGGGGCCGCCGAGGGGCTGGAGGGCGCGCTGGCGGAACCGCTCGATGCGCTTGCCCGCGCGCTCGATGCTCTGGGTGAGGCGCAGCAGGGGATCGAGGCGGCGCTTGCCGATCTCGAATTCCACCCCGGTGCGCTGGAGGCAGCCGAGGAGCGGCTCTTTGCGCTGCGTGGTCTGGCGCGCAAGCATGGGGTCCTGGCCGATGATCTGGGCAGCTTCGCCGACGAGTTGCGCGCGCGGCTGGCGCGGCTTGACAATGGCGCGCAGGCGCTGGCGGAGTTCGCCCGCGCCGAGGCAGGCGCGAAGGCGGCCTATGATGCGGCGGCTTGCGCATTGTCGGACGCCCGCCGACAGGCGGGCGCCCGGCTCGATGACGGGATGGCGCGTGAATTGGCCCCGCTGAAACTGGAGCGTGCCCTGTTTCGCACCGTCACCGCCCCCGCCGAGCCGGGACCGGAGGGCGCGGACTCGGTCAGTTTCGAAGTCGCAACCAACCCGGGTGCGCCTTCCGGGCCCTTGTCGCGGATCGCCTCGGGAGGTGAATTATCCCGCTTTCTGCTGGCGCTCAAGGTCTGTCTGGCGCGGGGCAATGAAGGTGTGACCATGATCTTCGACGAAATTGACCGCGGTGTCGGAGGCGCGACGGCTGATGCAGTCGGCCGTCGTCTGCGCGCGCTGGCCGATGGCGCGCAGGTGCTGGTCGTGACGCATTCTCCACAGGTGGCCGCGCTCGGTCAGCATCACTGGCGTGTGGCAAAAGAGATACGCGATGGGGCAACACTGTCACATGTTGCGCCGCTTTCCGCCGATTCGCGTGTGGAAGAGATTGCAAGAATGCTTTCTGGTGATACGATAACGAAGGCAGCTCGTGCTGCTGCGCGGGACCTACTGCGCAATAGTCCCGCGAGGTAAGTGGCAAGCGGAGGGTGAAGCATGTTGCGCATCGGGTCATTGACAGGGAGCCAGTTGGTCGCTTCCGGCCTGATCGCCGTGTTCACCCTCTCTGCCTGCAATCTTTCGCCACTGCGCCCATTACCGCCACGCGTCGAGTCACCCGTGGCGGTCGTGCCCCCGCCCTCCAGCGAGATGCCGGAAATCGAGACCGAGGGCCTGCCTGCGGATCTGTCAGCATCGGGCGCGGAACAGGCCTGCATCGCTGCCGGGCGCGAGCGGGGGCTGGATGTGATGGGCGTGGTCGGTTCTTCAGCCGTGACGGACAGCAATGGCAAAGCTGCGCGCAATGTGATGCTGCGCGTGCGCCGTGGTGGCGCGGAAATCGAGGTGCGTTGCAATTACGTCGCGGAAACGCGCATGGCGCGGATCATGCTGATCTGATCCCCTCTGACCGCGCGCTGCATGGCGGGCGTCGAATTTGAGGATTTCTGGCAAGATGAAGCGCAGGGCGCCCGCTCCGCGCAGAGTTCGGATGCGCCTTTGCTCAGCGGGGCTTGCGTCCGGGCTTCTTTGGTTGGCTGCGCGTTGTAGCGGAGTCTGCGAGTTTGCGCGCGGCTTGCGCAGCGCCGATCAGCTCCTGCGCGATTTCTTCGGCCTCTTCCGGTTCGAAATCCAGCGGCAGGTCCACCCCGTCGCCAGCTACATAGATCCGCACCATCCCCAGCGTTGTCGGTCCGATCTGCAGATTCGCTGCGATATCGCTTTCCGAATTGATCCCCATCGTGGCGCTTCCTGTCATGAGTGAAGTATCATCTGCTCCGCCAGCGATAGGGCCTGACGGCGGCGGAATCAAGCATCCGCCCTCTTGCAATCGCAGGCCGTGACGGCTAAATCGCGATCAGTGCCGCCTTAGCTCAGTTGGTTAGAGCGCTGGATTGTGGATCCAGAGGTCCCCCGTTCAAGCCGGGGAGGCGGTACCACCTCCCCCTTGTCTCGGCGTCCTTCTCTGCGTATCTGTCGCGCCTGTTTGCGATCAGGCTGCCTTTGGCAGCTACCGGAATTTGGGAAGGACGCTGCCTTTGCCGGTTTTGCTGCGCCACGCATTGCCGCATGCCCCGCATGGGGCACGGATCGGCCTCTTTGGTGGCTCGTTCGACCCTGCGCATGAGGGGCATGTCCATGTCAGTCAGCACGCCTTGCAACGCCTGCACCTCGATCAACTCTGGTGGCTTGTCTCGCCCGGCAATCCCCTGAAGGCGCGCGGGCCTGCGCCGCTTGACCAGCGCATGGCGCGTGCGCAGGGGCTTATTGAGCATCCACGCATCAAGGCCACATCGGTCGAAGCTTCGCTGGGGACACGCTACACGGCCGATACACTTGCCGCACTGCGCAAGCTGTATCCCAGTCAGCGAATGGTCTGGGTCATGGGCGCGGATAATCTCGCGCAGCTTCATCACTGGGAGAACTGGCGCGCGATACCCGCGATGATGCCGGTCGCGGTCATTGCCCGTCCCGGCGCGCAGCGTGCGGCGCTGGCCTCAGTGGCCGCGCGCAGTCTACGCGGGGCGCGCCTGCCTGCGCGCATGGCTGGTCGACTACCTGATCTGGACCCGCCCGTCTGGTGCTTTCTGACCATTCCGATGCGCAAGATTTCATCGAGTGAGCTTCGCCGAAAGGGCGCATGGCAGAGCCGCGACTGAGCAAGCCTTGCAACACGATGTTTTCAGCCTGCAGCACGTGCACAAGACTTGCGTGGGTGCGGAAAATAACGGTTAATACAGGTGATTGGCGCAGATAATCGCGTCTGACGGCGTGACAGTATCACAGGGAGCGGCAGTTGACACAACGCAAGACGGGCGATGGGTCTGCGCGGCATTTTTCCGGGCGGCGCAACCTGCTGAAGCTGCTGCTGTCAGGATCGGCGCTGATGGCCATGCCCGCCTGTGCCAATGCCCCCGACCGCTCGCTGCGTCCCCCTGCCAAGCCTGCAGCGCCGCTCGATGGGATCATCTCGCGCGCGGGGCTGGGTGCGGATCTGGCTTTTGCGGTGATGGATATGCGCTCGGGCAATCTGCTGGAGGGGCAGGGCGCCAATACCGGCATGCCTCCGGCGAGCGTGGCCAAGGCCGTGACAGCGCTCTATGCACTGGAGGCGCTGGGGGCGGGGTATCAGTTCCGCACGCGGCTGGTGAGCAATGCGTCCATCAGTGACGGTGTCCTGCAAGGGGATCTGGTGCTGGCGGGTGGCGGGGACCCGACGCTTGCGACCGATGATCTCGCAAGCATGGCGGCGGAATTGGCGCGGGCCGGTGTGCGACAGGTCTCGGGGCGGTTTCTGGTCTGGGGGGGTGCGCTGCCCTTTGTCAAGAGCATCGCCGATGACCAGTCAGTGCAGGCGGGCTATAACCCCTCGATCTCGGGGTTGAACCTGAATTTCAACCGGGTGCATTTCGAGTGGCGCCGCGCAGGGCAGGGTTATGCCGTCACGATGGATGCGCGCTCGAACCGGTACCGGCCCGAGGTGAGCATGGCGACGATGCAGGTCGCCGCCCGTTCCAGTCCGCTCTATACTTACCGGCGCACGGCGACACAGGATCAGTGGAGTGTTGCGCGTTCTGCGCTCGGTAATACCGGCTCGCGTTGGCTGCCGGTGCGCCATCCGGAGCTTTACGCGGGCGAAGTGCTGCGCGTGCTGGGGCAGGCGCAGGGCATAACCCTGCCGGCGCCGCAATTGAGCGCGAGCGCGCCCGAAGGGCGCGATCTGGTGACCCATCGCTCGCAGCCCCTGTTGGAGCTGTTACGCGACATGCTGCGGTTTTCGACCAATATCAGCGCCGAGGCGATCGGGATGAGTGCGAGCGTGGCGCAGGGGGCGCGTCCGGCGGGCCTCGGGGCGTCGGGGGCGCAGATGAGCGCGTGGGCGCGGGCGCGCTATGGCATGTCGAGCGCGCGGCTGGTGGATCATTCCGGGCTGGGGGCGGCCTCGCGCGTGTCGATGGCCGATCTGGCGAATATGTTCCGGCAGGCCGGGCAGGACGGCACCTTGCGCGCGATCCTGCGCGAGCATCCGTTCCGCGATGCAGGTGGGCGGGTGATTGCCAATCCAGGCTTCGAGGTGCGGGCCAAGACCGGCACGCTCTA
>SLJW01000011.1 GCA_007134865.1 Paracoccaceae bacterium | reverse complement strand
CCCAACGGAAGGCGCCTGCATCCTGCCACGCTTTCAGGTTGTCCCAGTGGTTCGCCAGCAGTTCGGTGTTGAAGACAAACTCGGTCTCGAAACCCTCAAAGCCATTGGCGAGCGTGCCGAGCGGCTGGTTGTGCCATGCCATGAAGTTTTCCAGCATAACCCAGCTCGGCCATGAGGTGGTGAAACCGCAAGGGGCGGCGCCCGATTCCAGAATAGCAATCGAGGCTGCTTCCACATCGGCCCATGTCGCTGGCGCAGTTTCCGGGTCAAGCCCAGCGGCCTCGAAGATGTCCTTGTTGTAATACATGATCGGGGTGGACGAATTGAACGGGAAGGACAGCATGTTCCCGTTCGGGTCCGTGTAATAGCTGACCACGGCGTCCAGATAGGCCGAGGGATCAAACTCAACGCCTGCATCGGCCATCATCTGGTAGACAGGAACGATAGCACCCTCTGCGGCCATCATTGTGCCGGTGCCAACCTCGAAGACCTGCACGATATGGGGCTGCTCACCCGCGCGGAAGGCGGCAATCGCGCCTGTCATCGCTTCGGTGTAGGTGCCGCGGAACGAGGGCACGACGCGGAATTCGTCTTGGCTCTCGTTAAAGGCTTCTGCCACCCCTTCGAGCAGCTCGCCCAACTCACCACCCAGCGCGTGCCACCAGTTGATTGTGGTCTGCGCCTGCGCCCAAACTGGTGTGAGCGCTGTGGCAGTTGCCAGACAGGCCCCGAAAACATGTTTCTTCATCTCATACTCCCTCTGGAGATAGGGTTGATAAACTCTGTCGTCCGCGACCACCTCTTTGGCCGCTTGTGAGGGCGATATCCGGGCAATGTAACACCCATAAGACAGCACAATTCTTTCTGTCACAGGCATAATATTATGTTATATTTCTGGCTGACTCTGTGAGATCATCGAGGAAATAATGGAACGGCAACTGAGCTTGCGCCAACTCGAGGCGCTTTTATCCGTCGTCGAGCACGGTACGATGACACGCGCCTCACAAGCGCTCGAAATCTCACAACCTGCCGTCAGCCGCCTTCTGGCCGATCTGACAGAATCACTTGGCTTCCCGGTTCTCGAACGCCGTGACGGGCGACTGGCACCGACTCAGGAAGCCCGCTTCCTTCTGCCCGATATCAAGCGCTCGCTTGAATTGGTCGAGCGCATCTCGGATGCCGGGCGCAGCATCATCCAGCGCAAGGCCGGAGAGTTGCGAATTGCCTGCCTGCCGGGCTTTGCAGTGAGCTACTTGCCCGAATTTCTCGCGAAATTTCTGCGCGACCGTCCCGATGTGACCCTGACTTTGGAACCTGACAGACCCGAACGCATTCTGGAGTGGATGGTGGGCGCACAATTCGATGTAGGCATCACGGATACAGACGGATTCGAAGGCCATCCTGCGCTGGAAAGCACATGCATTGATATACGCACGGTCTGCATTTTCCCCGAGACAAGCCCTCTCGCGCGGCTGTCCGTCATCCGCCCAAACGATCTGGCAGGTGAAAGACTGATCCACGCCCGCCGTAAAAGCGATTATTTCCGCCGGTTGCAGGCCGCGTTTGATCGCGATGGCGCAACGATCGAGACCTTCATCGAGGCCCGGCAATTCACCACGGCCTGCGAATTCGTCCGGCATGGCGCAGGTGTCTCGGTCATCAGCGAACTGGATGCAGTGCAATACGCTGGGCGTGGCGTCGCGTTCCGTCCCTTCGCTCCAGCTTTACCGCATCGTCTGTCCCTGGTGCGGCCAATCCATAAAGCTCCGTCCTTGATCGCGCTCGAATTCATAGAGGAATTCTCGGCCAGCCTGAAAGCCTTTGCGCTGCGCCCGTAATCTGCCTTCACTGGCTCAGTGTCCTGCATCAGATTTACCCGTGCTGCGGTCATCCCATGCGCTTGGGACACATTCCACGTCAAATAATCTTCCGTCGAGGGCGCTACACCCAACCGGCCGCCGTCAACCGCGCCAATGCTGCAGAGGCAACACGCGCCGCGGCAGTGTCGGCGCGGCTGGTCAGCATGATGGGCGCCTGCGCCCCCAAGGCGATCCCAGCCGCTTCTGCACCGGCCAGATGAATTAGCTGTTTTGCGATCATGTTGCCACTTTCCAGATTGGGGGCGACAAGAATGTCAGCCAGCCCGGCCACTGGTGACGCAATCCCCTTGTCCCGCGCCGCAGCCACCGAAATGGCATTGTCGAATGCAAGTGGACCATCGACCAGACCGCCCTTGATCTGCCCACGATCATGCATCTTGCAAATAGCTGCTGCCAGCAATGTCGAGGGCAGCCGATCGCTGACGGTTTCCACGGCCGACAGGAGGGCTGCGCGCGGGCAGTCCACCCCCAGGGCGCGCGTCAGATCCAGCGCATTCTGCACGATATCAGCCAGCGCGGGCAGGTCAGGGGCGATATTGATCGCCGCGTCGGTGATGTGCAGCAGGCGTGGATGGCCCGGCACATCGAGCGTAAAGACATGGCTCAGCCGGCGTTCGGTGCGCAATCCGGCGGAGCGCGACAGCACGGCGGCAAGGAGTTCATCCGTATGCAGCTTGCCTTTCATCAATGCCCTCGCGCGGCCCGCCCGCACCTCGGCCACGGCCAGTTCGGCACTGGCATGGCTATGGGGGGCGTCGATGATCTGGTCATGATCCACCACCAACCCGGCCGCATCTGCCACAGCGAGTATTTTTGCGCGCGGCCCCACCAGAAGCGGCGCGATCAACCCCGCCTCGGCGGCCTGCAGTGCGCCTGTCAGGCTGGCCGTGTCACACGGATGCACGACGGCAGTCGGCAGCGGCGGAAGCGCCCGCGCCCGCGCGACCAGCAGCGCCAGTCTTGCACCGGGATGATGCAGGCGCACATCCGGCAAGGACGGAACCGGGCGCGAGACCTTTTCGCGCGGGGCCAGCACAAGCGCTTCGCCTTCGATCACAGTCAGGTCGCCCTGATTGCGGCACAGGCAGTCCAGCCGGACGCGCCCGCTGTCGCGATCCACCGAGGTGACTGTTGCGCGTACGGTCAGACGATCCCCCGGCGTGACAGGTGCGCGAAACCGCAGCCGCTGATCCAGCCAGATCGTGCCTGGCCCCGGCAGGCGTGTGCCCAGCACGGCGGAAATCAGCGCGCCGCCCCACATGCCATGCGCGATGACATGGTGAAACTGCGTGCCCTCGGCATAGGCAGGGTCCAGATGCGCCGGATTCACATCGCCGGACATGACCGCGAAAAGTTCGATATCCTGTTGTGTCAGAACGCGTGTGATCTCGGCGCTGTCGCCAATGGCGATTTCGTCCAACGTGCGGTTTTCGATCATGATGATATTTGGATCACATCCGGACATGGCGGCCTGCGTCAATATGCGTGAGAGTTCCTGTCAGGCCAGACGCTGCATCTGACGCCAGAAAGGCCGCTACCTGCCCGACCTCGACAATGCTCACGATCCGGCCCTCGGGGGCACGGGCATAAGAGTCATCGATCAAACCGACAAATTCCGCGATACCAGATGCCGCCCGCGTCGCAATCGGGCCGGGTGAAATGACATTGGCCCGGATGCGCTGGGGCCCAAGTTCCACAGCCACATGGCGAGTGACTGCTTCCAATGCCGCCTTGACCGGCCCCATGATATTGTAGTGATCGACCACCTTCTCGGCCCCATAATAGCTGACTGTGATCAGGCTGCCCCCCGGCGCCATCAACGGTTCAGCCCGCCGGACAAGCCGCAGGAAGGAATGACAGGAAATGTCCATGGCCTGCGCAAAACCCTCGGCCGAGCAATCGACAACCCGCCCTTGCAGATCCGCCTTGGGACAAAAGGCGATGGAATGCAGCAGGAAATCGAGCCCGCCCCATTCAGCGGCGATCCGGTTAAACACGGCGTCCATGTCGTCAGGGCAGGTCACATCCAGCGGCAAAAGCAGATCTGCCCTCAGTGCTTCCGCGACCGGTCTGACATGCGGCAGGGCGCGCGCATTCTGATAGGTTATCGCCAGCCGCGCCCCTTCGGCGGCAAAGGCTCTCGCGCAGCCGGTCGCGATCGAATGGTCATTGGCGATACCCACCACAAGCCCGCGTTTTCCCCTGAGTCGCATGACTTAACCCTCAGCGCATCAGTACATAGCTGCCCGGTGCATCGTCCAGTTCCTCGCCCATCGGTGGGGGGACAACAGGCGCGCCGGAGCGCGCACGCAGCCAGTCCGCCCAGACAGGCCACCAGCTTCCATCCTGTGGAGCAATCCGGTCGAACCATTCCTGCGGGTCGCCGGGATGATCTTCGGCATGGACGGTTGCCATGCGAAACCGCCTGCGCGGATGGCCGGGTTCCGAGATTATCCCGGCATTATGCCCGCCCGAAGTCAGGATGAAGGTGACATCGCCTTTGGTCAGATGATGGATTTTCCAGACCGAGCGCCAGGGAGCGACATGGTCGCTTTCGGTGCCAACCGCCAGCACGGGCACACGAATATCGCTCAGAGACAGCGCGTGACCATCGACCCGGTAGCGTCCATTGGCCAGAGCATTGTCGAGGTAGAGTTGGCGCAGATATTCCGAATGCATCCGGAAGGGCATCCGCGTTGTGTCGGTATTCCAGGCCATCAGATCATTCGGATCATCACGCTCGCCCAGCATCGCCTCACGCACGAAGCGCGACCAGAACAGATCCTTCGAGCGCAGTAGCGTGAACGCGCCCGCCATCTGCGCCCCGTCAAGATAGCCGGTTTCGGCCATGAGATCCTCGATCAGTGTGACTTGTGCTTCGGAAATGAACAGCCCCAGTTCGCCGGGTTCCGAAAAATCGACCTGTGCGGCCAGCAGCGTGACCGAGGCAAGCCGGTCATCGCCGCGCCGCGCCAGATCTGCCGTCATGATCGTCAGCAGCGTGCCACCGAGACAATAGCCCGCCGCATGGACCCGCGGAGCGCCCGTGATCGCCTGCACGGCATCTAGCGCCGCGCGCGGGCCTTGCTGCAGATACTCCGCCATGCCCAGATCGGCGTCTTCGGCATCTGGATTGCGCCAGGAGATCATGAAGACAGTGAACCCCTGTGCCACCAGCCAGCGCACGAGCGAGTTTTGCTGCGACAGATCAAGGATGTAATACTTCATGATCCAGGCGGGAACGATCAGCACTGGCTCGGGCTGCACCGCGTCGGTCGTGGGGCTGTACTGGATCAACTCCATCAAATGGGTGCGCAGCACAACCTTTCCCGGCGTTGCCGCAAGCACCTTGCCCAGCGAAAAGTCGGGATGCGGCCCTGACGTGCTGCTCGCGCCATTCGCCAGACCCTCCCAGAGGCTCTGCATCCCGCGCAAGAGGCTGAGCCCGCCGGTTTCGCGGGCGCGGGCGAGCACTTCGGGGTTGAGATGTGGGAAATTCGGCGGCGCAGCCGCGTCCAGCGCCTGACGCAGAGCAAATCGCACTTGCGCAGCACTTTGCGGCGAAAGCCCGCGCAGGTCGCGCGTGGCTTCTTGCCACCAGTCATCGGTTAGAAGAAAGCTGTCGCGCATCCGGTTCCAGGGTGGCATATCCCATAGCGGCGAGGCAAAACGGCGGTCCTGCGGCAAGGCATCTTTAGTTACGCCAAGGGGATGGCTGAGCTGCACGGCATGTCGCAATGCTCTCTCGGTGAGTTGTGCCTGGCGTTCTGGCGAGGCTGCCATCTGCAACGCCCAATCCAGCATCGCCCCAGCCAGAACCGACGGCGCAAGACCACCAGTTGCGCGCCCGACAGCTTGGCGCATCATACGATCATGAAAGCCAGCGCCGGGAACAGAGGGAGTACGACGATCAGTCTTTGACAAGGGCATATCAGCTTCGACCCGATTCTGTTCATTCAGCGGCACGCCTAAACACACTCGATGACAAGTCAGTGTCAGTCAGCCGGACAAAGCGCTGGCGCGTGAGACAACGCTGTCAATGCCTCAAAAAGCGTCACGGAAATGTCAAAACGACATCGTATCGGTCCTGGCGTGGATTCGAAACACGCTGTTCACCTCGGGCCCGCTTCCGATCGAGTTCTTGCTGTTTCAATGCCAATTCGTGCAAAGCTTCATGCGCGCCGGCATCAAGTGAAGGAAAGACCATGACACTTCCGCTGTTGGGAACCGCTGTCACCCTGAAAACATATCCATTGATCCGCGACTGGATCTGCGGACCGGGACGCGCAGTCGAGATACAGGATTTTTGCGAGATCGGCGTGCTGGAGCACCACCATTCCGACCTGCTTTCCGAATGGAAAAAGCAACTGGATGGACATCACGGCCCGCGCGGCATTCATGGGCCGTTCTTCGGCCTCGACATCTCGACCCCGGATACCGAGGTGCGCGCGGTCGTTCAGAAGCGCATGTGTCAAGGACTGGCTGTGGCTGAGGCACTCGGGGCCGATCTGATGGTCATCCATAGTCCCTTCAACCACTGGCACCAACTCAACCGCACCAATTACCCCGACGTCTATCCCGGCCTGATGGACGCCGCCGCCGCCTGCCTTGGCCCTGTGCTGGTCCGCGCAGCGGATGTGGGTTGCACACTCGTCCTCGAGAATTGCGACGACACGGATCCGGCAGCGCGAGTCGATCTGGTGCGCGAGATCGGACATCCCAATCTGCGCGTGTCCATCGACACAGGGCATGCGGACATCTGCCATGGGCGCTATGATGCCCCGCATGTGGTTGATTACATCGCTGCGGCCGCGGGCTATCTGGGTCATGTGCATTTGCAGGATGTGGACGGCTATGCCGACCGGCACTGGCATCCCGGCGATGGCCGAATTGCCTGGCAACCTGTTTTCAGCGCATTGGCGGCTTTGCCAGAGCATCCGCGTCTGACCCTGGAAGTGCGCCGTGATCTGGAGCGTTTGCCTGCAACAGTCGCTCGTCTGGAACAGATGGGGCTGGCCTGCTGACAGGCGCAAAAATGTGCAGCAAGGGCAGCGAATGCCTGTCAGATTGGCAGGGAGGCATCCGTCCCACCTGCGCGTTTCT
>SLJW01000164.1 GCA_007134865.1 Paracoccaceae bacterium | reverse complement strand
GACCCATTGAATCAAAAGTCCCCGCCAAAAGCGAGGACTTTGTCAGCAGTCTGCCGCGCCTCAGAGAGGCGCGCCCCGCACTGACAGTATTCGGCCACCCGCCGCGTCGGCATCCTCACGGTCATGCGTGACCAACACCACTGGCAGCCCCCGCGACCGCGCGCGCTGGAACACGAAATGGCGCATCTGCGCGCGCCGGTCAGCATCCAGCCGCGAAAAGGGTTCATCGAGCAGCAGCGCACGGGGTTCGGCCAGCAGCGTGCGCATCAGCGCGACGCGCGCCCGTTGCCCGCCCGAGAGCGTGGCCGGATCGCGCGCCTCCATACCCTCCAGCCCGGCCTCGCGCAAAGCCTCCGCGATGCGCGCCTTGCGGTCGGGCACGCCATGCGGCAGGCCGAAACCCAGATTGGCCCCGACCGAGAGATGTGGGAACAGGATATCGTCCTGAAACAAGATCCCCAGCCGCCGGGCATGGGTCGGAAGATGGGTGATCTCGCGCCCGTAGAGAAAGACCCGGCCCGTGGCGCGAAAGGCAGGCGGCAGGGCGCCGATCAGCGCGGCCAGCAGCGTGGACTTACCGCAGCCCGAAGGGCCCATGATGCTCAGCACCTCGCCCGGCGCGACCTCGCAATCCAGCGCAACCATGACCGCGTTATCTTTTGCGATTTCAAGCGCTTCCAGCCGCAAGCTCATCCTATCCGCATCCCCTGCCGGTTGCGAAACAGCAGCGCGGGCAAGGCCAGCGCCAGCGCAAAGACCGCCATCGGCAGCGCCATCTGCACCACAGCCCAAACCCCAATCAGCCGCCGGTTGCTGGAGGCGGCGAGGGCGACTGCTTCAGTCGTCACGGTGCTCACGCGGCCCGCACCGATCAGCAGCGTCGGCAGATATTGCGCGACCGATGTCGCAAATCCCACGGCAAAGGCCACACAGAGCGCGCGCGTCAGCATCGGCAGCCGCACCGCCCAGAGCACCCGCCACGGGCGCGCGCCGAGGCTTGCCGCCGACAGCCCCGCACGTGCATCCCATGCCCGCCACGGATCGGCCAGTGACAACAGCACATAGGGTAGCACGAAGACCAGATGCACCGCCATCACCGCCCAGGTCGTTCCATCAATCCCGAGGATCAGCGCGAGGCTCGCCAGCCCGGGCAGAAAGGCGATCTGCGGCACGATCAGCGGCAGGTAGATCAGCCGCATGCCCCAGCGCCCGCCCCCGGCCTGCAGCATGGCGATGCTCAAGCCCAGCGCGACGAGCGTTGCGCCCAGCGCGATCCAAGCCGTCACGACCCCGATCCGCCCCAGATCGCCCGCCTGCCCGACCCAGTTGCGCAGGCTCCAGACATCGGGCAGGAGCGCCGGAAACCGCCAGAGCCCGGCGAAGGACCACAGCACCAGCCCCGCCAGCCCCAGCCCGACGGCAAGACCGATCGCCAGCGCCCCGCCCGCGGCAAGCGGGCGCAGCAGACGGTCAGCTCCGACCCCGCGCGCGCCACCTTCCGCCCAGCCCCTGCCCCAGCGAGCCACCAGCCCCTCTCCGAGCCGCCACAGTGCCAGCGCACCCAGCACCAGCAGCAGTTGCAGGCAGGCCCCGGCGGCGGCCTGAAAGCGCATCTGCAGGTCGGGGTGGGTCATCCAGTCAAGGATCTGCACCGCCAGCGTGGGCGGGCGTGTCGGGCCGAGGATCAGCGCAACATCCACCACCGACATGGAATAGGCGAGCACGGCATAGACCGGCAGGCGGATCTGGGCATAGACGCGCGGGGCCACGGCCTTCATCCAGCCCATGACGCGCCCATAGCCCAAGGCGCGCGCCACCATCTGCCCGCGCAGGCTGTCGCTCTGGGGCAACGCGGCCAGCGTCATCAACAGCAGAAACGGCACTTCCTTCAGCACCAGCCCCGCCACCAGCGACAGCCCCCAGGGGTCATTGAGGATCAGCAGGTCGGGCGGGCGTTCCCAGCCCGTGGCCCAGGGCGAAACCGCGCGTGCGATCCAGCCCGAGGGTGCGATCAGGAAGGCAAGGCCGAAGGCTGCCGCCGCATGGGGCAAGGCCAAGAGCGGGGCCAAGGCGCGCGTGACCCAGAGGAAGGAGCGCGTCCCCTGCCACGCCGCCACGATCAACAAGGTCAGCGAGAGGGATATTGCCGTTGCCAGCAACCCGGTCACGACTGACAGCCGCACGGCACCGCCCAGACCGGGCCAGTCCCAGAGCGCCTGCCAAGGCGCGAGGCTCAGCCGATCACCACCCAGCGCGGGCAGATAGCCGAAACTCGGCGCGATGACCCCCGCAAGCCCCGCAAGCGGCAGAGCCGACAGCAGCGCGAGCGCTGCCCAGAGCCCTGCCCGCGCCAAGCTATTGCCCGGTGCCGTAACGCGCCGTCCAGTCCTCGGCGATGCGCGTCGTCCAGCTTGGGTGCGGCTCCAGCAGCCCGGTGCCCAGTTCATCCGGGGCCAGAGTCGCGATGCCCAGTTCCAGCGCCTCGAAGCGCGCGCGGTCTTCCTCGTCCAGCAAATGCATCCCCAACACGGTCTGGAAGCCCAGCACATCGGGGTCCTGCGCGCGGGCCTGAATCTCGGGGTCGAGGATCAGATTGGCCAGCACCAGCGCCCCGGCGGTATTGGCCGCGTTATAGGGGATCGAGAGATAGGAGGAATTGGCCAGCGTGCCTTCGTCGAAAACGAAGGTGCGGACAGTATCCTGCAACTCGCCATCAGCTATCGCCGCCGAGGCGCGGCCGGGATTGAAGGCAAAGCCGATATCAATCTCGCCGTCGGCGAGAAGCTGAGCCAGTGCGGGTTCATTCGCGGGGAAGGCCCGCCCCTGCCGCCAGAGATTGGGCGTGATTTCGTCCAGGAATTCCCAGAGCGGGGCGGTCACGGCGTCATAATCCTCGCCCACTGGCTCCAACAGAACCGAAGGGTCCTGCAGAACGTCATACATCGCCTGTTTCAGAAAACTCGTGCCGAGGAAATCGGGCGGTTGCGGATAGGTGAAGCGGCCCGGATTCTGAGCAATCCACTCTCGCAGCGCGTCAAGCGAGCGTGGCGGCTCGGTCACCACGGCGCTGTCATATTCGAACACCATCTGGAACATCGCCCAAGGGCTGCCGAACCCCTCCACCGGCAGGGTGAAATCAATCAAAACGGCGGGGTTGGCTTCGGTATCGACCAGCGGCCAGTTGGGCAGGCTCTCGGCAAAGGGGCCGAAGAGCAGACCCTGTTCCTTCATCGAGGCGAAATTCGCGCCATTGATCCAGATCGCATCGACCGCACCGCCACTGTCGCGCCCGGCCTGACGTTCCGAAATCACGCGCGTCACTGCATCCGACGTATCGGCCAGCCGGACATGCTCGAGGCTGACCCCATATCGCGCCTGCAACTCCTCGCCCACCGAGGCAATGAAAGCGTTGATGCGCGGATCTCCACCCCAGGCGTGCCAGAACACGGTCTGCCCTTCGGCCTCTTGCAAAACGGCCTCCCAGTCGGACGGGTCCGGGGTCTGGGCTGTGGCCACAACCCCCTGAAAAGCAATGCAGAACGCGGCGGGCAGGTATCTGTGGCGCATGGGCAATTCCTCTTGTCGTTTATCAGTTAGCTAGAGCTACGAAAAAGAGTTCCAGAAAGTTACACCATGGCTCGGCTTGCAGCGACGCAATTTACACGGCCACGCGCTGCAGGCGAAGCAGCACGACCAGATTCGACAGCATCAGCACAGCAATGACAACCCCGCCGCCGACTAGCGCCCAGACCCCCGGGTCCTCGCCCAGCACGGCCCAGACCAGAAGCGGCGCCAGAACGGTCTCGAGCAGGATCAGAAGCGAGACCTCAGCCGAGCCCAGATAGCGCGGCCCCAGCACCATTAACCCGGACGCGAAGGCGATGAAGGCACCATGGCCGAGGAGCAGCGGCCAGAACTCGGCGAAAGGGGCCATGACGTCGACAAACAGCGCGATCACCAGCGCGGCACCGATCAGCGCGATGGGCACGGCAGGCAGCATCGAGCGCGCCCGAGCCGCGCGCACCGTGGTCAGGGCGGCGGCGAAAAAGATCGAGACGCAGAGCGCCACGACATCACCCGCAAGGCTCGTCATCTCATTCTCCTTCGAGCCCAGGAGCAGGATCGTCAGCCCGACGAACACGCCCAGCATGGTCCAGACCATACGCGCCGTGATCAACTCGCCCAGCGCGATGCGGCTGAAGATCGCGGCAAAGACGGGCATGGAGGCAAGGATGAAGACCACATTCGCGACCGAGGTGAGCGAGATGGCCAGCACGAAGCCCGGTGCGGAAATCCCGAAAAGCAGGATATAGGCATAGCTGTGCCAGCTCGCGCGCAGAACCGCGCCGAATGCGCCCGGCCCCATGCGGACCACGACGAATACCCCGATCAGCGCGCCCGCCACCAGCCCGCGCCAGAAGGCGATGGCAAATGCGTCGGCATCGATCAGCCGCACGAAGAGGGAATCGGGGACGAGGCACAGCACGCCAAGCGCGGTGATGATCAGCCCCTTGAGATGATCCTGCATGGCCCCTGCTTGGGCCGTGCCCGCCGCCAAGTCAAGTCACCGCAGCGCAACGGCCCTCTGTCATCTGCCCCTTCCCTTTTGCGTCCCGATGCGCGCCAATGGGCTGAATGACAGAAGGAGGCCCCCGATGATCCACGCGCTCGCCCTCATCCTTGCCTGCCAGCTTGCCGGTGAAACCCTCGCCCGCCTTTTCGGCCTGCCCGCGCCGGGGCCGGTGATCGGAATGGCGCTGCTGTTTGCGCTGATGCTCGCCGCGCCGCGTGTCGCGGCGCTCGTGCAGCCCGTGGGCGAGGCCATCCTGCGCCATCTGTCGCTGCTCTTCGTGCCCGCAGGCGTGGGAGTCGTCGGGCATCTGGCGATGCTGTCGAATTACGGCACCGGGCTTGCAGTCGCGTTGGTGGTTTCGACCGTGCTCGCGCTTGCGGCAGGTGCAGGCGCGTTCATGTTGGTGGCAAAGCTGATGGGCAAGGACCGTTCCGATGCTTGAGATGGTGGAAATCTGGTCCTACCTGACCGAATCGCCTCTGATCTGGCTGACGGCCACCTTGCTGGCCTATATCGTCGGTGACTGGGCCGCCACGCGGGCCGGGCGCGCGCCGCTGGTCAATCCGGTGCTGGTCGCAGTGCTGCTGCTGGCCGGGCTGCTTTGGCTTACAGGAACCAGCTACGCGACCTATTTCGAGGGCGCGCAATTCGTCCATTTCCTGCTCGGCCCGGCCACGGTCGCGCTGGCAGTCCCGCTCTGGCTCAACCGCGACAGCGTGCGCCGCGCTGCCCTGCCAATCCTCGCCGCCCTTGTCGTGGGCTCGAGTGTGGCGCTCCTCTCTGCGCTCTGGATCGGACACGCCTTTGGCCTGCCCTTCAACCTGCTGGCGACACTGGCCCCCAAGAGCACCACCGCCCCGGTCGCGCTGGGTATCGCAGAATCGCTGGGCGGCTCGCCCACACTCGCGGCAGTATTGGTGATTCTGACAGGGATGATCGGCGCGATTGTCGTGACACCGCTGATGAACGCGCTGCGCATCCGCGACTGGCGCGCGCGGGGCTTCGCCGTGGGCGTGGCCGCGCACGGCATCGGCACAGCCCGCGCGTTGCAGGTCCACCCGCAGGCGGGCGCTTTCGCCGGGATCGGTATGGCGCTGAATGCCGTGCTGACGGCCTTTCTCGCGCCCTGGGCACTGGCGCTCTATTTATGAGCCGCTCAAGTCCGCGCTTTCTCGAAGGCGGCCCAGGCCTGCTCGAAGGCGGCGAAATCGACGCCCGGCGCACGAGCAGGGTCGAGTATGAGCTTTTCGGTCGCAAGCAGTTTTTCAATACCTGCGGTGAGCCCCGGGATCACCTCGGGCGGGATCACCAGCGCGCCGTGACGGTCGGCATGGATCAGAGCGCCCTGCGCCACGCGCAGCCCGAAAACGTTGACCGGTTTGCCCAGACTGCGCACATGCACGAAGCCGTGGCTCGGCCCGATACTGCCTGCGATGACCGGGAACCCCTCGGGCAGATCACCCAGATCGCGCATCACACCATTGGTCAGAGCGCCCGACATGCCGAAACCCTTGTGGATGGTGGTGTTCACCTCGCCCCAATAAGCGCCGATGCAATCGGGGTAATCCAGATCCTCGATCACCGCGACCGAAAGCTTGGGGGCATCATGCATGGCCTTGTAATAGGCCATGCGGCGAGTGCGGATCACGTCGGGGGGCTCGCTCGGGGGTGCCACAGCGGCAATCTGCGCAGTCACGGCATAGCCCACCACGCTGCGCCCCGGCTCGGAACACAGCATCGTGCCGCGCGTGAAGGCATCAAACCCGCGCCTGCCCTGCACCACTTCGATGGCATTGCAGACCGTGGGGGTATCGACGCGTTGCAGGAGGGTCAGCAGGTCAGGGGTCATGTGTCCAGCCATTCCTTGAGGGCCGCAATCGTGGGTTGGGGCTGTTCCAGCGGCGGCAGATGCCCGGCCTCGGGGATGATGACAAGGCGTGATTGCGGCATCAGCGCATGCATCAACGCGTGCCGGTCGCGCGGACAGGGGCGGTCATGTTCGCCCATGAGCACCAGCGCCGGGCCTGTGAAGCGCTTCAGCGTTTCGGTGCGGTCGGCGCGGGTTTTCAGCGCCAGCGACTGGCGGCGGAACACATCGGGGCCAAGGGTGCGCGCCATGGCCATGCACAGATCGAGCGTTTCGCTATCGTCGGGGTCGGCGAGGTAGTTGGGTTTCATCTCGTCACGCATCACGCCGTCGAGGTCGCCCGAGAGCGCGCGGTTGATCTGGGGCGCGCGGCGGGCCTGCACCTCGGGCGCGTCTGCCAGCGGGTTGGTGTCCATCAGCGCAAGGCGCTCTACCCGTTCGGGCGCCTGTTCCAGCATCTCCATCGCCACAATCCCGCCCATGCTCAGCCCCGCCAGTGCAAACCGCTCCGGCGCATCGCGCAGGATCGCGGCAGCCATATCGGCGATG
>SLJW01000055.1 GCA_007134865.1 Paracoccaceae bacterium | reverse complement strand
GCTATCGGTTTCGCGCGCCGCAAGGCCGCGCTCCGGCTCTGGCCCTTGCGGGCTAGACCTGTCGCATAGCCAAAAGGATAGCTGTGCCACTCGCCCGGGACTGCAGCCTGCGCCTCTGCGTGCGGGCGGGCTTGATCTTCAGCTGCTATATCCCCGACAGACCCATTTCCGGAGCCTGACATGCTGACCAGACTGATGCAATTCAACGGCCCTTTCGCGGGCAATCTGCTGGCCTATGGCGCGTCCGAGGCCGCGGCGAAAGCCTCGCGTCTGCTGGTGGTGATCGCGGTTGCGCGCAGTATGGATGCCGCCGCGATCGGCTTGGCGGCGGCAGCGCTTGCGGCGGCTGATATCCTCAAGTCGCTGACGGAAAATGGCGTCGGACAACGGATCATCGCCGCGCCTGACGCCGAACTGGAGGCCACTTGCAACACCGCCCATCGCATTTTCTGGAGCTGGTCGCTGGGGTTGTTTTCCCTGCAACTTCTGATTGGTGTGGGTGCCGCACTGATCTGGGGCGATTGGCTGTTTTTCGCGCTGCTGGCGATTCTGGCGCTGGAATACCTGTTCATGCCCGGCGGGCTGGTGCAGGCCGCACTGGCCATGCGCGCAGGCAAGATGCGCCAGACCGCTGCGATTGCAGGCGGGCAGGTGGTCGGGGCCAACCTGTTCACGGTCATTCTGGTTCTGATCCTGCCCGGCCCGCTGGCGCTGGTTATCCCGCGCCTGCTGGCTGCGCCGATCTGGCTGGTGGCCGTGCGCCGCCTGCATCCGTGGCAGCGAGACCGGATGTCAGGGCGCGTGCCGCTGCGCCATTTCACAGGCTTCGGACTGGCGGTGCTGGGGGTGGAACTGGTCAAGGCGCTGCGGCTTCAGGCCGACAAGCTGGTCATCGGGGCGATTGCCGGGGCCGAGGTGCTTGGCGTCTATTTTCTGGCCTTCAATGCCGGACTGGGTCTAGCCAATTCCTTCTCTGTCGCCTTTTCGGTGGTGCTGTTTCCGCATCTTGCCCGTGCGACTGACCGCGCCGCTGCGCTGCGGCAGGCCATTACGCTGGCCTTGGGGATCATCGCGCCAGTCGTGGTGCTGCAAGCCCTGCTTGCGCCTTGGTATGTGCCGCTTCTGCTGGGTGCGGATTGGGCACATATCAGCCCGGTGGTTTCGA
Source organism: Paracoccaceae bacterium (assembly GCA_007134865.1). Classification (GTDB taxonomy): domain Bacteria; phylum Pseudomonadota; class Alphaproteobacteria; order Rhodobacterales; family Rhodobacteraceae; genus Roseinatronobacter. The sequence continues at coordinate 5,886 of SLJW01000055.1, read as the reverse complement.
TCCTGTGTCTGGCGGCCATCCCGGCTGTGCTCTGGTCGGCCACCGCCCAGTGGCTGCGTACGCAGGACCGCGCCGGGGCAGAATTCAACCGCACCCTGATCATGACCACGGCCCTCATCGCCATGACCGCGATCCTCGCCCCGCATGGGATCGAGGTGATCGCCTGGGGCTATCTGTTCGTTGCGGGGTTGACCCAGACCGCATTTGCCGCGCCCGCCCTGATCGCGGCCTTCCGTCCGAAACTTCAGAAAGCCTGACCCATGTGCAGACAGCCCCAATTCTCAATCATCATTCCCTGTTTCAACGCGGCGGCCACGCTGCCGGACACAATTGCCAGCTTGCAGGCGCAGACCCTGACCGATTGGGAGGCGCTGCTGGTCGATGACGGTTCCAGCGATGCAACAACTGCAATCATTGCCGAAGCGGCCCTTGCCGATCCGCGACTGCGACTGCTTGGAAACCCACGCAAAGGCCCCAGTGCGGCGCGCAACCACGCTGTGACGCAGGCACAGGCGCAGATCATCGCCTTTTGTGATGCCGATGATCTCTGGGCGCCGCAAAAACTGGCGCACATGGCGCCACTGTTCGGACAGCCGCAGATAGATGCCGTCTATGCCCGCATCGCTTTCTTTCGCGAGGTGCCGGAAGATGCGGCGGCCTTTTCGACCGTGCCGCAAGGGCCGCTTGGCATCGCGACATTGCTGGGAGAAAATCCGGTTTGCACCATGTCGAACCTGTGCATCCGCAAGAAATCTTTCGCGACCTCTGGCGGCTTCGATGAAACGCTGGTGCATAACGAGGATCTGGAATGGCTGATCCGCCTTGCAGGCATGGGCATGCAGATCATCGGGCATGATGAAACCCTTGTCTGGTATCGCAACAACGCCTTTGGCCTGTCTGCCGATTTCAAAGCGATGCGCGCCGGGCGGGCGCAGGCGCTGGCGACCGCGCAGCGCTTCGGGGCCAGAACGGACACGCGCGCGGAAGCGATCTATCTGCGCTACCTGGCACGGCGCGCCCTGCGTCTGGACACCGGGCGCATGACGGCGTTGCGCTTCGTGCTGGAAGGGCTGTGCAACAGCCCTGCGGGGTTCTTTTCAGATGCCCGCCGGGGAGCCTTGACCGCCCTTGGCGCGCTGGTGGCCCCCCTTCTAAGTACACGGTCCCGCCGCCATCTGTTCGGGCGTTAAGCTCAAAGCCCCCCGCTGCATTTGGGCGCAGCCCCATCAGACCCCGTGCGCAATGCACGGGGTCTTGTCATGAAGGTGGGCGCGTCGGGGCGATCCACTATCCCGATGGATAGGCGGCCAAATCTGACGCGCGGCGTGCTTATCCTGCTGTCCGAATGACGGGATCGGGTTTTGGGCGTAGGTATCAGGCAAGCCCTCGAAAAGGACATGGACCATGCCCAAAGCGTCAATCATCGTTCCCGCCTTCAATGTCGCGGCAACCCTGTCGGAAACCTTGCAGGCGCTCAGCGTCCAGACCTTCCGCGATTTCGAGATCATCGTGGTCGATGACGGATCGAGCGATCAGACGGTTGCAATCGCGCGCGCGCATGATGATCCGCGCCTGCGTCTGGTGCGCCAGACCAATCGCGGTCTTGCCGGGGCGCGCAATACGGGCATTGCCCACGCGCGCGGCACATATATCGGGTTTTGTGATGCGGATGATCTGTGGATGCCGGATAAACTGGCCGCCCATGTCGCGCATCTGGACGCCAACCCGCTGGTCGGGCTTTCCTTCTCCGGCTCTGCCCTGATCGACGCGGCCTCGCGCCCGCTGGGCCTGTCGCAACGCCCGCGCCTGCGCAACATCACCGCGCCGCATGTGTTCAAGCGCAACCCGGTCGGCAATGGCTCGGCCCCTGTCCTGCGGCGCGCGGCGCTTGATGCGATTGCCTGGCGCCCGGCGCAGGAACAGGCGCGCGACTGGTGGTTTGACGAGAGCTTTCGCCAATCCGAAGATATTGAATGCTGGCTGCGCCTTGCCCTGAGCACCGATTGGCAGATCGAAGGTGTGCCGAGCGCACTGACGCTCTATCGGATCAATGGCGCAGGCCTGTCCGCCAATACCACTGCACAACTGGCCAGTTGGGAGCGGATGGTGACCAAGCTGACCCCGCTCAATCCTGCCTTCTTTGCCCGGCACGCGCCCGCCGCGCGGGCCTATCAGCTGCGCTACCTGTGCCGCCGCGCGATCAGTGCGCGCGACGGGGCCGCAGCCGCGCGACTGGCCAGCCAGACTGCGCGCTGTTCATTGCGCCCGCTGGTGGAAGAACCCGTCAAAACCCTTGTCACCCTTGCCGCAGCGGCTGTGCTTGGCGCGCTTGGCCCCAGATTGCTTGATCGCGCGCAAAGCGCCCTCGCCCGCAAAGCCTGAAAGGACATTCGATGACCAGACAGACCGTCATTCACCTGATCGATGACACAACGCCCGGTGGCGTGATGCGGGTGCTCGACTATATCAGCACGCATCCTGACCTGACAGGCACGATGCACCATGAGTTTCGCCAGATCAAACGCGGCAGCTTGTCTGCACCCCGGCTGGAGGCTGATCTGATCGTGTCGCATCTGGCCATCAGTTGGCGCGGCCTGCCCTTCCTGATGCAATTGCGTGCCCTGAATGCCCAGACCCCCATGCTGCATGTCGAGCATAGCTACACCGCTGGCTTTGTGGCCCATAACGTGCCCTCAAAACTGCGCTTACACACTTTGCTGCGCACGGCCTTTGCGCTGTTTGACAAGGTTGCAACCGTCAGTGCCGCACAGCGCGACTGGCTGGCCGTGCGCGAGCTTGTCGATCCCGCACGGCTGGAACTTCTGCGCTCGGCGGTGGATGTGATGCCCTTGCTGCGCCTTCCCCTTGTCAACCATTCCCCGAAAGTGATCGGGGCGATCGGCAGGCTGGATACGCAAAAAGGCTTCGACATGCTGATCCGCGCGTTCAAGGCTTGCGAGCGCGCAGACCTGAGGCTCGAGGTTTTCGGCGACGGGGCAGAACGTGCAGCGCTCGAAAAACTGGCGGGCAATGATCCACGGATCACCTTTCACGGCCATTGCACAGATCAGGTCGCGATCATGGCTTCGGTCGATCTGGTGGCGATGCCCTCGCGCTGGGAAGCCTATGGGCTGGTGGGCCTGGAAGCGCGCGCGGCCGGGCGTGGGCTGCTGGTTTCTGGCGTGGATGGGCTGGCCGATCACCTGCGCGACGGCGCGCAGCAGGTCGACAGCACCATCAGCGGCTGGCGTGCTGCGCTTGATGCGCTGGATGCGGGCGCAGTGCAACAGGCCCCGCGCGCCAGATTGCGCGCCATGCGCACCCCCGAGGCCAGCATTCAGGCCTGGGGCGCGCTGATTGCATCCATGACCGCCCCACAGCAGACGCAGAAAGCGGCCTGATTGCGTCAGGCGCTTCGTTTGCGTAGCGCCGCTATCCCGAAGGATAGCGGCGCATCCATCAGCGCGGGGCGCTATGCTCTCGCGCGGCTGCATCAGGGGCGTCCGTGGCGTATCCAGAGCGCATCACCTGCCAAGGAATAAGCCCATGACCCTGACCGCAGACTTCACCCCGACCCCGCGCCCCAAACGCCGCCTGAGCTTTGCGCGCGTCTTTCGTGGTGGGGCCGTCAATGACATGGGGCGCTTCCCGCGCTATGCCGCAATTACGCTTCTGGGCCTCGCTGCGATCTGGGTGCCAATTACCGGCTATCTGCTCAAAGCGCCGTTGCGCTTTACTTCAGAGGCGTCCTTGATCCTGCCCGGTGCTGGTGCAGGCGCCAGTGTCAATCTGGACCGGATCGGACAGGCCAGCTCATCTGCAGCCTCACCCTATGCCAATACCTCGATCAGCCCCACGGTGACCTATCAGCGCTTGCTCGGGGCCGGGCGGATTCTGGATGCAGCGGCCAGCTCGGTGCAGATGCACCGACGCGATTTCGGCGAACCCCGGATCCGTCTGATCGACCAGACTGGCCTGATCCGCATCGAAATGACCGGCAATTCACCCGAAGATGCCCGCGACCGTGGCCGCGCGCTGCTGGCGGCCTTCAATGCCGAAGTTGACGCCCTGCGCCGCGATGAAATCGGTATGCGCGATGTGTCCGGGCAGGATGCAATCACCGAATATCGCGATACGGTCGCAAGCACCCGCGCGCGTATCTCCGAATTGCAGCGCCGTAGTGGCCTGATGTCGATAGACCAGTATAACGCCCTGGTCACGAGCGCCGAAGACCTGTTACAAGACCTCGCCGCTCTGCAAACCCGTCTGGCAGAGCGCAGCGAGGCCGTGACCGCCCTGAAATCTGCGCTGAACACAACGCCGCAACTGGCCTCTGCCACGCTGCGCCTGCATGCAGATAGTGAATTTGCCGCCATCATTGCCGAGATGTCAGAGCATGCCGCGCAAGAGGCGCGCATGTCGGGTCAGTTCGGCCCCAATCACCCGCGCGTCACCGATGCGCGCGCAGCACTTGACGCGACCTTGCAGCGTGCCCGCGCCCGTGCGGCTGGCTTGACCGGCCTGTCCGACATGCAGATCGCACAATTGGACCTGTCGTCCATCGGCGCGCGCGCGGGATTGCTGTCGCGTCTGGTCGAGGCCGAGGCAGATCGCGCAGCACTGGCGGCCGAGGTCGCGTCCTTGCGCGAGCGTGCCACCGCTGCGCAGGCACGTGTGGAAAACCTGATCGACGCCGCCGCCGAACTGGAGGATTTGCAGCGCGATTACGCGGTCGCCGAAGCGGTCTTCGCCTCCGCCATGGCGCGCTCGGACACCACGCGCACCGATCTGTTTGTATCATACCCGCTGGTGCAGGTGCTCGAAGATCCGTCCCTGCCGGTTGATCCCTCCTCGCCCCGGCGCAAGCTGGCTGTGGCGGCAGGTGGCGCAGCCAGTATCTTTCTGATGATCGGGCTGTTCATGGGCTGGATGCGGCGCCCGCTGATCGACAAGCTGCTGGCCAAGCCGGAGCAAGGATGATGATCAGCGCCACCATGCCCTTGACAGTACCCTCGCAGGCAATCCGGCCACAAAACGCCGCCGAGGCGATGGTCTGGTATCCCTTGGTCTGGACCTGGCCCTTTTACGCCATCGGCGCGCTTTACGTCGTGGGGCCAGTGCTGGGCTGGCTGATTGGCGGGCTGGCGCTGCTGTCGCTCTATCTTGGCCCTGCAATCCGGCATGATTTGCGCGCGACAGGCCCCGTTCCGGGTCTGGTCTGGCTCTGGGCTGCGGGTATGATAGTCATGCTGATCGCCCTTTGGGTCGGTCATCTGGATTGGGGCTTTTCGACAGTCGCGATCATCAAATCCAGCATCGGCTGGGCCAAGGGCTGGGCGCTGATCGTGCTGTTCCTGCTGGCAGGGGCCGTGCTGCCCATCCGGCGGCAATTGCTGATCCGCGCGCAATCCGTTCTGGGGCTGTGGACCCTGATCCTCACACCGGTTCTGGTGCTGGGCTATCTAGCGGGCTTGCCTGAACAGCTATTCGTATCCCCCTTGCGCAAGGTCGGCGGACCAGGGCCGGAATATTTCGGGGTCTATGTGTTCACCTATGACCCGGCAAGCTGGACGCCGCGCTGGCAATTTTTCGCCCCCTGGTCGCCTTTTGCCGCACTTCTGGGGGTGATTATGGTGCTCTTCGCGCTGGAAGAAGAGCATCGCGGCTGGAAAGCCGTAGCAATTGCTGCCGGGGTCGCCATGATCGTGCTGTCCAAATCGCGCATGGGGATGGTCGGTCTGGTGGCTTGCACCGTCATCCCACGCCTTCTGCCATTTCTGCTTAAAGGTTGGGCCTGGACCGTACTGGCAGGATTTGCGGCCTCTATGGCAGTTCTGGGCACGGCGCTGGTGGGCCAGATTGAAAGCGCGATAGCTGGTTTTCGCG
>SLJW01000083.1 GCA_007134865.1 Paracoccaceae bacterium | reverse complement strand
CCCATCGGAAAGATCCTGCGCAAGGATCTCAAGGCCGAGGCGCGCGCCGAATTTGCCATGGGGGCCTGAGCCATGCTGACCGAACTGGAAACCACTCTTCTGGGCATCATGATGATGGTGATCATGCTGGGCATGGGCGCCAGCATGACCCCGCGCGATTTCCGCATCGCCTTTCGCAAGCCCAAAGGCATTCTTGTCGGGCTAATGAGCCAATTCGCGGTCATGCCATTCCTGGGCTATCTGCTGGCCATCCTGCTGGGGCTACCGCCTGCACTGGTGGTCGGGCTGCTTTTGATTGCCTGCATGCCGGGGGGGACGACCTCGAACATCTTCGCCTATTTCTCCAAGGGCGTGCTGGCACTGTCGATCATGATGACCACGGTCTCGACGCTGGTCGCGGTGGTGATGGTGCCGCTGTTGCTGGATTTCTATGGCGGGCTGGCCGGGGTGCCCGCCGAATCCAGCATCCCGCCGGGGAACGTGGCGCAGGTGCTGGTGGTGCTGCTTATCCCCACGATCCTCGGCATGGTGCTGCGCAAGCTCAATCCCAATATCGGCGCGACGGTCGAGTTGATCGGGTCTTTCATGGGCGTCGTCGTGATCCTGTTCCTGATCGTCACCTGGGTGCCGCGCAACTATCAGTTGCTGCTCGATACCGGGCCGTCGATCTATGCCGCCACCATCGGCATCGGGTTGATGGGGATGCTGTTCGGCTATTGGGTCGCGCGCGGGTTGGGGCAGGATACCAACCGCTCACGCACGATCAGCCTCGAAACCGGCATCCAGAACGGCCCGCTTGCAGTGCTGGTGATAACGCTGACCTTCACTGGCGCGATGCAGGAAGAGGTTCTGCTGATCCCGGTGCTCTATTCGCTCTTCATCGTGCTGACCTCGACCGCGATCACGCTCTGGTACCGCCGCAACGCCACGCGCGAAGCCATGGCGCGCGACGCGGCCAAGCTCGGGACCTGAGGGGCAGGCTGGACAATAAGAGCACTCCGGTCGATAAGCCCGCCCGAGCAGACCTCGGACAGGCAGTGACAGATGAGCGCGATCGAAATCGGACCCATTGTTCTGGGCTGGGACCGCTTTGCGGCTCTGGCCGCGTTGCTGGTCTTCGTTATTGCGGCTGAAATCATCGCGCGCATCAGCCGACAGCCTGCACTCTCCGCATGGTCGGCGCGCGCTGTACTCTGGGGCCTTGTCGGCGCGCGGCTGGGGCATGTCGTTCAATACCCCGATGTGTTTCTGGCCGAGCCGTGGACGGTCTTTGCGGTGTGGCAGGGCGGCTTCTCGCCGGTCGGCGCCGCGCTGGCGGTCGGCGTGGTCACGGCTCTCTCGCTGCGGCGCGGGCTGGCGCTTGTTCACGCTTTCGGGGCGCTCTGGCTGGGGGGCATGCTGTGGCTGGTGCTGATCCTCGATTTCTCCGACCGCCCGCCAGTGCCTGCGCCCCAACTGCAACTTGTCATGCTCGACGGCGCGGATTTCGACTTCACCGACCGCCCGGCACAGCCTCTGGTCGTGAACCTCTGGGCGACGTGGTGTCCGCCATGTCGCCGCGAATTGCCGATGCTGGCCGAACTGGCCGAGGCCCACCCGGAGGTGACTTTTCTGCTGGCCTCGCAGGGCGAGGATGCCGAGACCGTGCGCGCCCATCTGAACCGCGCAGAGATAAGTGACGCGCATATGGCGCTTGACCCAAGCGGCGAACTCGCGCGCCATTACGGGACCATCGGGCTGCCAGTGACCCTGTTCCTCGGTGCCGATGGCGTGCTGGAGCATGTCCATGTCGGCGAGATATCGCGTGCGCTCATGTTGCGCCAAATCACCGCCCTCACGCGCTGACTGCATCTGCCCCGATTGCAAGCCTGCCTGCGACCCGCTAACAGGGCTGCGATTGGAGACATCGGAGCCCCACACATGACCAACCCTTTGCGCCTTGGAATCGCCGGGCTCGGCACTGTCGGCACGGGTCTTGTGAATATTCTGCAGACCAATGGCGATCTGCTCGCGCGGCGCGCTGGGCGGCCCATCGAGATTGTGGCAGTTTCCGCTCGCTCGCGCACGCGCAACCGGGGCGTCGATATTTCGACCTATGCCTGGGAGGATGATCCCGTCACACTGGCGCGCCGTGCAGATGTCGATGTCGTGGTCGAGTTGATGGGCGGCGAGAACGGCCCGGCCAAGGCCCTGACCGATGCCGCGATCAACGCGGGCAAGGATGTTGTCTCGGCCAATAAGGCGCTGCTGGCCATCCATGGCCAGGAACTGGCGGAAGCGGCCGAGGCCAGAGGTGTGGCGCTGCGTTTTGAGGCAGCAGTCGCCGGGGGTATTCCGGTTATCAAGGCGCTGAGCGAGGGGTTGGCGGGCAACCGGATCACCCGGATCAAGGGTGTGATGAACGGCACCTGCAACTATATCCTTACCCGGATGGAAGATGCTGGCCTGCCTTATGAAACCGTGTTCGAGGAAGCCAACCAGCTTGGCTATCTCGAGGCCGATCCGACGCTTGATGTGGGTGGCATTGACGCTGCGCACAAGCTGACTCTGCTCTCAGCCATCGCGTTCGGGACGCGCCCGGATTTCAACGCCATCACGCTAGGCGGGATCGAGCAGATCTCGATCGAGGATATCCGCGCCGCCGCCGATCTCGGGCTGCGCATCAAGCTCCTCGGTGTCGCGCAGATGACCGGGCGCGGGCTTGAGCAGTCGATGACCCCTTGCCTCGTTCCCGCTGACAGTCCGCTCGGGCAACTCAAGGGTGGCACGAATATGGTGGTGATAGAGGGCGATGCCGTCGAGCAGATCATCCTGCGTGGCCCGGGTGCGGGGGCAGGTCCGACGGCCAGCGCGGTCATGGGCGATGTGATCGACATTGCGCGCGGGTTGCGGCTGCCGGTTTTTGGTCAGCCTGCGTATATGCTGGAAACGGCATTCTCGGCCAAGGCCATGGGCTCGAAGCCCTGGTATCTGCGCATGGGGCTGCTCGACAAGCCCGGTGCGTTGGCCAAGGTGGCCGAAGCGCTGGGCAATGCCGGGGTTTCGATCAACCGGATGCGGCAATACGGCCATCAGGACACGCGCGCCCCGGTGCTGATCATCACGCACAAGACGACGCGCGACGCCATTGACCACGCGATTGCGCTCTCGATGAAGACGGGCGTTGTCATGGGCGAGCCAGTGGCGCTGGCGATCGAGGAAGACTGAGCGCGCCCCGATCTTGCTGATTGCGCTGACGTGGCTACAAAGCCTTGTGATCCGCGCCGGTTTGCCGCTAGACAGAGAACAAATCAGACGCGAGGGGACAGCGCCATGATCACGCCACCGGAATTCCACGATCGCATGCTGTCGCTGGGTCTCGCCCGCGTCTCGGAGGCTGCGGCACTGGCGTCGGCCAATCTTGTCGGTCGTGGTGACGAAAAGGCCGCTGATCAGGCCGCGGTCGATGCCATGCGCCGCCAGTTGAACATGCTCGACATTCGCGGTGTTGTCGTGATCGGAGAAGGCGAGCGGGATGAGGCGCCGATGCTCTACATCGGCGAGGAAGTGGGCACAGGTGAAGGCCCCGAGGTCGACATTGCGCTTGACCCGCTGGAGGGCACGACGCTCACCGCCAAGGATTTCCCGAATGCGTTGACTGTCATTGCCATGGCCCCGCGTGGGACGATGCTGCATGCACCTGATGTCTACATGGAGAAACTCGCGATCGGTCCGGGTTATGCGCCCGACACTGTAACGCTGGATATGAGTCCGGCCGAGCGCGTCCGTGCACTGGCGCAGGCCAAGGGCTGCGAGCCAGAGGACATATCGGTCTGCGTCCTCGAGCGTCCGCGTCATGAGGAGATGATCGCTGATCTCCGCTCGACCGGTGCGGCCATAAGATTGATCATGGATGGTGATGTGGCAGGGGTGATCCACTGCGCCGAGCCGCAGATCACGGGCATCGACATGTATATGGGCTCGGGTGGTGCGCCAGAGGGCGTTCTGGCCGCTGCAGCGCTGAAATGCATGGGCGGTCAGATGTATGGGAAATTGCTGTTTCGCAACGAGGATGAGATCGGTCGCGCGCGCCGCGCCGGGATCGAGGATTTTGACCGCGTCTATACGCGCGACGAGATGGTGACAGGTGATGTGATCTTCGCCGCCACTGGCGTCACGGATGGCTCGATCGTGCATGGCATTCGGACAGAACCGGGCTGGGTGACGACCGACACTTTGCTGATGCGCTCGAAGACCGGATCGGTGCGGCGCATGAGTTATCGCACTCCGGCCTGAACCAGTGCCTGACCGCAGGCGCAGAGACGAGTATTATTGGCAAGATGAAGCCGCAAGGCGATGTCACGCGGCACAAGGTTAAGTGATGACAGAGGCTGCTGCGTTTCTGGGCGTGGAGACGTCAGTTCTGGGACAGCGCTGGGTCGGGCCGGACCCGGCGCAGGAACGCGCACGCGACGCTTTGGTGCAGGCGACAAGGTTGCCGCATGCAGTCTGCGCAGTGCTCGCTCGGGTCGGCGTGCCGGCCGAAGAGGCGCAGCGTTTTCTTGCGCCTGCCCTGCGTGACCTTCTGCCCGATCCGCGCAGCTTGCACGACATGGAGCGCGCGGCGACACGTTTCCTGCATGCTGTCCGGTCGCGGGAGCGGATCGCGGTTTTCGCAGATTATGATGTCGATGGCGGCGCTTCAGCGGCCCTGCTGCTGGTGTGGCTGCGCGCACTGGGTGCGCAGGCCACTCTCTACATACCCGACCGTATCGCCGAAGGGTATGGCCCGAATGCACCCGCCATGGCGGCGTTAGCGCGCGATCACACCCTGATTGTCTGCGTCGATTGCGGCACACTGAGCCATGGGCCGATAGACGCCGCAACTGGGGCCGATGTGATCGTGCTGGACCACCATCTTGGGGGCGAGACGCTGCCGCCAGCCTATGCCGTGGTGAACCCCAACCGGCAGGATGAAAGCGGTGAGCTTGGCCATCTCTGCGCGGCTGGTGTGGTCTTCCTGCTGCTGGTCGAAGCCAATCGACAGATGCGTCTGGCCGGTGAGACCCCACCCGACCTGATGGCGCTGCTTGATCTGGTGGCACTTGCGACTGTGGCCGATGTGGCGCCGCTGATCGGGGTGAACCGAGCTTTCGTTCGTCAGGGCCTTCGGGTGATGGCGCGACGCGAGCGCGTGGGCCTGCGCGCTCTCGCCGATATGGCGCGGCTTGATACGGCGCCAGCCGCCTATCATCTGGGTTTCGTGCTCGGGCCGCGGGTCAATGCTGGTGGGCGGCTGGGAGCCGCGGATCTGGGGGCGCGGCTCCTCGCCTGTGAGGACCCTGCCGAGGCTCTCGCCATGGCCGAGCGTCTGGAACAGCTCAATGCCGAGCGTCGCGAGGTTGAGGCGACTGTACGCGCCGCAGCGCTCGCTCAGGCAGAGGGACGCGGGCTGGACCGACCGCTCGTCTGGGCAGCAGGCGAGGGCTGGCATCCAGGTGTTATCGGGATCGTCGCGGCGCGGTTGAAAGAGGCCACGGATCGCCCTGCTGTGGTCATCGCGCTCGATGGGGCAGAGGGCAAGGGCTCGGGGCGGTCGGTTTCGGGTGTGGACTTGGGTGCTGCAGTGCACCGGCTGGAACGCGACGGGCTGTTGCTCAAGGGCGGGGGGCACAGGATGGCTGCCGGCCTGACAGTTGAGCGTGCACGGATCGAAGATGCCATGGCGCGGCTTGCTGAGCTTCTTGGACAACAGGGTGCTGGCCAGAGTGGCCTTTCCCGGATACGCCTTGATGGCGTGCTCATGCCGGGCGCGCTGACGGTCGAGATGATCGAACAACTCGAAGCCGCAGGCCCTTTTGGCGCAGCCGCTCCGGCCCCACGCTTCGCTTTTCCTGGCGTGACGGTTCGCTCGGTGCGCCGCATGGGTGAAAACCACCTTCGATTGCGCTTTGATGATGGTCAGGCATCACCTGTCGATGCGGTCGCCTTCCGGGCGTTCGAATCTGGGCTCGGCCCGCGGCTGGTGGCGGCAGAGGGGCGGCGCATGCATCTTGCCGGACGCGTGGAGATCAATTCATGGGGTGGTCGTCAGCGCCCTCAACTCCGGATCGAAGATGCTGCTGATCCGGTTGTTTGACGGCTGCGAGTTTGACCGAAAAAACCTGACAAATCCTCTTGCACTGCATGATGGCTTTGCATAAACACCCGTCACGAGCGTGGCCCGTTCGTCTATCGGTTAGGACGCCAGGTTTTCAACCTGGAAAGAGGGGTTCGATTCCCCTACGGGCTGCCACTTATCTTAGAAGAATATTTCGAGTATAGGTGTTTGATCCCGGATGATCACATTTCCCCTCGGCGATCTGCCCTCTTTATGGCAAGATCGGTGCTGAGCGACATTTCGGGCGGCGCTTGGGGACGTTGACCCATCCAAAAAAAGCGACGACATCCAAGTATGCGGGAGGCAATGCCTTCAACCCTTTTGTCCGCATCGCCGAGCCCTCTTCGTTGCGGAATCGGTGTATTGTGATCAACATGAGGTTGGATGGAGTGTGTGATGGGTCCGCGCAACGCTTCGCTTGCGAGCTTGCACAAGCGCCCGGATAGCGAAGGCCTATGCCATGTTCGAAGCACGGATGAACATACTGCGTGAACGCCTCAGGGATGGTGGCATCGACCTGGCGTTCATTACCGATGACGACAGTGTCTATTACTTCACCGGGTATTACGACTATCTGCACATGGAATTCGGTCGTCCGACAATCCTTGCGGTCTTCGCAGATGGTCCGAGCCATCTCGTCACGCCAGCGATGGAAAAGGCCATGGCCGATGCCACGGCGAAGGTCGATCACATTTCCTATTGGCGCGATGGTGTTGGCCAGGAGTGGGGCGAGGCGTTGTCGCTTCTCGCCGGAAAGGCACGCAGAATCGCGATCGAGCCGCTGCGGATGCCTGCGGTTGTTCGCAACTTCCTTGACGAACATGACGTCACGGATCCGAAAACGGTAAGCCCGATCATCGAGAACATGCGGATGATAAAGTCCGAGGAAGAGCTTGCGCTCGCCCGTCATGCGGGCCTCGTCGCAAGTACCATGATGGACGCTGCCCGCACCACCATCGGCGATGGCGTACCCGAATTCGAGGTGGCGCTGGCCGCCTCTGCAGCTGGAACCCGCAAGGCCGCCGAACTGCTGCGCACCCATTACGGCGATGGGCGCATGTCCCCCAACACCCATTTCCTGCAGATCATGGCGTCGGGTCCGGAAACCGCCAAATCCCACCACCGTGCCAGCACAAGGCTCATGCGCCGTGGCGAGCCGGTGTTCATGTGTTTTTGTGGCATGACCAATTTTCACCGCTTCAAGCTGGGCTTCGACCGCACGTTCTGGATCGGCGATATCAGGGACGATGCGCAGGCCAGGGTCTACGAAACAGCGCTCGAGAGCCAGAAGGCAGCGCTGTCAGTGCTTCGGCCCGGCGTTCGGGCAGAGGATGTCCATGCCGCCTATGCCGAGGTCATTCGCAGCGCGGGCCATGAACTCCCGTTCCGCTGCGGCCGGGCAACCGGGTTCAGCTTCCTCGAGAAACCCGAACTTGTTTCGGGAGACAGAACCATACTGAAGCCCGGCATGGTGTTCGCAGTTGACGGGTCAGTGACGCTTGACGCGCGTTTTCGCGCACAGGTGGGGGACAGTTTCAGTCTGACGGCGGATGGATACGAGCAACTGACCTTCCATCCGAATGCCCTGAACGATGTCATCATCACCTGAATCGGGGCATTTCGCGTCGCAAGGCCACGGTCACCCTCGGCGAGGGCTTGTCGGTGCGGCTGACTACGTTGTGGAACATGATGCAGGCGCGGACGAGGGATTGACCGGCGAACCGCAGCGGTTGATGCTCAATATTGAAGGCGCGACGGGCTTTGATCTGTTAGGGCGCATGTCGGGAACACTGCCCAGCGTGACGGCGTCGGCGGCTGAATGGTAGGAGCGCGGAAATGACAGACACGCAATTGCTCGTCCGCGACATGATCGCCTGGCGGCATGACCTGCATCGCCATCCGGAATTCGGCTTCGAGGAACAGCGCACGGCTTCATTTGTGGCCGACATGCTGAGGGGCTTTGGCCTTGATGAAGTGGCCGAAGGAATTGGTGGCACTGGGGTCGTCGGGACGTTAAGGCGCGGAACATCCAAGCGGGTGATCGCGCTGCGGGCCGACATGGATGCCTTGCGGATAGAGGAACGCGGAACCGTGGGGCACAGATCAAATGTGTCAGGCCTCATGCACGCCTGTGGCCACGACGGGCATACGGCGATGCTGCTGGGCGCAGCGAAACTGCTCGCTGAGGAGGGTGGATTCGATGGCACTGTCCGCTTCGTGTTCCAGCCCGCCGAAGAATGGGGAAAGGGTGCGCTTGCCATGCTCGAAGACGGGCTGCTCGAACGCTTTCCTTTCGATGAGATCTACGGCATCCACAACATGCCGGGCTTTCCGGTCGGCACATTCCGCACCTGTGCGGGTCCGATCATGTCGGCAGAGGACAACTTTGAGATCACGCTGCGCGGGACGGGTGGCCACGCCGCCCGACCGCATTCGGGAAACGAAACCCTGGTTGCGGCCTGCGCTCTGGTAACAAGCCTGCAGACCATTGTCTCGCGACGGCTCAACCCCACCGAAACCGCAGTCGTTTCAGTCACCGAGTTGATCTCCGACGGCACGAGAAACGCGCTTCCCGGGCTTTCTCGCGTGCTTGGCGATGCGCGTAGCTTCAAGCCCGAAGTGAGCGCGACCATAGAGAAGCAAATGCGCGTTATCGCAGCCGGGATCGCGCAGGCGCACAATATGGAAGTCGACGTCGAATACAGCCGCGAGTTCGTTCCTCTCATCAACGACGCGCATCTCGCCGAGGAGGCGCTTGCAGCCGCAAGAACGCTTGGTGAATTTGCCTCAGCGATGGTCGCCGAGTCGCCAATGACCGCCTCCGAGGATTTTGCACGATTCCTGCACTACATGCCCGGCTGCTTTGTGTTTATTGGTAATGGCGAGAGTTCTGCGCCACTGCATAACCCGGTCTATGACTTTAACGATGATGCACTTCTGGGAGGGGCGGCCTTTCACGCCGCGATAGCTCGGCGCAGGTTGCCGCAAGACCAGAACCCGAATTCCGCGTGACACTTGCGCCGTTCCCGATATGGCCGGAGTCTTCCACCAGATGGAGCACCTGTCTCGGCTAGTGCAGAAATTCTGCCATGCGGGCCCTTTGCGCAGCCAGCATGTTCGCAGCAGCTCTGACGCGCAGGCTGAGCGCCAACTTGATCGGCGATGAATATCGGTTGAACTGTAAAGGAGCGGCACACGGAATTGAGTCGTTTTTCGATGATACTCATCGGCTGTCGATCTGAACCTGCAGAAATCAGCGCTTGCGCTTGACTGTCAAGATGCCTATATCCCCCTTAACAGCGGCACCTGCCTTGCAGGTTCCACCGGGAAGCAAAACGGGCCGCGTGGCCCGTTTTTTTGTTTTTGCCCATCGGAGGGCGTATGTCTGACCTGATCGCCAAGACGAGCATGGATCAGCGGCTTGCCGCGATCGTGACACCGGTCATAGAGGGGCTGGGATTCGAGTTGGTGCGCTTGCGCCTGATGGCGGGCAAGACACGCACGTTGCAGATCATGGCCGACCGTCCTGATGGCGGGATCGAGGTGGATGACTGCGCGGCCATTTCGGCGGCCGTTTCCGCTGCACTCGATGTCGAGGACCCGCTCGAGGATGCCTATACACTTGAGGTCTCGAGCCCCGGCATCGACCGCCCACTGACCAGGCTGAAGGATTTCGAGGCATGGGAAGGCTATGAGGCGCGGGTCGAGACCACCGAACTCATTGATGGCCGCCGCCGCTTCAAGGGCAAGCTGGCGGGGGTCGAGGGGGAAGAGGTCCTGATCGAGATCGAAGAGGGCGGCGAGACTGTGACCATCGGTCTGCAGTTCGACTGGCTCTCGGATGCCAAGCTTGTGCTGACCGATGATCTGATCGCCGAGATGTTGCGCACGCGCAAAGCCAGCGGTGCAATTGACGAATCCGAATTTGATGAGATTGAAACCGAAGCGGACGCGCCCGGCGCGCCCCATTCCGAGGAGTGAGAGATGGCAATCACCTCTGCCAACCAGCTTGAACTGCTGCAAACCGCCGAGGCCGTGGCCCGCGAGAAGATGATCGACCCGGAACTGGTGATCGAGGCGATGGAAGACAGCCTCGCCCGTGCCGCCAAGTCGCGCTACGGAGCCGATATGGATATCCGCGTCAGCATCGACCGCAAAACGGGTGTTGCCACTTTCACCCGCGTGCGCACGGTCGTCGCCGATGAGGAGTTGGAAAACCACCACGCCGAAATGACCGTGCAGCAGGCGAAGCCCTATCTTGATGACCCCAAGGTGGGTGACGAGATCGTGGATCAGGTGCCACCCGTTGAACTTGGCCGGATTGCGGCGCAATCTGCCAAGCAGGTGATCCTGCAAAAGGTCCGCGAGGCTGAACGCGACCGCCAGTACGAGGAATTCAAGGACCGGGCGGGCACGATCATCAACGGTGTCGTCAAGCGTGAGGAATATGGCAATATCGTCGTCGATATCGGCCGGGGCGAGGCCGTCCTGCGCCGCAACGAGAAGATTGGTCGCGAAAGCTATCGCAATGGCGACCGCATCCGCTGCTATGTCAAGGATGTGCGCCGCGAGGCGCGCGGGCCGCAGATCTTCCTGTCGCGCACCGCGCCCGAATTCATGGCCGAACTGTTCAAGATGGAAGTGCCCGAGATTTATGACGGCATCATCGAGATCAAGGCGGTCGCCCGCGACCCCGGTTCGCGCGCGAAGATCGGCGTGATCAGCTATGACAATTCCATCGACCCGGTTGGTGCCTGCGTGGGTATGCGCGGCAGCCGTGTGCAGGCGGTGGTCAATGAGTTGCAGGGCGAGAAGATCGACATCATCCCCTGGACCGAGGATCAGGCAACCTTCCTTGTCAACGCGTTGCAGCCCGCCGAGGTCAGCAAGGTCGTCATCGATGACGAGGCCGGCAAGATCGAAGTGGTCGTGCCGGACGAGCAGCTTTCGCTGGCCATCGGGCGGCGCGGGCAGAATGTGCGTCTGGCGAGTCAGTTGACTGGCCTGGACATCGACATCCTGACCGAATCGGATGAATCCGCACGCCGTCAGGCTGCTTTCGCCGAGCGCACCAAGCTGTTCATGGAAGAGCTGGATATCGACGAGATGATGGCGCAGCTTCTGGTCGCCGAAGAGTTCACTTCGCTCGAAGAGGTGGGCTACGTCGATATCGACGAGCTTCTGGCCATTGACGGGTTTGACGAGGAAACCGCCGAGGAATTGCAGGCTCGCGCCCGAGAGCGGCTGGAAGCGATTGCCAGTGCCGCGCTGGTAAACGCCCGCGCACTGGGCGCCGAGGACAGTCTGATCGGGTTCGAGGGGCTCTCACCGCAAATGGTCGAGGCGTTGGCCAAGGACGGGGTCAAGACGCTGGAAGATTTCGCCACTTGCGCCGACTGGGAGCTGGCCGGCGGATGGACAACTGTGGACGGGCAACGCGTCAAGGATGATGGGCTCCTCGAGCCGTTCGACATGAGCCTTGAGGAAGCCCAGCATCTGGTGATGACCGCGCGGGTCATGTTGGGCTGGGTGGACCCTTCCGAACTCGAAGTGGACGAGACCGAAGAGGGTGAAGAAGTCGCAGAAGAAGCTGTCGTGGAGGAGGCGCGCTGAAAGGCGCGCCCATGCCCATGACGCGCGGGGGCAAACGCAAGGACCGAGAGGTTCCCGAGCGGCGCTGCATTGTTACGGGTGAGTCGCAACCCGCTCGGGGGTTGGTTCGTTTCGTTGTGGGGCCCGACGGTGCCATCGTGCCCGATGTGGCGCAGAAATTGCCCGGCCGGGGCATCTGGGTCAGCGCCGACCGGGATGCTCTGGGAATGGCGGTGCGCAAGAAAGCCTTTGCACGTGCGGCCCGACAGGCGGTCACTGTTCCTGAGCGGCTCGCAGATCTTGTCGAGGAGTTGTTGCGCGCCCGCGTGCTGGAACTGATCTCGCTCACGCGCAAGAGTGGCCACGCAGTGGCAGGTTATGAGAAATGCCGCGATCTGGCGCTTCGGGGTGAGATGGCGGTGCTGATGCAGGCATATGATGGCTCGGAACGGGGCAAGACAAAGCTGCGGCCTCCTGCGGGTCTTGAAAGTCATGTGACCTGCCTGAGCGCGCGGGAATTGGGTTTTGCATTTGCGCGTGATCATGTGATACATGCCGCGCTTCGCGCTGGCGGACTGGCTCAAGCTGTTGTAGAGGAAGCGGCAAGACTGGCAGGGCTGCGCAAGGAAATCGGTGGATACGCCACCGGAGAGGATAAGACGGACGCATGAGCGATACAGACGGTAAGAAAACACTCGGACTGGGCGGCAAAAGCGGTCAGGTGAAGCAGAGCTTCAGCCATGGCCGGACGAAGAATGTCGTCGTCGAGAAGAAGCGCAAGCGCGTGGTCATTCCCAAGCCGGGGCAAGCGCCCGCTTCCGGTGGGCAGGGTGCGGCACCCGCGCGCCCTGATCCTGCGCGCCGTCCTGCCGGCATTTCCGATGCAGAGATGGAGCGCCGCCTGAAAGCGCTCGCCGCAGCGAAAGCCCGCGAGACCGAAGAGGCAGAGGCTCGCGCCGCTGAGGAAGCCGCGCGCGAGGAAGAACGCCAGCGCCGCCGCGAAGAGGCCGAAACACGTGAGCGCGAAGAGCGCGAGCGTGAGGCTGCAATGCGAGCCAAGGAAGAAGAGGAAGCACGCGCAAAGGCAGAGGCCGAAGCCGAAGCGACCGCCCGCAAGGCCCGTGCCGCCGAGCCCCCGGTTGATCCGACGCCTCAAGCTCCGCTGTCAGAGCGCGCTCGCCCCGCGTCCGCACAGGATACGCGCAAGGCACCCAAGCGCGGAGACGACGACCGCCAGAACCGCTCAAAGCCGCGTGACGACGCCGGCGGGCGTCGCGCTGGCAAGCTGACATTGAAGGATGCGCTCTCGGGCGATGGCGGACGGCAGCGCTCGCTTGCGGCGATGAAGCGCAAGCAGGAACGTGCGCGGCAGAAAGCCATGGGCCAGAGCCAGTCGCGCGAGAAAGTGGTGCGCGAAGTCCAGCTTCCGGAAACCATCGTGGTTCAGGAATTGGCCAATCGCATGGCCGAACGCGTCGCCGATGTGGTCAAGGCACTGATGAAGATGGGCGTCATGGCGACCATGAACCAGACCATCGACGCCGACACGGCCGAGTTGATCATCGATGAGTTCGGTCACAAGGTCGTGCGCGTCTCGGATGCCGATGTCGAGCAGGTGATCGCTCAGGTCGAGGACAAGCCCGAAGACCTGCAGTCGCGTCCGCCGATCATCACCATCATGGGCCATGTCGATCACGGCAAGACGTCACTTCTTGATGCAATCCGCAAGACCAATGTCGTCTCTGGCGAAGCCGGAGGAATCACCCAGCATATCGGGGCATATCAGGTCACGACCGAGAGCGGCGCGGTGCTCAGTTTCCTCGATACGCCCGGCCACGCGGCCTTCACATCAATGCGCGCGCGCGGTGCAAATGTGACGGACATCGTTGTGCTGGTTGTAGCAGCGGACGACTCGGTCATGCCGCAGACGATCGAGGCGATCAACCATGCCAAGGCGGCCGAAGTGCCGATGATCGTGGCGATCAACAAATGCGACAAGCCCACGGCAGACCCGAACAAGGTGCGCACCGAATTGCTGCAGCATGAGGTTGTGGTTGAAGCCATGTCAGGTGATGTCCAGGATGTCGAAGTCTCGGCAATCAGCGGCGAGGGGCTCGACAATCTGCTCGAATCGATCGCGCTTCAGGCTGAGGTCCTTGAGCTAAAGGCCAACCCGAACCGTACCGCCATGGGCGCCGTGATCGAGGCGCAGCTTGACGTCGGTCGCGGGCCGGTAGCGACTGTTCTGGTGCAGAATGGCACGCTGCGTCAGGGTGATATCTTCGTCGTCGGGGAACAATGGGGCAAGGTGCGCGCGCTGATCAATGATCAGGGCGAGCGCGTCAAGGAAGCCGGACCATCCGTTCCGGTCGAGGTTCTGGGCATTAACGGCACGCCTGAAGCCGGTGATGTGCTCAATGTGGTCAGCTCCGAAGCGCAGGCGCGCGAGATCGCGGAATATCGCGCTCAGGCGGCCAAGGACAAACGCGCCGCCGCCGGTGCCGCCACCACGCTCGAGCAACTCATGGCCAAGGCCAAGGCCGATCAGGATGTGTCTGAACTGCCTGTTCTGGTGAAGGCCGATGTGCAGGGCTCTGCCGAAGCCATCGTGCAGGCGCTCGAGAAGATCGGCAACGAAGAAGTGCGCGTGCGCGTGCTCCACTATGGCGTTGGTGCCATTACCGATACCGATGTTGGGCTGGCCGAGGCTTCGGGTGCGCCAATCATCGGGTTCAATGTGCGCGCCAATGCCTCTGCACGTAACTCGGCCAACCAGAAAGGGGTTGAGCTGCGTTATTATTCGATCATTTACGACCTGGTCGATGACATCAAGGCAGCAGCATCCGGTCTGCTGTCTGCCGAAGTGCGCGAGAATTTCATCGGTTATGCCGAGATTCGCGAAGTCTTCAAGGTGTCCGGCGTTGGCAAGGTCGCGGGCTGTCTGGTTACCGAAGGGGTGGCGCGGCGCTCGGCGGGCGTGCGTCTACTGCGTGACGATGTGGTTATCCATGAAGGCACGCTGAAAACGCTCAAGCGCTTCAAGGACGAGGTCAAGGAAGTTATCTCGGGCCAGGAATGCGGTATGGCCTTCGAGAATTACGATGATATTCGCCAGGGCGATGTGATTGAGATATTCGAGCGCGAAGAGGTCGAGCGTACACTCGCCTGATGAATTCCAGCCAGAAATGCAATGGGCCCCGGCGCAAGCCTGGGCCCATTTTATTGGTCTGGTAAGAAGATCAACTGGCTGCGTAGCGCCGCGCGGGTTCATCGAACTCCGAGACCTCCGAGAGGCGGAATTGGCCAGTCGAAGACCGCTCAAGCCGACCCTCGCGCAGGAGAGTGCCGAAGCCACGGAGCAGATCGTCACGGGGGACCTCCTTGCCCTGATTGTTGGCAATGACGTAACCCATCAGCTCGGCGCGCGTGAATTCCTGCTGGTGTTTCTGATGTGTGACATAGGCCGCAGCGGCCTCGATCTGTTCGTCCAGCAGCCAGGCATCCACCTCTTTGGCAAAGGCGCAAAAGGCTTCGAGGTCGGCGTTGGACACTGATGATTTTGCATTCTGGGCAAGCTGTTCCACGCCACTCATCGGGTCGATCCGTACACGGCGCGGCCGGACCGGACCAGCAGGCGTTTGTGCATCAACACGCTGCTCCGAGACCAGAACGAGCGGCGCGCGCTCTGTCTGAGGACGTTCGCGTCGAGCGGCGCCGATGGCTGCTGGGCGCCGCGGCAACGGCCGCGCCGGTGTGACCGTCTTTTCGGCGTCGGGTTGAACTTCATGTTCCGCCAAATCTGAAGCCGCGAGCGGGGGCTCTTCAGAAAATTTCTCCTCCTTTACCGCATTGCTCTGCGGCTCTTCTTCGGTGCGCGCTTCCTCGGTTGCAGGGGCAATTTCATCGCTGCGTTTTTGGTCAGCTTCCGCCTTGGCGCGGATATTGGCGAGCGGATCGGGTGCGTCCAAATCTTCGCGATAGCGCTCGATCTGCCGCTGCTGTTCAATATCGACGCGACGTGGGCCAGTGGCTTCTTCTTCGGCGCGGGTCGCATCGACAGCTACGCGCATATGCTCGAAGGCGTCACGGCGACGCTGGCTGTCTTTCTCGCCAAGTTCGGACTTGGCGACTTGCATCAGGCGGTCGGCATCCGCCTCTGTGGCCGAGGTAAACGCATCGATACGTGCCTTGGCCTTCGGGCGCCGCGGGGTGACTTCCTGTTCGATTTCGGCCAATTCGGTCAGCAATGCCGCTTCGTCATCCGCACGCAAACCGGTATGACCGAGTATGCCACGGATCTGCTCGCGGAGGCCAGCAGCCGGAACGTCCTCGGGCTGTTCTTCAGTCTCTGCGACATCGGCTTCCGAAGTGTCATCATCTGACGCTACCGCGTCGAAATCGTCCACGTCATATTCCACGTCGCTGAGTGGTTCCTCTTCTTCGTCGATCTCTCGGTCAAAATGTGCTGCGAGAACCGAGTCGTCACCGGTGAGGTTCTCTTCGGAAAGATCATCTGCCCAATCTTGTGGAGGTTCGGCTGCGCCTTGGTCAAAGCCGGAAACACGTTCAGCTTCCGCTTCCAGCGCGCTATTCGAAACCGTGTCGGTTGACTCCGGCTGGATCTTGGCCTCCGGTTCTTCGGTTGTTTCGTCTGTCTGTTCGCGCCGGATGGCATCGGCGCCCAGCATTGCAGCACCCGCGGCAGGCACTGCGACCGATTTGGCGACGGCGGCGCGAATGCGCGCGAGCTTCTCGCTGAAATCAACGGGCTCTTCATCTGCGGGTTCAGCCGGCTCAGGTTCCGAGGGCGCAACAACTGCCGCGCTATCGGTTGTGTCGCTGACCGTCGTGCCGGGCTCTGCGGGCAGGTCAAATGGCGTCTGCGCTGGCTCTGACTCCGACGCGAGATCGGTTTCTTCTTCTTCTGCCTGCGCTGAGTCCCGAAGCTCATCCGGCGTTTCGAGATCGGCCTCGTCTGTATCGGCTGCTCTTTCCTCGGGAGCGGTCAACTCTTCCGGCGCCTCGGGTTCTTCAAGAACCGCGTCAAACGCTCCTTCCGGCACGTCGTCCGCTTCGGGCTCAATCGTAGTCTCGGGCATCACTTCGGCCAGCGGTTCGCGCTCGACCTCTGCCGCCGGTTTGGGTTCTTCTTCGGCCACTGATTGGGGCTCGACCTTTGCAACCCGTTCGGGTTCTGCCTCTGCCACCGGCGCTGGCGCTGCCTCTGCCAATGACATGTCCACAGCCGCCTGAGGCTCTTCCACCATTGGAACCGGAACAGGCTCGGTTGTTGTCACGGTTGTGACGGCAGCGGGCATCAGCGATTGCGGAGCAAGTGCCACCGCGAGCGGGTCCTGCTCTGGTTCCGGGCGTAGGCGAATGCCATTGCCTTCTACCCGCGCTTCGACACGGCGCTGGATTTCACGCTCTGCAATTCGGTGCAGCATCTCGGTGTCTGGAGTGGGAGGCTCGGCTCCGAAATAGCGATCCTGTGCGGTGAGATCGCGAAAATATTCGGCTATGGCCTGCATTGTCCCGAAAGGCTCGTCGAACCCTTCAAGCGTGCACGAGAATGTGCCGTAGGACACGGTCAGAATCTTGTTGGGGGCAACCATACCATGCTCACTTTCCATACCTGTATCGTGGCACTCTCTTCCACCACCCGAGCGATTCAATGTTCAGACTTGGGTATTTTAATGATCTGACTATGACCAAATTGGCCACGATTCGTGCTGCCCTAGAGAGTATAGCAATGCAGAGCAGGCTCCAAGAAAACCGCGCGGTCACATTGGTTGGAGGTGGTGCGGTTAACGAAAGTGACCTGTCCATGGCCCTGGGCATGGCCCCTCGGCTGGTGGCGGCCGATGGTGGAGCCAATCATTGCGCCCGGCTTGGTCACTTACCCGAACAGGTAATCGGTGATCTCGACTCGCTTGACCCGGAGTTGCGCGAGGCACTCGGTGAACGAGTACTCTATGTTCCCGATCAGAACAGCACCGATCTCGACAAATGCCTGGCCCGAATAGCTGCACCCTTCGTTCTGGCATTGGGCTTTGACGGGGCGCGGCTGGACCATACGCTTGCTGCGATGACCTCGCTTGTGGGGCATGGGCGCGCGCGGGTCGTGATGATTGCAGCACAAGACATCGTATTCCTAGCGCCGCCACGGCTTGATTTGCCCCTGCCAGTCGGCGCGCGCGTGTCGCTCTACCCGCTGGGGCTGGTCCGGGGCCGCTCTGACGGGCTCCAATGGCCGATCGAGGGCATCGACTTCTACCCGGAGGCGCAGGTCGGCACCTCCAACCGCGCCAATGCGGACAGAGTCGTGATCGAGGTTGACCGTCCTGCCATGCTGGTTTTGTTGGAGCGCTCCAGTCTGGAACAGGTGCTTGACGGGTTGCTGTCAGGGCCGGAATGGAGCGAACCGCCGCAACGCTGACGCAGGGGCGCCAGCGTCCCGCGCGCTGTCAGAGCACTGCGCCCAATAGCACACCAAACCCAACCAACCCCGCACCGACAATCGCAGCGGACAACGGGCCGACAGCACGTGATGGCTGGGCATGCTCCGGGCGCTGCGCCTGCGCGATCAGAGCGTCCTCTATCATTCGTGGCAGGTGCGGGCCGAATCGCGCAAGGATGCGCGCGCTCTGTGCGAGATCACGCGCTAGCGCCTGCGGACCGATGCTTTCGCGAATGTACTCTTCCACTACAGGCCGCGCGACATGCCACATATTGATCTCGGGATTGAGTGAACGCGCCACGCCTTCGACCACAACCATTGTGCGTTGCAGCAGGATCAATTCGGTCCGTGTCTCCATCCCGAAACGCTCGGTCACCTCGAACAGATAGGCCAGAAGTTTGGCCATCGAGATATGGCGCGCGTCCATGCCGAAGATCGGCTCGCCCACCGAGCGCAGGGCGCGAGCGAATTCGTCGATATCGCGGTCGGGCGGCACATAGCCCATCTCGAAATGCACTTCGGCCACACGCCGGTAGTCCTTGCGGATGAAGCCGAAGAGGATTTCGGCATAGGCGCGGCGGGTGAAGCCGTCGATCCGCCCCATGATCCCGAAATCAAGCGCGATGATCTCGCCTGATCCTGTGACTTTCAGGTTGCCCTGATGCATATCGCCATGAAAGAATCCATCCCGCAGCGCGTGACGCAGGAAGAGTGTCAGCACCCGTGTGCCTAACTCCGCCCGGTCGATACCCAGCACATCGAGCGCTTCATTGTCGCCCATGGGCACACCTTCGGCCCAACCCAGTGTCAAGACCCGGCGTGATGACAAGTGCCAGATCGGACGCGGTACCGAAAACCCGGCATCATTCTCGGTATTGGCGGCGAATTCTGCTGCCGAGGCCGCCTCCAGTCGAAGATCAAGTTCGCCCTCCACAACGCTCTCGAAATGCGCGATCACGTCGCGCGGGCGCAGACGGCGGGTCTTGGGCAGCAGCAACTCGATCAGGCTGGCCGCGAAGTAAAAGGCCTCCACATCGGTCCGAAAGGCGCGCTCCACGCCCGGGCGCAGGACCTTGACGGCGACCTTGTTGCCGGTCTCGGCCTTGATTGCCCAATGGACTTGCGCGATCGAGGCCGCTGCGACGGGCTCGGAAAACTCCGAGAATAATTCGGTTACAGCTCGCCCAAGCTCTTCGGTGATGGTTTCCATCGCCTTCAGGCGCGAAAAGGGCTGCAGCTTGTCCTGCAAGTAGCGTAACTGGTCGGCCAGTTCAGGCCCGACCACATCAGGGCGGGTGGCGAGGGTTTGGCCAAATTTGATATAGGCCGGGCCCAGCACGGTCAGCGCGCGGGTCAGTGGCGGCAGGGCCGGGTCCCCGCGCAACCCCAGAAACTTGAAGGGCCAGCCCAGCACGCGCGCCGCAAAGCGCAGCCGTGGCGGGACATCCATCTTTTCCAGCACCACCGCCATCGCGCCCGTGCGCTCGAACGTGGCGCCTGTGCGGATCAGCCGCCAGATATTGAGAGGCCAGCGCAGCACGTCAGATCTTCCAGCCCGAATGCAGCGCGGCAATGCCCATCGACAGGTTGCGATATTTCACCAGATCGAAGCCGGCTGCGCGTATCATCTCGGCGAAGCGGTCCTGATCGGGGAAACGGCGGATCGATTCGACCAGATACTGATAGCTGTCGCGGTCGCCAGTCACGACCTTGCCCATCTGCGGGATAATATTGAAGGAATAGAGGTCATAGACCTTCTGCATCAGATCATTCGGGATCTGGCTGAACTCCAGCACCATCAGCCGCCCGCCGGGGCGCAGGACGCGGAACGCCTCGGACAGCGCGTCCTCGACGCGCGTCACATTGCGGATACCGAAGCTGATTGTGTAGACGTCGAAGCTGTTTGCCTCGAAGGGCAGCGCCATAGCATCACCCACGACCCAGTCCAACTGCCCGGCCATATTGGCTGCCTCGGCGCGTTTCTGCCCTTCGATCAGCATCGGTTCGGTCAGGTCGAGCACGGTTGCGCGTGCCGTGTCGCCCGCGCGCTTGAGGAAGCGAAAGGCGATATCACCCGTGCCGCCTGCCACATCCAGCAGGTGCTGGCCGGGGCGGGGGGCGAGCCAGTCCATCATCGCGTCTTTCCAGACGCGGTGGATGCCGCCTGACATCAGGTCATTCATCACGTCGTATTTCGAGGCGACCGAGGAAAACACCCCCTGCACGAGGCCCGCCTTCTGATCCTCAGCGACCGTCTGAAAGCCGAAATGCGTGGTCTTGTCGCTGTCACTCATGTGTTCACCACGATTGCCTGCCCCTTGCCGGGGTATTCCTGCTCTCCTTATAGGAGGAACGAGGGGCGTTACAATGCGACCCCGTGACTGCAGGGAGCCCGCCATGCCTGAATTGCCCGAGGTCGAGACGGTGCGCCGGGGGCTCTTGCCCGCGATGGAAGGGGTGCGCATCGCGCGGGCCGAGCTGCGCCGGGGTGATCTGCGCTGGCCCTTTCCGCCCGACATGGCGGCGCGGCTGACCGGCGCGCGGGTGGTGCAGTTGCGGCGGCGGTCGAAATACCTGCTGGCGGATCTGGACCGGGGCGAGAGCCTGATCGTGCATCTGGGCATGTCGGGACGGATGGTGATCTCAGGACTGGCCGCACCGCATGTGCCGGGGCAGTTCCATTTCGAGCATCCGGCGCTGGAGAAGCATGACCATGTGATCTTTCATATGGAGAACGGCGCGCGCGTCACCTTCAATGACCCGCGCCGTTTCGGCGCGATGGACCTTTGCGCGACCGAAGCGCTCGAGGCGCATCCGCTGCTTGCCGGGATCGGGCCGGAGCCACTCGGGAACCATTTCAACGCTACTTATCTGGCTTCGCGACTCAGAGGCCGCCGGACCCCGATCAAGGCCGCGCTGCTCGATCAGCGAATCGTCGCGGGGCTGGGCAATATCTATGTCTGCGAAGCGCTGTTTCGCTCGGGCATCAGCCCGCGCCGCGCTGCTGGGCGGATCGGGGCCGCGCGGATCGAGACCCTGACACAGACCATCCGCGACACCTTGACGGACGCTATCGAGGCGGGTGGCTCAAGCTTGCGCGACTACCGCCAAGCCAATGGCGAGCTTGGATATTTCCAGCATTCCTTTCTTGTCTATGGGCGCGAGGGCGCGCTCTGCGTGACACCTGGCTGCCCGGGGGAAGTGCGTCGAATCGTGCAATCCGCGCGCTCGAGTTTCTACTGTCCGCGCTGCCAGAGATGACTTGAACCCCGCCCCCAAGCTGGTATGCCAAGGGCCCTGATCGCAGCAACCAAGGTTCCACCATATGGCCTATGAAACGCTGATCGTCGACATTGATGATCATGTCGCCCTGATCCGGCTCAACCGTCCCGACGCGATGAATGCACTCAACAGCACACTGCTGGGCGAGCTGGCTGATGCGCTGGCGGATGCAGACAAGAACGACCGTGTGCGCTGCATTGTCATCACCGGGTCGGACAAGGCTTTCGCCGCCGGGGCCGACATCAAGGAGATGTCGGACAAGGGCTTTGTCGACATGTTCGAGGCCGATTTCTTCGCGCCCGAATCAGACGCGCTGACCCGTGTGCGCAAGCCCATCATCGCGGCCGTTGCAGGCTATGCGCTCGGCGGGGGCTGCGAGTTGGCGATGATGTGCGATTTCATCATTGCAGCGGATACTGCCAAATTCGGCCAGCCCGAGATCAATCTCGGAGTTGTCGCGGGTATCGGCGGCACCCAGCGCTTGACCCGCTTCGTGGGCAAGTCGAAGGCAATGGACATGCATCTTACCGGCCGCTTCATGGATGCCGAAGAGGCGGAGCGCGCGGGGCTTGTAAGTCGCGTGGTGCCTGCCAAGAAGCTGATCGAAGAGGCGATGGGCGCCGCCACCAAGATCGCCGAGAAATCGCAGGTGACGGTCAAGGTGGTCAAGGAATCGGTCAATCGCAGCTACGAGACCACCCTGCGCGAAGGCATCCTGTTCGAGCGGCGCGTGTTCCACATGCTGTTCGCGTCCGAGGATCAGAAAGAGGGCATGTCGGCCTTCCTCGAAAAGCGCCAGCCGCAGTTCCGCGATCGATAACGCGATTTTCCTGTTTTCTTTGGCGTCTGGCTGTCCTATAGGGCTGCCAGACATGCGCGTGGGCCCGCTTAAGGCATGAATCGTCACTGGTCACTCTGACCAGTCGGGTCTGGCGTGTAATCGAATTGAACCAGACCCTACAGACGAGAGACCTATGGCCAACACCCTCCAATCCAAGAAGCGCGCCCGCCAGATCGAGCGCCGCACCGAAGTCAACAAAGCGCGTCGTTCGCGTATCCGCCGCTTTCTGCGCAAGGTCGAGGAAGCTATCGCTTCGGGTGATCAGGCTGCTGCGAAATCCGCCTTCCTTGCTGCCCAGCCCGAACTCGACCGTGGCGTCACCAAAGGCGTGCTGCATAAAAATACAGTCGCGCGAAAGAAATCGCGGCTTTCGGCCCGTATCAAGGCCCTGAGCGCCTGATTTTCGTTACACACGCACGACTTGCTAATCGGAGGGGCGCCCATGGGCGCCCTTTTGCATTGGTGCTGTTGTGTCCGGATGACATCGCTGCAACGATTCGTTTCGCGTCGTAGTATGGTCAAGCTTCAAGTTCAGTTGCGCGCCATCGCGTGAGCTTGGTAATTTGCCGATGCGACTCGTTTTTGTACCTTGGGGGGTCAAGGACGATTAAGTGACGGCATCGCGCCGTTATGGGGAACGTCCTGACACGTGCCTGTCGGCAGGAACCTTGCCTGACACGCACAGTAGCTGGACACAGACTACTAAGACCGGCTCCGCTTGCAGGCACGGCTTTGCAGCAGGGCAATTTGTTTTTCGCTACCGCATTTCGGCGCTGCCGAATGGGAACGCGAGTGTGTGTGTAATGGAGGCCTGGGGGATGGCCGCGTATGAATTATAATAGGCAGGGGTGACATGGCTGCGGAGCATTGGGCGGGAATATCGGATGAATTGCGGCGCGAGGTCGGAGAGAGCAATCACAAGAGCTGGATAGCGCCACTGGAATATCTCGGCGTAAACGAAGATGCTTTGCGCCTGCGCGCCCCGTCGCGGTTTGTCGGGGATTGGGTCAAACGCAATTACCATGATCAGATCATAGCGCAGTTGCAGAGATCCGGCCTGCAGGTCCAACGGCTGGATTTCGAATTCGGTCCTGCACGTGCAGCAACTCCGACCAATGGCTCGGAGCGCACACGTCCCCGCGCAATGCCGGATGAGGGCCTGCAGAGCGCACCGCTTGATGCCAAGCTGTGTTTCGAGAATTTTGTGGTCGGCAAGCCCAACGAACTGGCCCATGCCGCTGCGCGCCGCGTGGCCGAAGGCGGCGAGGTCACTTTCAACCCGCTTTTCCTTTATGGCGGCGTCGGGCTCGGCAAGACCCACCTGATGCAGGCCATCGCCTGGGAGTTACAGGAAAAGCGCCCTGAATTGCAGGTGCTTTACCTCTCGGCCGAGCAGTTCATGTATCGTTTTGTCCAAGCCCTGCGCGACCGACAGATCATGGATTTCAAGAATCTGTTCCGCTCGGTCGATGTGCTGATGGTCGATGATGTGCAATTCATCGCGGGCAAGGACAGCACGCAGGAAGAGTTCTTCCACACCTTCAATGCGCTTGTTGACCAGAACAAGCAGATCGTCATTTCGGCCGACCGCGCGCCCGGCGAGATCAAGGATCTGGAAGCACGAATCTCTTCGCGGCTGCAATGCGGGCTGGTGGTGGATCTGCACCCTACTAATTACGAGTTGCGCCTCGGCATTCTGCAACGCAAGGCGGCGCTGTTTTCGCAAAGCTATGGCAGCATCACCATCGATGATGGCGTGCTCGAGTTTCTGGCGCATCGGATCAGCTCGAACGTGCGGGTGCTCGAGGGTGCGTTGCAGCGACTATTCGCCTTTTCCAGCCTGATCGGGCAGGAAATCACGCTCGATATGGTGCAGGATTGCCTGTCGGATATCCTGCGCACATCGGAGCGGCGGGTGACAGTCGAGGAAATTCAGCGCAAGGTCTCCGAATACTACAACATCCGATTGTCCGACATGCTGGGTCCCAAACGCACCCGCACCATTGCCCGCCCCCGTCAGGTTGCGATGTATCTCTCCAAGGAACTGACTTCGCGTTCGCTGCCTGAAATCGGGCGTCGCTTCGGAGGTCGCGACCACACCACAATTCTGCATGGGGTGCGCAAGGTCGAAGAGATTTGCGGGACCGACACGCAGCTTCACGAAGATATCGAACTCCTGCGCCGTTTGCTCGAAAACTGAGAGCGTCTCTGTTGATAAAGCGCGCGCGATGTTTGAAAAATGCTTGTCGTCAGGGCAGAAATGGCTAGGCTCACGATCCCCGGAGGTGCGCAAGACACCTGCGGCAGAATAGGATCGAGGGCATGAAGATCAGCATCGAAAGAGCGGTCCTGCTGAAGGCAGTGGGCCAGGCGCAATCGGTTGTCGAGCGGCGCAACACCATCCCGATTCTGGCCAATGTCCTGATCGAAACGGGTGAAGGGCAAATCAGTCTGCGCGCGACCGATCTCGATATCGAGGTGGTGGATCGTGCGCCTGCCATGGTCGAACAGCCTGGCGCAACGACAGTCTCGGCTGTGCTGTTGCACGACATTGTGCGCAAGTTGCCCGATGGCGCGCTGGTCGAACTCGTAAATGATGCACGCACGGGACGGTTGCAGGTTACGGCCGGACGGTCCTCCTTCTCGCTTGCGACCCTACCCAAGGAAGATTTCCCGGTCATGGCGTCGAACGAATACACGGCTAATTTCTCGGCGACGGCTAAGGATTTGCGGCGCTTGTTCGACAAGGCGAAATTCGCCATCTCGACCGAGGAGACCCGCTATTACCTGAACGGCGTCTATATGCATGTCGCCGAGGCCGATGGCGGCCGCGTCTTGCGCTGCGTGGCCACGGATGGCCACCGGCTGGCGCGGATCGACGCCGCGCTCCCGAGCGGGGCAGAGGAGATGCCGGGCGTGATTGTCCCGCGCAAGACAGTGGGCGAATTGCGAAAGCTGCTCGAAGATGACGAGATGCAGATCGCCGTTTCGGTCTCGGAGACCAAGGTGCGTTTTGCCACACCCGACATAACGCTCACGTCCAAGGTGATCGATGGCACTTTCCCGGACTACACGCGAGTCATCCCGACCCAGAACACCCGCAAGTTGGAGGTCGACGCGACCGAGTTTGCCAAGGCGGTTGATCGCGTGGCAACAGTGTCTTCCGAGCGCTCGCGCGCGGTGAAATTGGCGCTGGAGGAAGACAAGCTGGTCCTCTCGGTCAATGCGCCCGATTCTGGGGCCGCCGAGGAGGAACTGATCGTCAATTATGGCGATGAACGTCTCGAGATCGGCTTCAACGCGAAATACCTGCTCGAGATCGCCAGTCAGGTCGATCGGGAAAACGCGGTGTTCCTGTTCAACAACTCGGGTGACCCGACGCTGATGCGCGAGGGCAATGACACCAGCGCAGTCTATGTGGTGATGCCGATGCGGGTGTGATGGGGCGTCTCGTCCGGTTGCAGTGACAGATACAAGGTTTGTTCCACCGGGCCTCGCAAGCAACGGGGCCTTTTTTCTCTGGCCTTGGCCAGCGTTCTTTTCTACCGCTGGCGCATGGCTGTGCATGTCACCTCACTGACGTTGTCGCATTTCCGCTCGCATCTGCGCACGAGGATGGTGCTCGATGGGCGCATCGTAGTGCTTGCTGGTGCTAATGGTGCAGGCAAGACCAATATTCTCGAAGCTGTCTCGCTGCTCTCACCGGGGCGCGGTTTGCGCCGCGCCGCGCCCGACGAGATTGCGCGCCGCCCGCAGGCTCTGGGCTGGAAACTGCGCGCTGAGATAGCAGGCGCAGAGGGGTTGCGTCTGATCGAAACCTGGGCCGAGCCAGGGGCCGCGCGGCAGGTCCGCATCGACGACAAGACTGCGCCGCAGATCGCGCTGGGCAATGTGATGTCGATGCTCTGGCTCACCCCGCAGATGGACCGGCTCTGGATCGAGGGTGCAGAGGGGCGGCGGCGCTTTCTTGACCGGATGGTGCTGAGTTTCGAGCCGGACCATGCTGCGCAGGTGTTGAGCTATGAAAAGGCGATGCGAGAGCGCAACCGCCTGTTGCGCGACGGTGTGACCAATGGCGGCTGGTATGGTGCGCTCGAGGCGCAGATGGCACAGGCTGGGGCGCGGATATCAGCGAATCGCATCGCAACACTCGCCATCCTTGCGCGTCATGCTGACCCCGACGGACCGTTCCCGGTCGCCGATCTGACGCTTGAGGGGGCCGCGCCTGACGGCGCTGCTGAGCTTGCGCAGGCATTGGCCGAGGGGCGCGGGCGGGACATGACGGCAGGGCGCAGCCTGATCGGCCCGCACCGGACCGATCTTGGAGCGGTCTGGGCGGCCAAGGGCATGCCTGCCGCGCAATGCTCGACCGGTGAACAGAAAGCGCTGTTGATCTCGCTGGTTCTTGCCAATGCGCGCGCGCTTGCCGCGGAACGGAACACCCAACCGGTGCTGTTGCTTGATGAACTCGCCGCCCATCTTGACGCCGCCCGCAGGTCGGCGCTCTATGACATCCTGTGCGATCTTGGCGTGCAGGCCTTTCTGACGGGCACAGGTCCCGAGTTATTCACTGATCTGGGCCCGCGTGCGCAGCATTTTTATATCAGCGAGGATGAGGGCATCTCGCAGATGGAGGAGGTGACACCATGAGCTATCCGCGCCAGCGCATCAGCCTTGTCACTCTGGGCGTGGCCGATCTCGACCGTGCGCGGGCCTTCTATGAGGGGCTGGGATGGCAGCCTGCCGAACTGACCGAGGGCATGATCTGCTACCAGCTTCATGGCCAGGCTCTCATGCTTTTCGACCGTGACGCGCTGGCGGAAGATCAAGGGCGAACAGGTGCCGCACTGGGCACCGGCGCGATCACACTTGCGCAGAATTTCGACAGTCGCGATGAGGTCGACGCCGCATATACCGCCGCCCTCGCCGCTGGTGCAGAGGTGCTCAAACACCCCGAGCCAGTCTTCTGGGGCGGGTATTCAGGTTATTTTGCTGACCCCGATGGCCATGTCTGGGAGGTCGCGCATAACCCGTTCTGGCCACTCTCCTCAGATGGCAGCCTGACACTGCCGGTGCCTGAATGACAGTGACACCGCTGGAGCTTGTCTTCTACGCAGGCGCGATCCTGATCCTGTTTCTGACGCCCGGTCCTGTCTGGGTCGCGCTGACTGCACGCGCCATGTCAGGCGGCTTTGCCTCGGCGGCGCCGCTGGCCGTGGGTGTGGCGCTGGGCGACATGTTCTGGCCACTGGCGGCTATCTTCGGATTGACATGGATCCTGTCGATCTATGGCGATCTGCTCGAGGCGCTGAAATGGGTCGCGACGGCGATGTTCGTCATCATGGGGGTGCAACTCATCCGCCACGCCGCGACCGAACTTTCGACCGACAGCCGCCTGAACCGCCCAGGCGCGCTGGCCGGCTTCGCCGCCGGGGTGACGGTCATTCTCGCCAATCCCAAGGCGATCCTGTTCTATATGGGCGTGCTGCCGGGCTTCTTCGACCTTAGCCGTGTGACATGGGCCGATATTGCTGCGATTCTCGCGGTTTCCGCCCTTATTCCCATCATCGGCAACCTTTTGATGGCGTTGGCTATCGACCGCGCTCGCGCCTTGCTACGCTCTGGGACAGCGCTCGCGCGGGCGAACCGGGTTGCAGGGGTGCTGCTTATCGGTGTCGGTATAGTCATTGGGCTGAACTGAGCGATGATTGCGAAAAAGCAATCAGTTTCAGTAGGTCGGGCGCTTTGCAAGGACCTTCAAAGGGTCAGTCGCCCCGCAACAGCCGATGCATTTCAATCGGTTGCGGACTTCCTGCAAGCCGTGAACGATAAACCACCTGCGACTCCGCGACTCTCATGATGTAATTTCGCGTTTCGGCAAACGGCACGCTCTCGACCCAAGCAATAAGATCAACATTCTCGTCGCGCGGGTCGCCAAGTCGAGGGATCCACTGCCGGGGTCGGCCTGGGCCTGCATTGTAACCCGCTGCCACAAGCGCCAGCGAGGTCCCGAATTCGTCGCGCAGTTCCTCCAGATAGGCCGCACCCAGGCGCGCATTCAGATCGGGGTTACTGATCAGGTCGCTTGCCTGAAACGGAACCCCCAGCTTGCTTGCCATCATCTCACCAGTGCCGGGCAGGACCTGCATCAGCCCACGCGCATCGGCCGGACTGACGACACCGGGGTCAAACTCGCTCTCGCGTCGCGCAATCGCCTTGACAAGATCTGCGGGCACCGGAAGCTCCGCCTTGGCAAGGTCTGTCAGCGGAAAATAGGCGCGTGGCAGGACAATCTCGCTCTGCACAGCGATCTTGGCAATGTTCAGGGCGAAATTGGGCTCCCCGATTTCGAGCATCAGATCAGCGAGCGCTCCGAGGGTCGCTGCATCATCAAGCTGACGGGCCAGAAACAGCACGAAGCGTCGCGCCTGATGCCATTGCCCAGCTTCGTGCAAAAGCAGGGCCGCTTGCAGCAGATCCGATTCTGCAAGCGACGTGTCGCGCCAGTTAGGATGCTCATCGCCATTCACAAGCACAGGGTCCAGTGTCAGACCCAACCTGTCGGCGGCAAGTTGACCGTAGAAACTGGTCTGATGCTCGGCACCAAAAGCAAAGGACATCTCGGCAAGATCCGCATTGCCCAAAGCTTCTTGCGCACGGCCTTCCCAATACCCGGCACGCCCAAGGCTGATCGGGCTGGAACTGCGAACGCGCAGGGTCCGGAAGTGGTTCAACGCATCCTGCGGACGGTCGAGATGCGTCAATGCAATGAAGCCCGCGAGGAACTCCAGATCGACGAAATGCAGCCCGTCCTCAAGCCCGTTGGGCGTGGCCAGATCGTAGGCTAGGGCGAAATCGCCCTCGGACATGGCGCGGCGTACAAGGGCCACCCGGCGCGCGCCCCACGCCTCAGGCTGTCCCAGACCCGCGTCATGGCGCGATTGCTCGAGGATGAGCGCGATCGCCCCCTCGACATTCCCGACGCGAATGCGAAATTCGAAGCGGTCGCGCATCAGGCCAGGGTCACTTGCGTGGCTGGCAGGCACTGCGGCGACCAGCGGATCGACCCCCGAGACACGCTCCTGCAGTGCGATACGGGCGCGCGCGACAGCCTTTTCGGCTTCGGGCAGGCGCTCCAGATGGCGCTGGGCCGCAGTACGCGCGCCTTGCCAGAGTAGCATGTCCACGCGGTCTGCATGATAAGGTTCAAGGGCGTCACCAAAGCTGCGTAGCAGGCGCAACTCGTGTTCGCCGCTCAGGAACTCACCCTGCCACAGATCTATGGCCAGTGCCTCGGCCCGATCAGTCTGGCCAGTTTCCTTCAAAGCGAAGGTAAATGCGATCTGTCCTTCCTCCGAGACTGGCGGCGACAACTCGAAAAATTCGAGGATTGCTTCGGGCGTCTGTGTGGCCAGCAGTTCTTCGGCCT
Source organism: Paracoccaceae bacterium (assembly GCA_007134865.1). Classification (GTDB taxonomy): domain Bacteria; phylum Pseudomonadota; class Alphaproteobacteria; order Rhodobacterales; family Rhodobacteraceae; genus Roseinatronobacter. The sequence continues at coordinate 24,836 of SLJW01000083.1, read as the reverse complement.
GACGCTGCACAGTGTTGATCAAGGGCCAGTGGCTCTTGTCTCGCAGGAACGCCACGTACTCGGCGAAGTTCCCGTGCCCCTCGCGCAAAGCAAGCCAATGCAGTATATCACGCGAAATCTGATCGCTCTCGGCAACGCGCGCCTCGACCTCGGCCCAGTTGCCAGTCTGTGCCGCCTGCAAGGACGCAGCCAAGAGCCCTGACGCGCGCGACGGCGGGGGTGTGTCTTGCGCCACACCCGAGCCCAGCGACAGGCAGAGCCCGCAAAGGGTCCCTAGCCCGATGCGGAGAAGCACGCGGTAGCGGTCAGCAGGCGACATCGAAGGGGTTCTTTTTCCTTGAAACTGCTTCGCCCTCGTTCTAACCGGCGATGCACACGGGGCAAGACACATTTCTGAAAGCTTACGTTCGGCCCGTGCGGGGTTCTAGAGGAGATGGCGCAGATGCAGATCAGAGGGTCCATGCCGGCATTGGTCACGCCGCTGAAGGACAACGCACTTGATCTCGACACGCTCCACGCGCTGGTCGAATGGCAGATCGCCGAAGGCTCGCACGGGTTGGTGCCGGTCGGCACGACGGGCGAAAGCCCGACATTGAGCCATGCCGAACATGAACGCGTCATTGAGGAAGTGGTCAAGGCCGCGGCTGGTCGCGTGCCGGTCATCGCTGGCGCCGGGTCGAACAACACGATCGAGGCCGTCGGCTTTCTGCGGCATGCCGAATCGGTCGGTGCTGACGCAGCACTTGTGGTCACACCTTATTACAACAAACCCACACAAGACGGTCTGATCGCGCATTTCAAAGCACTGCATGATTGCTGCGGTCTGCCGATCATCATCTACAACATTCCCGGTCGCTCGGTCGTGGACATGACACCCGAGACCATGGGGCGTCTTGCCGAATTGCCGCGGATCGTCGGGGTGAAGGATGCCACCGGCAAGCTGGAGCGCGTAAGCCTGCAGCGTATGACCTGTGGGCCGGAGTTCATCCAGCTTTCGGGCGAGGATGCGACCGCACCGGGGTTCAACGCGCAAGGTGGTGTGGGCTGCATATCGGTGACGGCGAATGTCGCCCCCAGGCTCTGCGCCGAATTCCAGGAGGCGACGCTTGCGGGCGATTATCTGCGCGCTCTCGACATCCATGACAGGCTGATGCCGCTCCACGTCGCCATCTTTACCGAACCGGGGCTTGTCGGCGCGAAATATGGTCTGTCACGCCTCGGTAAATGCAGTGAAGAAGTGCGCCTGCCGCTGGTCGGTTTGTCCGAGGCCGCCAAGGCGAAAATGGACGCGGCGATGCGTCATGCGGGGCTTCTGAACTGACGGCGTTTCACGCGTTCGGGAAGCGCCCGCGTGCCCGCGGCATGAGTGAGATCAGCGCTTCAGGCTTTCGGTGAGGATATCGACCCAGACCATCCGGTGCCGCGTAGGCGGAGCGTCGGGGTCCCCAAGCAAGACTGCCTCGGGGTTGTCCGGTAGGGGCCAGAAAACACCTGCATCGGTGACCTCCAGATCGCGGGCGGGCAATATGTAGCTTACCCGCAGATTGCCGGGGCCGGGTGTTTGCGGCCAGTGCACAGTATCAAGTTCCGGTGGGCCGCGATGCGCCCTGTTGCGCGGGTCGTGACTGGCGTGGCGGCCACCCTCACTACTCGGCTGCGGGTCCTGCAGCGACGGATGATCCAGCAGGGCCCGCATTGCCTCATGTCTGCCGTCACCATCGCTTGGGTCGAGATTGCTGCCCCCGATCACGACGAGGGGCGCAGAGGGTGGTGTCATCGGCAGGTCGCCATCGAGGAAGCGCAGCCAGAAAGCTGTCTCGTCGTGATTGCGCAACCGGTTGCGGCTCTCATGCCCGCCGAAGATCGGTGGACCGGCCTGATAGACCAGCAGATGCAACTGCACCTGCGGGCTGACCCAGACGGGCACATCCCAGTGACCCGTGCTGGAAAGGCGATGTATGGCAAGCGCCTCGGTTGACATGTCTGGCAGCAGGGCGTTTGGCAGGCCACGCCAGAGAAATGATGAGAAATCGCGCGCGGACTCTCGATTGACAGGAAAACGGGAAAGGATGGCCAGCGCCTTGGCACCACGGAAGGGACCATAGCCCTGCGTATCATCGGCTGTGTCAGTGCGGGTATCGCCTGTCATGTCCAGCCCGGTCCGCAAACCTGCATTCGAGGGATAGGCGAAGACATGCTCGAACAAGTGACCGTGCTGGGCGATGAGGTCGCGAAAGGCGCGCAGGGTGATCAGGTCATGGTCGTGATCAAGCCCCGATAGAACCAGAATGTCGGGGGTCAGATGCGCGATCAGAGCGGCTTTTTGCACTGGAACGGACGCTTCGGCGAGGATGTCGCGCAAGGCATAGCCTGGGCCACGGCCACCAAGGTCGATCCTCCAGAAGGCAATGCGCAGAGTATCAGCCTGCGCCTTGTCAGGGAAAGACGTGATCAGGGTCAGGAATAGGCAGATCGTGCAGGCAAGGACACGGCATCTTCTTCCTCGGCGAGGCGCCGGCGCTGGTCGCGTACCAGTTGGGCGACGCGATACATTGCCGCCCCACGCAAGATCAGATTTACCGGAATGAAGGCCCAGAGTGCGATCCCCCAGACAAACGCCAGTGGCGACTGCAAGGTCATGGGCTGCACCAGAAGATTGGACAGGTGCAGCAGAACCGGTAGCGAGAATGGCAGAATGATGCCTAACAAAATGTTAAACTGGGCGTCGCGTTCGAGCCGCCGGACGACATCGACCCCCTTGGTCGGGTCGAAATTCGGAAGATTGATCCAGACATTGAAGGTCTGGTCGCGACGCGGCCAATAGCCTGCGTAAATGCCTGCGCACATGAGGGCGAGGCCGAAGAGTGACAGCAGGTAAGCAAGGGACGCGGCAGCCTTGACCAATGCCAGATGTTCGACAGGCAGCCCCGCGGGCAGGGACATGACCATCAGGCGGACCGGGCTGAAGGCGAAGTCGATCATGTCGCCCACCCCCAGCGCCGTAGTCATGACCCAACCGGTCATATCAGGCGACAGGATGATCTCGCGTTTGACTAGAGTGACCGACAGGACAACCGCGAAAAGGATCACGAAGCGCGCCCGGTTATGCGGTTTCGCATCGCGGAACTCGATCAGGCCGGGATAGGCGGCGGCGTATTCGGTGGCGACGACAACAACGGCCAGCAATGCCAGCAAGGTGACGCCTTGCGCCGCTTCCAGTGATATGCCTGGCAGAAGCAGCGCCGGCAGCAGGATCAAAATGCCAACGCTTAAACAGCGCACCAGAATCTGTGCCACGTGTGACATGTATGCTCTACTGCCTCGCCATACTGCGCTTGGATTGGGTGACGCAATCTGCGCAATTCTTGTCGGCCGTGCTGCCGTTCCGGTCAGCGCCTGCCTTATTCTAGACACAATCCTGCCCATTTTCCGCCACCCTAGCAAGCTTTGCGGTTAGGATCGGTCATGGCTGGGGCAATTTCGAGATGAAACTGTCGCGAGTTTGCATCAAATTGAGGGAAAAAATGCGGCAGCCCAGAGGCCTGCCGCTTTCAGAGTGCCGGTTTTCAGACCCTTAGACCCAAGGGCGTGCCTGTGCGGCTTTGGCCTCAAAAGTATCAATTGCAGATACTTTCTCCAGAGTCAGGCCAATATCGTCGAGCCCATTCAGTAGGCAGTGCTTCTTGAAAGGGTCGATCTCGAAAGAGAATACATGTCCATCCGCGCTCGTGACAGTCTGTGATTCGAGGTCGATCGCGATGCGCGCGTTCTCGCCCTTGCGGGCATCCTTCATCAGGACATCGACCTGCTCCTGCGGCAGCACGATGGGCAACATGCCGTTCTTGAAGCAATTATTGTAGAAGATATCTGCGAAACTGGTGGAGATGATCGCCTTGATCCCGAAATCGGCCAGCGCCCAGGGCGCGTGTTCGCGGCTCGAGCCACAGCCGAAATTGTCGCCCGCAACGAGGATCTGCGCCTTGCGGTAGGCCGGCTGGTTCAGCACGAAATCGGGGATCTCGTTGCCCTGATCATCATAGCGCATCTCGTCGAACAGGTTCTTGCCAAGGCCCGACCGCTGGATCGTCTTGAGAAACTGTTTGGGGATGATCATGTCCGTGTCGATATTGACGAGCGGCATCGGGGCCGCGACGCCAGTGAGTGTGGTGAATTTGTCCATAGGTTACTCCTTCCCGAGAGCGCCGGGGCTCTGCCCCGGACCCCGGAGTATTTGGGGCAAGATGAAATCAGGCGGTCTCGGTCATCATTTCGCGGACATCCGTCAGCCTGCCAGTCACCGCCGCGGCGGCAGCCATGGCGGGGGACATCAGATGCGTGCGCCCGCCGCGGCCCTGTCGACCCTCGAAATTGCGGTTGGAGGTGGCTGCGCAGCGCTCTCCGGGCGCAAGCTGGTCGGGGTTCATCGCGAGGCACATGGAGCAGCCCGCAAGGCGCCACTCAAAACCGGCATCAATAAAGATCTGCGCGAGCCCTTCTTCCTCGGCCTGTGCGCGCACGAGGCCAGAGCCCGGCACCACCATGGCGCGTTTGACAGCGATCTTGCGGCCCTTGAGGATTTCGGCTGCGGCGCGCAGATCCTCGATCCGGCCATTGGTGCAGGAGCCGATGAAGACCGTGTCGATCTCGATATCGCTGAGTTTCTGACCTGCCTTGAGCCCCATATAATCAAGCGCACGCTGTGCCGCTTCGACCTTGCCGCCCGAGAAGCTTTCGGGGGCGGGCACGCTATCGGTGATCGGCAATACATCCTCGGGCGAGGTGCCCCAGGTCACCACGGGCGCGATATCCTCGGCGCGCAGGGTAATAACCTTGTCCCAATGCGCGCCCTCGTCGGATTTCAGCGTCTTCCACCAGGCCATGGCGGCGTCCCATTGCGCGCCCTTGGGGGCATGGGGGCGGCCCTTGACATAGGCGAAGGTCTTTTCATCGGGCGCAATCAGCCCGGCGCGCGCGCCGCCTTCAATCGCCATGTTGCACACAGTCATGCGGCCCTCCATCGACAGCTCTTCGATGGCTTGGCCGCAATACTCGATAACATAGCCGGTGCCGCCTGCGGTGCCAGTCCTGCCGATGACCGAAAGCGTGATGTCCTTGGCGGTCACACCGGGGGGCAGGGAGCCGGTGATCTCGACCTTCATGTTCTTCGATTTTTTCTGGATCAGTGTCTGCGTGGCCAGTACGTGCTCAACCTCGGACGTGCCGATGCCATGCGCAAGCGCGCCGAACGCCCCATGGGTGGCAGTATGGCTGTCGCCACAGACCACTGTCATGCCTGGCAGGGTCCAGCCCTGTTCGGGGCCGACGATGTGCACGATCCCCTGGCGGATATCGTTGACGGGATAGTAATGAACACCAAACTCGCGCGCGTTGCTGTCCAGCGCCTCTACCTGGATGCGAGATTCCGGGTTCTCGATGCCCTTGACGCGGTCGGGGGTCGTGGGGACATTGTGGTCAGGCACAGCGATGGTCTTTTCCGGCGCGCGAACCTTGCGGCCGGCCATGCGCAGCCCCTCGAAGGCTTGCGGGCTGGTCACTTCATGAACCAGATGGCGATCGATATAAAGCAGGCTGGTGCCATCGCTGTCTTCATGGACGACATGCGCGTCCCAGATCTTGTCGTAGAGTGTCTTGGGCATGAGATAATCCCCGAGTGGAGGTGAACCTGACAGGAAGGGTGGCGGGCGCTGTGCGCCAGCCAAAATGCGCTCAGCGCAGTCGCGCCAGCACGGACCGGTTCACGCGCTGAAACCGCTGCGGCAGGCGTGCGTGATCCGTCATGTCGAAAAACCGTTTCATACAGGATGTAATAGGAGCGAATCGAGTGCAAGGCAACGCCGGATCCTGCGCGGCATGGTTGCGCGGTTTTTCACCACATGGCGTAGAATCCGCACCGCTCAGATTGAGAAGCACGGAAAACATGTTATATTATCAAAGTCACCAAGCAAAAGGAGGACAGGTCTCTGTCTTACACTGACACGACCGCATTCGCGGCCCGCCCAGAACCAGAAGCTGCCGTTCCGCTCAGCAGTGAAGCCATTCTGGATCTGGTTTTGACCTCGCTTGACGACGACAAGGCGGAAGACATCGTGACCATAGACCTGCGTTCCAAATCGGCCATGGCCGATCACATGGTCATTTGCTCGGGGCGCTCGACCCGCCAAGTCTCGGCCATTGCCCAGAAACTGCTCGACCGGCTGAAAGAGACCTTCCGCCTCAGCGCGCGCGCTGAGGGCAAGGACGTCGGCGACTGGGTACTGATCGACACGGGCGATGTCGTGGTGCATATCTTCCGGCCTGAAGTGCGCGAGTTCTATCAACTCGAGAAGATGTGGCAGGAGCCGTCGCGCGCCCCTGTCGCCTGATGCGGCTGCATATCTGCGCGGTCGGGCGTATTCGCTCAGTGCCCGAGCGCGCGCTGATCGACGATTATCTGTCCCGTTTCGAAAAGACCGGGCGCACACATGGGCTGGGCGCGATCCGTGAGCATGAAATCGACGAGCGGAAGGCCGACTCGCAGGCCTCAGAGGGGCAAGCGCTCCTGCGCGCGGTGCCGGAAGGTGCATCCTTGCTTGCGCTTGATGAACGGGGACGGCAGATGTCCTCACCCGAATTTGCACATTTTCTCTTGCAGATGCGTGATCGTGGTCTGCGAGACATGGCCTGTCTCATCGGTGGTGCGGACGGCCTCAGCGCCGAGGTGACGGGCCGCGCCGATCAGTTGCTCTCACTTGGGCCGATGGTCTGGCCGCACCGGCTGGTGCGCGTCATGCTGGCCGAGCAGCTCTACCGCGCGGCTACGATCATGGCTGGCAGCCCCTATCACCGGGCATGAACAGCAAGAAAAGGCCGGAGCACATCGTGCTCCGGTCTGTCGGGCGGAACTACGGCATTTGTGCCGTCGTGCGAAGTCCTTGCGTCGCTACCAATCCGCGGCGCTCCGGTGACTGAATTTCTCGACCAGAAAATCGATCAGCGCGCGGACCTTGGGTTGGGTGTAGCGCCCGGCGGGATAAACCGCGTGGAGGCTCTGGACGTCCTGCGGCAGGTCCGGGATCACATCCACGACCTGTCCCGACCTCATCGCTCCAGCATAGAGAAAGCTCGGTAGATAAGCGATGCCAAGCCCGTTGATTGCAGCATTGAGCAGCGACTGGCCGTCATTCACCGAGAACCAGCTCGACGAACGGACCTGACGCTGTTCGCCAGAGGGTGCGGTGATTTTCCAGACAGACGTGCTGGCATTGTGGGAATAGTAGAGCAGACGATGATCGTTCAGATCATCGATCCGCGCGGGCGTTCCATGTTCGGTCAAATAGGCGGGTGAGGCGATCAGGCGCTGGGTCGCCTCGCATATCTTGCGGGCGCGCAGCGTTGAATCTTCCATATCGCCCATGCGGATCGCCAGATCGAAGCCTTCCGAGATCAATTCGACATAGCGATTCTTGAGCACCATGTTGACCGAGACCTCGGGGTAGCGGTTCAGGAACTCCCCCAGAACAGGTGACAGATGTGTGGCGCCGAAATCCGTGGGCACAGCGATCCGCAATATACCTGTGGGGGCTGATTGCATGGCCGTGACCAGATTATCCGCTTCTCCGGCGTCATTCAGGACGCGGCGCGCGCGGTCGTAGTAGGCAAGCCCGATATCGGTAGGGCTGACGCGCCGCGTGGTACGGTTCAGGAGGCGCGCGCCGAGGCGGGCTTCGAGCGAGGAAACGTGCTTCGAGACGGCGGATTTGGACATCCCCATTTTTCTGGCGGCATCTGTGAACCCGCCCTGATCCACAACGGTGGCAAAAGCTTCCATCTCGGTCAGACGATCCATAAATACATCCCGCGCGCACAATAATCTGTTGTCGATTACTATCGGCGCTAATTCGGGCAAGAATGGGGTCGCGCCGGGACAATTGCAGGACAATGGTCGGGCGCGCCAAGGTTTTGTGCCATGGGGGAAACAGGTCGTCAGAGGTTTGCAGCGTCCAGCGCCGCCAGCAACACGGCTTCATGTCCGGCACCAAGGATCCATCCCTCCTCGCGCAGCAGCTCTGCCGGGGCACCAGGTGCGAGCAGAGGGGCAAGCGCCGTGACATGCAGCGCGCGGGCCAGCAGATCGACTTGCGCTGCATCCTTGCAGGGATAGCCGCTGGCCACCTTCACAGCCGGGTCGAGCAGTGACAGATATGTCTCGGCCAGTATGACCGGAGCGTCATGCCCCTCCATCGGCCAGACAGCAAGCTGCGCGCCATAGTCAGAGCGCAACCGTGCAAGATGCGCTTGTCCGAGCAGGCTCTGCGAGCCAACCGAGCCTGTGGTGTAGAGCTTCCACATCGGATGTGCGCCCGAACAGAGCAGTTCGGTTTCACGCAATTCCGCCAGTCCTGTGCCCTGCCGTGCACTGCCCTTCTCCGGCAGATCGGGCAGGTCGCGCTTCGACGGCCGACCCCAGAACGGGCCCGTGCCAGGAAACCGTCGGTTGATCTCGGCGGCGATCTCGAACCGGTTGTTGCGATTATGCATGTCATCGGTGATGCGCGCCGCGAGCCAGTCCCAGACCGCCAGGGCTTCTGGGCGACCTGTGAGCCGCGCGGCAAAGCCGCGCGGATAGCCAAACCCGATATCGAGTGCGATCAGCACGCGCTCACGTGCCGCAAGTGCGGCGTCAATGCGCCTGCGCAGCGCTGCCATGGCGCTGTGACGCGTGGGCAGATTTTCGGGGGCAGTGCGGGCTTTGCCCGCGCTGCCGATCCAGATCGAATCTGCCCCTCGTTTGGGTGTGGAGTTGGCTGACCAGTCCAGCACCAGAACGTGATCGAACTGGCTCATCCTGTCGTCTGCGATGTGCGCCTGCGTCATGCCTGCCCCACAAATGTCTCGGCCATTTGCAGATCCTCGGGCGTGTTGATGTTAAAGAACGGATCGAAGGGGGTGGTGCTGAACTCCGCTGTTCTGGCCCCGTGTCGCTCAGCCCAGAGAATCGTCTTGCGCTGGCCCTGTCCTAACGCAAGGCGCAGATCCTCGCGTAGGCTCACTGGCCAGAGGCCAAAGGTCGGATGATGCCAGAGCCGACCCTCGGCCCGCGTCGCAGCAAGCGCAAGGCCCGAAGGCGCGGCCGCTTCGAAAAGGCGCGTGACCAGATCATGCGGGAAGAATGGCGTATCGGCTGCGACAGTGACAATTGCGTCTGTACCTTGCGCCGCCGCCCGGTCCATTCCGGCAAGCACGCCCGCCAGAGGCCCATGCCTGCCGGGCAGCGTGTCGGGGACTACGGGCAAACCGAAACCGGCGAAACGCCCCGGCGCGCCATTGGCATTCAGAATGATATCACTGACCTGTGGCGCCAGCCGCTCGATGACATGCGCAAGCAGCGGCCTGCCAGCGACAAGGCGCAGGCCTTTGTCGCCACCGCCCATACGCGTCGCCTCCCCCCCGGCGAGGATCACGCCCAAAAGATGGGCTGAAGACGGTTGGCCTTGCAGCCGAGATGGCGCGTTTTTTGGGCCTGATGGGTCGGCGGGGATGTGTGGTGGCTTGCCCATGGCAGCGGGGGTCCTTCTGCATGCAGTGAGCATGAGGCAGCGGATTCGGGGCGAAGTAAAGAGCCGTCATCTTGCGCGGCATGGGGCCAGGGTGCCCGGGCATACAGAATGGTTGCACGAGGTTTTGATGGTGGGCGATGAGGGATTTGAACCCCCGACATCTTCGATGTGAACGAAGCGCTCTACCACTGAGCTAATCGCCCCTAGAGCGGCTCTTTAGCCCGTGCCTTGCGCGCACGCAAGTCCCAGTTGCAGGCCGTTTGGAGGCAGGCCCGCCTTGCGGCGGGCCTGTCATAGCGATCTTCAATGCGCAGCGCGGGGTGTCTCACCCTCTGGCTGGGCGGTGAGCCGCGCCAGGCGAGATGCCTCGTCAGCGGCCTCGTCCCATTCCACCGGTGTGGGTTCGCGCACCAATGCGTGCTTCAGCACGTCTCGCACATGGCTGACCGGGATGATGGTCAGCCCATCTTTCACATTGTCCGGAATCTCTGGCAGGTCCTTGGCGTTCTCTTCCGGGATCAGCACGGTCGTGATTCCGCCACGTAGCGCGGCGAGAAGCTTCTCCTTCAACCCACCAATGGCCAGCACATTGCCGCGCAAGGTCACCTCACCGGTCATCGCGATATCCTTGCGAACTGGAATCTGCGTCAGCACCGACACAATGGATGTCACCATTGCCGTACCGGCACTTGGCCCGTCCTTTGGGGTCGCGCCTTCGGGCACATGGACGTGGATATCGAACATGTCGAAACGTGGTGGCGTGACGCCGATCCGTGGCGCGATGGAGCGCACAAAGGAACTCGCCGCATCGATCGATTCCTTCATCACATCGCCGAGCTTGCCCGTGGTTTTCATCCTGCCCTTGCCCGGCAGTTTAAGCGCCTCGATCTGCAACAGATCGCCGCCCACCTGCGTCCAGGCCAGACCCGTGACCACACCGATCTGATCTTCCTTCTCGGCAAGACCGAATTTGAACCGCGGCACACCAAGAAAATCGGCCAGATTGTCGCGCGCCACGATGACCTTCTCGGTCTCTTTCTTGACGATCTTCGTCACGGCCTTGCGCGCGATCTTGTTCAACTCGCGCTCCAGATTGCGCACGCCTGCCTCGCGGGTGTAGCGGCGCAGGATTTCGGTAATCGCCCCGTCCGAGAGGGTCATCTCACCCCGACGCAACCCGTGATTCTTGACCGATTTCGGCAGCAGGTGGCGGCGCGCGATTTCCAGTTTCTCGTCCTCGGTATAGCCCGAAAGCGGGATGATCTCCATCCGGTCGAGAAGCGGCCCCGGCATGTTGTAGCTGTTGGCTGTGGTCAGGAACATCACATTCGACAGGTCGTATTCGACTTCAAGGTAGTGGTCGGTGAAGGTGGCGTTCTGTTCCGGGTCCAGAACCTCCAGCATGGCCGAAGCGGGATCGCCGCGGAAATCCTGCCCCATCTTGTCGATTTCATCGAGCAGGATCAGCGGGTTGGTGGTCTTGGCCTTCTTCATCGCCTGAATGATCTTGCCGGGCATCGAGCCGATATAAGTGCGACGGTGACCGCGGATCTCGCTCTCATCGCGCACCCCGCCCAGGCTTATGCGAATGAACTCGCGCCCCGTGGCCTTGGCGACCGACCGACCCAGCGATGTCTTGCCCACGCCCGGGGGGCCGACAAGGCACATGATCGGGCCCTTCAGTTTCGCCGAGCGTGCCTGCACGGCGAGATATTCGACGATGCGTTCCTTGACCTTGTCGAGGCTGTAATGATCGGCATCGAGGATTTCCTGTGCGCGGCCAAGGTTCTTCTTGACGCGGCTTTTCACGCCCCAAGGGATCGAGAGCATCCAGTCGAGATAGTTGCGCACCACAGTCGCCTCGGCCGACATGGGTGACATGGACTTGAGCTTCTTCAACTCGCCTTCGGCCTTTTCGCGTGCTTCCTTGCTCAGCTTGGTGGCGTTGATACGGTCCTCAAGCTCCTTGATTTCGTTTTGACCGTCCTCGCCATCGCCCAGTTCCTTCTGAATGGCTTTCATTTGCTCATTCAGGTAATACTCGCGCTGGGTCCGCTCCATCTGGCTCTTGACGCGGCTCTTGATCTTGCGCTCGACCTGCAGGACCGACAATTCGCCCTGCATCAAGCTATAAATCTCTTCCAGCCGCTTGGCCGTGTCATCGGTCTCGAGCAGCTTTTGCTTCTGCGTCACATCCGCGCCGAGATGCCCGGCGGCCAGATCGGCCAGAACAGTTGCTTCGCGCGCCTCGACAATCGCCGTAAGCGCTTCGTCGGGAATGTTCTTGCGGATCTTGGCGTAACGCTCGAACTCGTTCTGTACCGAGCGCATCAACGCCTGAACAGCCGCGGCGTCACCCTCTTCTTCTGGCAGAGCCGAGGCAAGTGCTTCAAAATACTGATCATTGTCGGTAAAGCCGTCGATCTGGACGCGCGTGCGCCCTTCGATCAGCACCTTGACTGTGCCATCAGGTAGTTTCAACAATTGCAGCACATTGGCCAGCACGCCAACACGGAAGATATCCTCGACGCCTGGGTCTTCCTGCGCATGGTCCTTCTGCGAGACAAGCAGGATTTGCCTGTCTTCCGCCATTACAGCCTCGAGCGCACGCACGGATTTTTCGCGCCCGACAAAGAGCGGTACTATCATGTGCGGGAAGACCACCATGTCGCGAAGTGGCAATACAGGGTGGCGGTTGGCATCGGTCATTATACTTGTCCTTGGGTCACAAACTCGGGTTGCCGTTAATCTGTGGGCTGGACCGCCAAGTTTCAACCCGCCATTTCTGACAGGGGCGTGCTATGCCCAAAGCATGATTGCCATGGGAATTCGGCAGCAGAATGGCCTCGATGTGACGAAGCAGCAAATCGCGATGCAACCTGCTCGGCTTCCATTGGACAGGGTTGCAGAAGAAAGAGTATTGGGGTTCCGGTGCACCGGAACCCCACTCACCCACGTGCCCTTCACGTCACGGGAAGCAAAGACTCCGGTCGTACTAACCAGGTAACAGAAGCTTCACAGAGCCGAGGTGCCAGATCAAGCCAAAAGCCCGTGGCATTTTATCAATGCGCCACCGTCACGCGTAAACGCTCTCCTTGCCGAAATGACGCGTGAGAAGATAATACACCACCGCGCGGTACTTGTTACGCTCCGAGCGTCCGTATTGCTCCATCACCGCATCAATCGCGTCGCGTAGTTCCTGCCCGTCTGGTAGGCCCAGCTTCTTCATCAGGAAATTGCGGCGCACAGTGTCGAGCTCATGCTGCTGGGTCATGGCAACTGTCGCGGCATCTGCGTCATAAATTGACGGGCCGCAGCCGATCGTGACCTTGCGCAACAACTCCATATCCGGCTCGACCCCGCATTTCTCGCGCAGGTCCCGTGCATAGCGTTCAATCAATTCATCCCTACGTCCCATCAGATTCTCCCAGTTTAAATCGTGATCCAATTCGGCGCACACACGCCACTTCGGAGCTTGGAAGAAAATGGGCTGTGAGCCAAGAAAAAGCTTTTCGGGCGAGGACGCGCCGCGTTCAGAGATTGCGCAGAAGTTGAGGCGTGGGCCAGCCATCAGCGGGCATACCGAGTTGCGCTTGAACGTCCTGCACGGCAGCGCGGGTGTTGGCGCCGAGGATTCCATCGATCCCGCCCACATCATACCCGCGCTGGACAAGCCTCTGCTGCAACTGACGCATCTGGTCCTGATTCAGCCCGGGCTCCGGGTTGCCTGCCTGATAGACCGGCGCGCCCATCAGGCGCGTCCCGAAATAGGCTGCCGTGGTCACATAGATGAAGCTCTGGTTCCACTCGAAGAGCACGCGGTAATTGTGAAACACCATGAAGGCCGGGCCGCGATGGCCCTGCGGCAGGATGATCGAGGCGCGCATGTTGCCTGAGGGCAGGTTGCCATGCGTGGGCCGCACACCCATTTGCTGCCACTGGCTGACAGTCAGTTCGGTGCGCATGCCCGTCTGGGTCAGGTCCAACCCCTGTGGTATGGCAACCTCGTGCATCCAGGGCTCGTTGGGTCGCCAGCCATTGGCGCGCAGCATTGAAGCGCCCGACATGATCGAGTCCGCGACAGAACGCTGCAGGTCGATCCGCCCGTTGCCATCACCATCAACCGCATGGGCGATGATGTCGGAGGGCAATTTCTGCACCATCCCGATCTCGCCCGCCCAGGCGCCGGTCATGGTGCGCGGATCGAGATCACCGCGCCGGTGCATTTCCAGCGCGGCAAAAACCTGCGGGCGGAAGAGCTCCGGGCGCCGGCAGTCATGCGCCAGCGTGACCAAGGCGTTGACCGTGTTGAAATCACCCTGATTGGCGCCGAAATCGGTCTCGAACGCCCAGAAGGCCAGGAGGATTCCGGGCTGCACGCCGAATTGCGCCTGCGCCCGATCAAAGATGGCGCGATGGCGCTCGTAATTGGCCCGACCCGCGTTCATCCGGTTCTGCGAGATCAGCGCGCGCGAGAAATCCAGAAACGGGCGCTGAAAGATACCTTGGCGCCGGTCGGCATTGATCACTGCCTGGTTGAACTGCACGCCGCGGAAAAAATTATCGACCAGCGCCCGGTCATAGCCACGTTGAACGGCCTCGGATTTCAGTCCCTCGACGAAGGATCCGAAATTTCCGCCGCAACTCTGGGCATTGGCCGCGCTGCCAAACCCAAGGAAAAGACCTGTAACCACTACTGAGAAAAAACGCATCCTGCCCTCACACACTGGTTTTACGGCCACGTTAACGCAAGGCGCGCAGGCAGGGAATCGCTTTTGCGTGAGTCTCTGGTCAGAGGTTTTCTCGCCCATGCGGTGCCGTGAAATCCAGCACTGGATTGATCGGAATGATCCGGTTCGGGTTTATCGTGTCATGGCTGTAATGGTAATGCTGCACGATATGATCCAAGCGAACGGTCTCTGCCACGCCGGGACGCTGGTATAGCTCGCGGGTATAGGCCCAGAGCGCCGGGTAATCCACGATCCGGCGGCGGTTGCACTTGAAATGCAGGTGATAGACGCTGTCGAAGCGTACCAGCGTGGTGAACAGCCGCCAGTCCGCCTCGGTCAGCCGCTCGCCCATCAGGTAGCGCCGGGTTGACAGGCGCTCTTCCAGCCAGTCGAGCGTGTCGAAGAGCGGGTGCACCGCCTTGTCATAGGCCTCTTGCGTGGTGGCGAAGCCGGATTTGTAGACCCCGTTGTTGAGCGTGTCATAGATACGCGCATTCACCTCATCGATCTCGGCGCGCAACTCCTCGGGGTAGTAGTCATCATTATTGCCCGTCAGCCCGTCAAAGGCCGAGTTGAACATGCGGATGATCTCGGCGGATTCATTCGAGACGATGGTGTTCTGAGCCTTGTCCCAGAGCACCGGCACCGTCACCCGCCCCGAGATCTTCGGGTCCGCGCGCAGATAGACTTCGCGCATGAACTGCGCCCCGTGTAACCGGTCGCCGGTCGCACCGTCGAAATCGGTGTCAAAGGTCCAGCCGTCATCCAGCATATCGGGATGCACGGCAGAGACATCGATCAGCCCCTCCAACCCTTTCAACGCACGAAAGATCAGCGTCCGATGCGCCCACGGGCAGGCATAGGAAACATAGAGGTGGTAACGTCCTGCCTCGGCCTTGAAGCCGCCTTCGCCCGAGGGGCCGGGGCGGCCATCCGAGGTCACCCAGTTGCGGAATTTCGACGTGCTGCGCTTGAACGCCCCGCCGGTGGATTTGGTGTCATACCATTCGGTTGACCATTCGCCATCGATAAGCTGGCCCATTGTTATCTCCTGTCTGCTCGCCCCTCTATCTGCGATCCGGGGGGCAAGGGACAAGGCGCACAGGCGCACGGGGCCTGTGCGCGAGAGGCAGGAGCGCGGCCTAGCCGCGTAACTGGCCGCCTGTGGCCTTTTCGACCTTCTCTACGATCTTGCGGCTGACAGCTTCGATCTCGTCCTCGGTCAGGGTCTTGTCCACAGGTTGCAGGCGCACGGCAATCGCCAGCGATTTGCGGCCCGCCCCGAATTGCGCCTCGGCCTTGGGGCCGGTGAATTCGTCAAAGACCTGAACTGCCTCGATCAGCGCCTTGTCGGCCCCGAGGGCCGCATTGACAGCCGTCAGGGCTTCGACCTCTTGCGCGACGACAAAGGCGAAATCACGCTCGACCGGTTGCAAGGCCGAGACGACGAGCGAGGGGCGCGTGGTCTTGCGCGTTTTGGGCTGCGGCGGGTTTTCCAGCCAGACCGTGAAGCCCATGACCGGCCCCTTGATGTCAAAGGCTTTGAGCACGCGTGGGTGCAACTCGCCGAAGACCGCGAGCGGCAGTTTCGGTCCGAGCGAGATGACACCCGAGCGCCCCGGATGGAACCACTCCGGCACCTTGCGGTTGATCTGCATCCGCGCAGGCGCGCCGATGGCCGAAAGCACCGCCTCGGCATCGGCCTTGACGTCGAACACATCGACCACGCGGCGCGCGCCATGCGGGTCGCGTGGGCCAGTGGCGCCGACGAGCACCCCCGCCGCCTGCACATGCTGCTCGCCCGGTTCGCCGCCCGAGAAGGCGGGGCCAACCTCGAACAAGGCGCAATCGAGCGTGCCGCGTGCCTGATTGCGGGCGGCGGCCTGCAATAGCCCCGGCAGCAGGTCCGGGCGCATATGCGTCATCTCGGACGAGATCGGGTTTTCCAGCCGCACGTCCTCACTGCCACCGCCAAAGCCCTGCGCCGACACCGCGTCAATGAAACTGTAGGTCACGCATTCATTATACCCGAGCCCCGCCAGCATCCGCCGCGCCGCACGCTCGCGCGACTGCAGGGGCGTCAGGATTGGGCGCGGCACGCCGACCTGCACGCGGGGCAGGGGCTGCGCTTCAAGCTTGCTGAGTGAGGCAATGCGGGCGATTTCCTCGACCAGATCGGCCGCCCCCAGAATATCCGGCCGCCAGCTTGGCGGGCAAGCTTGATCACCCTCCAGCCGGAAGCCAAGTGCGGCCAAAATCTCTCGCTGCGTGGCCTCGGGGATGTCCATGCCCACCAGCGCGCCCATGCGCGTGGGGTCAAAGCGGTAGCTGCGGGTCGTGTCGGGCACCGCGCCATCCAACACCACATGCGAGGGTTCTCCGCCGCAAAGCTCAAGCACCATGCGCGTCGCCAGTTCCAGCCCGTCAATAGTGAAGTCCGGGTCCACGCCGCGCTCGAAGCGGTAGCGCGCATCCGAATTGATTTTCAGTGCGCGTCCGGTGGCAGCAATGGTGATCGGGTCCCAATAGGCGGATTCCAGAAACACATCGACAGTGGCTTCGGTGCAGCCCGAATGCTCGCCGCCCATGATGCCGGCAAGGCTTTCGGGGCCCGTGTCATCCGAGATGACCATTTGCCCCGTCTCGAGCCGATAGGTCTTTCCGTCCAGCGCCAGCAATTCCTCACCGCCCTGCGCCGGGTGGATGCGCAACCCGCCTTGAACTTTGGCGGCATCAAAGACATGCAGCGGGCGATTAAGCGCGAAGGTGAAGAAATTGGTAATATCGACCAGCGCCGAAATCGGACGCAGCCCGATGGCGCGCAACCGCTTTTGCAGCCAGTCGGGCGAGGGGCCGTTCTTCACGCCGCGGATCACGCGACCGGCAAAGAGCGGGCAGCCCTTGTCCTTCAGCGCCGGGTCAATGGTCACGCTGATCGGGCTGTCGAACTGCCCGGCCACAGGTTCCACCGCCAGAGGTTTCAGTACACCCAGCCCCCGCGCGGCCAGATCGCGCGCAACGCCGCGCACGCCCAGCGCGTCAGGGCGGTTGGGGGTGATGGAAATGTCGATCACCGGGTCATTCAGCCCGGCATAATCCATATAGCGCACGCCCAAGGGTGCATCCTCGGGCAGGTCGATTATGCCGTCATGATCATCCGAGAGCATCAATTCGCGTTCGGAACACAGCATCCCGTTGCTGGCTTGCCCCCGGATCACACCAGGTTTCAGTTCGATACCGGTGCCGGGAATATGCGTGCCAACAGGCGCAAATACCCCACGCATCCCTGTGCGCGCATTCGGCGCGCCGCAGACGACCTGCACTTCCTCCGAAGGGCCGTCCGGCCCAGTGGGCCAGGTCTCGACCCGGCACAGGCGCAGGCGGTCAGCGTCGGGGTGCTGGGCGGCTTCGATCACCCGGGCGATGCGAAAGGCGCCCAAGCTGTCGGCAGGGTCACTGATCTCTTCTACCTCGAGCCCCAGATCGGTGAGCGCCTCGGCAATCTCGGACAGCGTTGCCTCGGTTTCCAGATGGTCCTTGAGCCAGGACAGCGTGAATTTCATGTCTCTTCCCCGAAATCGACCTTTGCGCTGGCCCTAGCCCAGATCAGCGCCAGAGAAAAGCCACCGCGCCTAGCGGCTGGTGCTGTCCTCTTCCTCGTCTTCGTCCTCGTCATCCTCGGGCAGATTGAAGAAACTCTCGGCATCGCTGTAATCAGCCGCCTTGGCCGTATCTTCGGGTGTTTCATTCAGATCGCTGATCGAGAAGTTTTCCAGCCCGGCGATGCTGGCAGGCATCTTGGGTTCTTCTTCCATTTCCAGCGACTGCTCGGTCGAGACGAGCTTGCGGCGTTCGTCGTCGCTCATGACCTCGCCAGCATCCGCGCGCTTGGCAGCAGCTTTTTGCACTTCCTTGTCCAACTCGGATTGACGGCAAAGGCCAAGCGCGACCGGGTCGATGGGTTGCAGGTTGGCGATGTTCCAATGCGTCCGCTCGCGAATGGCTTGGATTGTCGAATTGGTAGTGCCGACCAGACGGCGGATCTGGGCGTCGGCGAGCTCGGGATGGAACTTCACCAGCCATAGGATCGACGCTGGACGGTCCTGGCGCTTGGAAAGCGGAGTATAACGCGGCCCGCGGCGCTTTTCCTCGCCCTCAGCGGCGGGGTTGTATTTCAGCTTCAGCTTGTAGGCCGGGTCTTTTTCGCCGCGCTCGATCTCGATCGGGTCGAGCTGGGTATTGGCGACCGGGTCGAAGCCCTTGACCCCGGCTGCGACATCGCCATCCGCGATGCCTTGCACCTCCAACTCGTGCAAGCCGCAGAAATCCGCGATCTGCTTGAAACTGAGCGTTGTGTTATCCACAAGCCAGACGGCCGTGGCCTTGGGCATCAGGGGTTTTGACATGATGTGACCTCCTGTCATAGGAGCGCGGGGCGCGCGCGCAATATCGCTTTGGTGCCGGAAATCGGCGGCAGGCCGGGCCTGCACTGTCCTCGATGTCGGGGATGAGAGCGTATATAGCCAAACTAGGCGTAGAGGAAAAGCAAAAATGCGCTGGTTGACCATTGTGGTGCTGGCTGGTCTGGCTTTCGGTCTCTGGGTCTGGCAGGGCCTGCAACCCCGGCAGGAGGTAGACGGCTACTATGTTCTCGCGCTGAGCTGGACGCCAAGCTGGTGCGCCGCCGAGGGTGCCACACGCGGCGATGCGCGCTGCGCGTCGGGCGCGGGGGCGGGCTGGCTTGTCCACGGGCTCTGGCCGCAGCATGAGGATGGCGGCTGGCCCGAATTCTGCGACACACCGCATGCCCCGCCCGATCGGCAACTCGTTGCGTCCATGCTGGATATCATGGGCTCTGAAGGGCTCGCGTGGCATCAACGGCGAAAGCATGGCACATGCTCCGGGCTCGACCCCGGAGCCTATTTCGCGCGGACTCGCGCTGCCTTTGCGGCGTTGCACTTCCCGGAGCCGATCCGTGCACGCGAGGCCGATATCGAACGCGCGCCGGCGCTGATTCTCGAGGTCTTTCGCAAGGCCAACCCTTCCATCGGCTCCGAGATGGCAATTCTGACCTGCCGCGAGGGCAGGGCGCAGGAGATCCGGCTCTGCCTGAACCACGGTCTGAACCCGCGCCGCTGTGATGACGCCCTTCTGGCCCGAGATTGCCGTGAGGATGAGGTTCGGTTGCCGGCAAAACCCTGAGCTTCAAGGAACAGTGCTACGGGCCGCCGCCGCAACTGGCGGGTGGTCGCGCAGCACAGCGCCCACCACATCGACAAGGCTTTCCAGCTTGACGGGTTTCGTCAGGCAGCCATCGAAACCGCAGGCCAGATAGCTTTCGACCTGATGCGTCATGGCATTGGCAGTGAAGGCGATGGCCGGGGTTTTTCGGACCTGGCGTTCAGATTCCATCTGCCGAAACGCCCTGAGCAGCGTAATGCCATCCATCTCTGGCATGGAAATATCGCAGATGACGAGGTCAAATCGTTCCTGCCCAAAAGCCGCAAGCGCTTCCCGCCCGCTGCCCGCGAGCACAACCTTCGCGCCGATGCGGCCCAGCATCATGCTCAGAACGATAAGGTTGGTCCGATTGTCGTCGATTGCGAGAACCGAGATGTGCGGGAGTTCCTGTGCCGCCATCGGCGTGGGTGTCTGCGGCTCGGCTGAGGCTTTGTGGTCCGCTGCCAGCGGCAGACGTACGGTCACGCGCGTCCCTTCACCTTGCCTGCTGTTGATTTCGAGGGTGCCGCCAAAGAGTTCGGTGAGAGACTTGACGATTGCCATGCCGAGGCCCGTTCCGCCGAACCGTCGCGAAATGCTGGTATCGGCCTGGGTGAAGGGTTCCAGCACCTTTAACTGCTGCGCGGCACTCATCCCGATCCCGCTGTCGGACACTTCAATAACGACATGCCCACGGTCCGGGGCGCGAATCATGACAGTGACATGCCCGGCTTCGGTGAACTTAAGCGCATTGCTGATCAGGTTGTGCATGATCTGCATCAGCCGGTGCGGGTCGCCAAGCCGCGGCGCGCCCAGCTTGTCGTCCAGCGTGACTGCAAAGGACAGCCGCTTTTCCGAGGCGCGCAGCGTGTGTACTTCCTCCGTGCGCCGAGCCAGTTCCGCGAGTGAGAAGGGAATCTGTTCCAGATGCAGGGCGTTGGCTTCGATCCGCGTCATGTCGAGCAGATCGTTGATGATGTTCATCAGCAATTGCCCCGAATCGTGCAGGATCGATATGAGCTGGCGTTGATCGGCGTCCTGCGTCGTGTCAGCAAGGATCTCGGTGATCCCGAGCACGCCGTTCAGGGGCGTGCGCAATTCGTGGCTCATCTTGGCAAGGAAATTCGATTTCGTCTCGTTTGCACGCCGCGCCTCGGCTAAGGCGGCCTCGCGCGATTGTTCGGCACGCACCAGTGCTGTCACGTCCGACACTGCATAGAGCACGCGACCGGATGATGCGGCTTCTGTCGGGATCGGGGCTGCGTTGATGGATACATAGCGAATGCGCTTGTCCATCCGCAGCGCGACGCGGCAATTTGTGACATCCGCGCCCGTTTTCATGACGCGGTAGAATGGCCTCTCTTCCTTGCTCAGGGGTCGCCCTTCAAGGTCGAGCAATTCCCAGTCCGGACTGTCACAATTCATGCCGATCAGCGCATCGACCGGGACGCCGAGGACATCCTCGCAGGCCTTGTTGGCGAAGATGATCGTGCCGTCCCCATCCAGCACCAGCAGACCGGCCGCTGTGGTGCTGACAATGCCCTCCAGAAAGGCACGTTCGCGTGCCAGGTCCTCGGTCGCCGAGCGGTGCAAAAGGACCGAGCGCACGACATCGGCGAAAGCGCGCAGCAGATAGACCTCGCCGGGCAAGAAATCGCCGCGCTCGGCAACCGAATCAAAGCCGACGAACCCGAAAAACTCCGGACCCTCCAGCATCGGGACCAGCAGCAGCGACCGGATTTCCTGCGCGGCCAGAAGCTCATGTTCGGGTGAGCCAGGAAGGAAATCGTCGATATCGGGGATCAGGATCACCTGATTCTGGATCAACGGATCGAAAAGCGCGCCGTATTCGGCGATCGGCAGACCCTGCAACTGATCGATCATCGCCGGGATGCCGGGCGCGCACCATTCATGCGTATTATCAGCATGTTCGTTGTCGCGCACGAAGACATAAGTCCGGTCGCGCTTTGCGTATTCGCCCAATCGCGCGAGACATTCGTTGATAGCGGCATCGACATCGACAATGTCACTCGCCAGCAGAACGTGGATCAACTCGACCACTAGCGCCTGGATCTCGGTCAGGCGCGCTTCATTGCTGGATGTTGCATCCGTGTCTGTTTCGGGCACTTTGGCACTCTCTCGCAGCGCAGGCTTCGAGGCGTTTGCCAGGTCGTCCTTCGCGACCTTTCGAACTGCCGAGCGGTTCCTGCAACTTCTGATCTAGCCTTCCTTTGGTAAAGATAAGCCTTACGCGGACCGGGACGCAATGTCGGCATCGCAACGGGTCTTGCGCTGGGGTGGGTCATCATTATAACGCGCCTCAATTTGTCTGCCGGCTGGCAGATGTGCAGGTCATCCGGGGGTCACTGATGCCGAAGAGAACCGACATCCAATCCATCATGATCATCGGAGCAGGGCCAATTGTCATCGGCCAGGCTTGCGAATTCGACTATTCCGGCGTGCAGGCCTGCAAGGCGCTGCGCGAAGAGGGGTATCGGGTCATCTTGGTCAACTCCAACCCGGCTACCATCATGACCGACCCCGGCCTCGCCGATGCAACCTATATCGAACCGATCACCCCCGAGATCGTGGCCAAGATCATCGAGAAGGAGCGCCCGGACGCGCTTTTGCCGACCATGGGCGGGCAGACCGGGCTGAACACCTCTCTGGCGCTGGCCGATATGGGGGTGCTTGAGAAATTCGGCGTCGAGCTGATCGGGGCGAACCGGCAGGCCATAGAGATGGCCGAGGATCGCAAGCTCTTCCGCGAGGCGATGGACCGCATCGGGCTGGAGAACCCGCGTGCGACCATCGTGGCGGCTCCGAAGTTGGACAATGGCAAGTTCGATATTGGCAAGGGCGTCGCTGACGCCATGGCCGCGCTCGAAGACATTGGCCTGCCCGCGATTATCCGCCCTGCTTACACACTCGGCGGTACTGGTGGAGGTGTGGCCTATAACCGTGATGATTATGAACGGATTTGTCGTTCTGGACTTGATGCCTCGCCGGTCGCGCAAATCCTGATCGATGAGTCGCTTCTAGGCTGGAAAGAGTTCGAGATGGAAGTTGTCCGCGACAAGGCCGACAACGCCATCATCGTCTGTTCCATCGAGAATGTGGATCCGATGGGCGTGCATACAGGCGATTCGATCACGGTTGCCCCGGCGCTGACGCTGACCGACAAGGAATACCAGATCATGCGCAATGGCTCGATTGCCGTGCTGCGCGAGATCGGGGTCGAGACGGGCGGCTCGAACGTGCAATGGGCGATCAACCCCGAGAATGGCCGCATGGTCGTGATCGAGATGAACCCGCGCGTGTCGCGCTCGTCGGCGCTGGCCTCCAAAGCCACAGGTTTCCCGATTGCAAAGATCGCAGCGAAACTGGCGGTCGGTTACACGCTGGACGAATTGGACAATGACATCACGAAAGTAACACCGGCGAGTTTCGAGCCGACCATAGATTATGTGGTCACCAAAATCCCAAGGTTCGCTTTCGAAAAGTTTCCCGGCTCGAAACCTGAATTGACCACGGCCATGAAATCGGTCGGCGAAGCAATGGCCATTGGCCGGACTTTCCATGAATCGATGCAAAAGGCGCTCGCGTCGATGGAGACGGGGCAGAGCGGGTTTGACGAAATCGCAATTCCCGGCGCGCCAGACCGCGCCGCTATCGTCAAGGTAATCAGCGCCCAGACACCGGACCGGTTGCGGCTGATTGCCCAAGCCATGCGCGAGGGCCTTTCGAATGATGAAATACAGGCAGCGACCGCTTTCGACCCTTGGTTTCTGACACGTATCCGCGAGATCATCGATGCGGAGGAGACCATCCGCCGTGAGGGCCTGCCCATGTCGGAGCAGGGACTGCGTGCGCTCAAGATGCTGGGCTTCACTGACGCGCGCCTCGCCGCGCTTACGGGGCGCGACGAGGATCAGGTCCGTCGAGCGCGGCTCAATCTTGGCGTCAACGCGGTCTTCAAGCGCATTGACACCTGCGCCGCCGAATTCGAGGCGCAGACCCCCTACATGTATTCGACCTACGAGTCCCCCGTCATGGGCGAGGTGGAGTGCGAGGCGCGACCCTCCGACCGCAAGAAGGTCGTCATTCTGGGTGGCGGCCCCAACCGAATCGGACAGGGGATCGAGTTTGATTATTGCTGCTGCCATGCCTGTTTCGCGCTGTCCGATGCGGGCTATGAGACGATCATGATCAACTGCAACCCCGAAACGGTGAGCACGGATTATGACACCTCGGACAGGCTCTATTTCGAGCCCTTGACCCTCGAGCATGTTCTGGAAATCCTTCGCGTGGAACAGGAACGCGGCACACTTCATGGCGTAATCGTGCAATTCGGCGGCCAGACGCCGCTGAAACTCGCCAATGCGCTGGAGGCAGAGGGCATCCCTATCCTTGGCACCTCGCCCGATGCAATCGACCTTGCCGAGGATCGCGAGCGGTTTCAGGCGCTGTTGCACAAGCTGGGCCTGCGTCAGCCGGTCAATGGCATCGCCACGACCCCGCAACAGGCTTTCGAGATTGCGCAACAGGTAGGCTATCCGCTGGTCATTCGCCCGTCCTATGTGCTGGGCGGGCGCGCGATGGAGATCGTGCGCGATGACGCGCATCTGGAACGCTACATCCGCGAGGCGGTGGTCGTCTCGGGCAAGAACCCGGTGCTTCTGGACAGCTATCTTGTCGGCGCGGTCGAGGTCGATGTGGACGCGCTCTGCGATGGCGAGGCGGTGCATGTCGCGGGCATCATGCAGCATATCGAGGAAGCGGGCGTGCATTCTGGCGATTCGGCCTGCTCGCTGCCGCCGTACACGCTGAGCCCGGACACCATTGCAGAATTGCGCCGCCAGACCCAGGCGCTGGCAAAGGGCCTGAATGTCGTGGGCCTGATGAATGTGCAATTCGCCATCAAGGATGGCGAGATCTTCGTGCTTGAGGTGAACCCCCGAGCCTCGCGCACAGTGCCCTTTGTGGCCAAGGCGACGGACAGCGCCATTGCCTCGATCGCTGCGCGACTGATGGCGGGCGAGAGCCTCTCGGCCTTCCCGATGCGCGCGCCTTACAAGACCGATGTCGCACCCTCAGAGCCGATGCCGCTGGCTGATCCGCTCACTCTGGCCGACCCGCAGACGCCCTGGTTCTCGGTCAAGGAAGCGGTGCTGCCTTTTGCGCGGTTCCCCGGTGTGGACACGTTGCTCGGCCCCGAGATGCGCTCGACCGGTGAAGTGATGGGCTGGGCGCGCAATTTCGCGCGCGCGTTCTACAAGGCGCAACTCGGTGCCGGGGTCAACCTGCCGGAAGCGGGCCGGGTTTTCGT
>SLJW01000072.1 GCA_007134865.1 Paracoccaceae bacterium | reverse complement strand
GGGGGCGCAGGCGGCGCGCTCACCGCTCGAGGATCAGCCGATCCCCTTCGATGGCAATGCGTGCGAAACGGCGCAGATATCCCATCCCCAGAAGCGACACATCGAGTTCCCCCTCATTGACGAAGGCCGACACATCGGTGTCGCGAATCTCCAGCCCGTCCTGCGCCAGCACCACCTCATCCAGCAAGACGCGGGCAATGCCGACCACACCATTGGCGGTACGCGCCTGCCCCAGATAGGCGAGCGCATCCGGATCAAACCCCACCCGCGCAGCATCGTCGCGCGAGAGCACCAGTTCGGTGGCGCCGGTGTCGATGATGAACTCGACCGGGGTGCCGTTCACGCCGAGCGTCAGCCGGAAATGCCCGTCGCGGCCTGCGCGCAATTCGACCGCGCCATCGCCCACAACGCTGATCGCCGACTGCTGGCGCGTGATATCCTGCCACAGGCCATAGCCCGCCGCGACACCCACGAAGATCAACCCCCAGAGCACAAGCTGACGCAGGCTCTGGCCCAGCCCCTGGGTCCGTGCGATCAGGAAATAGCTGATCAGCACAGTCCCCCAGATGCCCAGATAGACCAGCCGCATGACCTGATCACTATCCATGATGTTTCCCGGTGCTCCTCGTGTTCTGCCTGATGTATCTGGGAGTCGGATGCGTGAAAACCATCACAAGTCACGTCGCCGTGACATCATGGTCATAAATCCAGCGGAATTTCCGCAAGGCCGCATCTGGCGCCACCCGGCTCGAGAGGCGCAGCGCCAGATGCGCGAGCGGCGCCAGGGGCGGGCGCAGATGATAGTTGCGCGCGTTTCGATTGGCGGCCTGAATGACGCGCTTCGCACGCGGCAGGCGCGCGGCCTGCCATGATGCCAGTCCGGCCTCCAGCCCCTTGGCCTGTTCCAGCGCGCGAGCCAGCGCAAAGGCATCCTCCAGCGCCAGATTGGCCCCTTGCGCCATGAAGGGCAGTGTAGGATGCGCCGCATCACCGACGATCGCCGCGCCGCCCCGGTGCCAGCGCGCCGCCACCTCGTGCCGAAACAGGCCCCAGAGCCAGACTTCCTGCACCTGCCCCAGCCAGCCCGGCACAGGCCCGCCGAACCCCGCGAATGCCGCACACAGATGCGCCGGGTCATCACGGTGGTTCCAACCCTCCTGCGCCCAGTCGCGCCGCTCTTCCACCGCAACGATATTGCGCAGCGTCCCGCCGCGCAGTGGGTAGCTGACCAGATGCCGCCCCGGCCCCATGAAGACCTGCGCCTCGGGCGCGGCCCCGTCCTCGGCCGGGATGAGCGCGCGCCAGGCGACCTGCCCGGTGAAAAACGGCGCCGCAGGCGCCGCCCCCAGAACGGCAGGACGCAACGCTGAGTGCAGCCCATCCGCTCCGACGATCAGATCCGCACTTTCCCGCGCGCCGCAGCCCAACGCGACCGAAGGTCGCGCCCCCTCGAGAGAGACCGACCCGACCGCAGCCCCGAACTGCACCTCGACCCCGGTCAGCGCCCCTTCCAGCACCGCAATCAGATCCGCGCGGTGGATCAGGTGGAACCCCGGCCCATCCTCGGGCAACGCCATGCGCAGCAGGTCACCGCCCCGCGCGCCCTCGCGCAGCACCACGGCGCGGCTGCGCTGCGCGGCCTCTGCCAGCGCCGCGCCCTGCCCCAATGCTGTGATGACGCGCGCGCCATTGGGGCTGATCTGCAGCCCCGCGCCCACTTCCCGAAACCCGTCGGCCTGTTCCAGCAGCCGCACCGAGGCGCCTCGCTGCGCGAGTGCCGCCGCCGAGGCCAACCCGGCCACACCGCCGCCCACGACCAGAACGTCCAGCCCCTTCAGCGTCATGGACTGCCCCTAATGCAAAACACCGGGCGAAGCCCGGTGCCTTGCGACTCTGTCAATCTTTCCGCGCAAGCCGCGTCCTCAATCGTCGCGATGCACGCGCTCGTTGCGCTCATGCGCTTCCTGCGCCTGCAGCGTCATGGTCGCGATGGGCCGCGCATCCAGCCGCTTGAGCGAGATGCGCTCGCCCGTCACCTCGCAATAGCCGAACTCGCCGCTCTCGATCCGGCGCAGCGCGGCGTCGATTTTGGAGATCAGCTTGCGCTGGCGGTCACGGGTGCGCAACTCCAGCGCGCGGTCGGTCTCTTCCGAGGCGCGATCCGCGATGTCGGGAATATTGCGACTCGAATTGGCCAGTTCCACCAGGGTCTCCTGCGAGCCCTTGAGGATGTCTTCCTTCCAGACGACCAGTTTGCGGCGGAAATATTCGAGCTGGCGTTCATTCATGAAAGGCTCGTCTTCCGCTGGCCGATAGTCTTCCGGAAGAAAAATCTCTGGTTTCATGCGCCGCTCCTCGCTCTCTGCCCCATCACTGGATGTGTTATAGGTCTTGAGGTTCCTCATCGTGATTCACCTACATGTCTTCCCCTCGCCGGTGCGATACCGGAAGCGCTGCCCAATGTCACGCCCTTTCGCGGCCTTGCACATATCCTGCAGGGAAGTTTGCTTGTCGCGCAGCAGTTTGCGGTCTAGTTTGACGCAAGGAAGCAGCCGTCGCCCAGACGAGGAACAGGACTGGACATGCGTTTTACCTCTACCGAGAGCTATATCGCCAGCGACGATCTGCAGGTGGCCGTCAATGCCGCGATCACGCTGCAACGCCCGCTACTGGTCAAGGGCGAGCCGGGCACCGGCAAGACCGAACTTGCGATGCAGATCGCGGGCGCGCTGGACCTGCCGATCATCGAGTGGTCGATCAAATCCACAACTCGCGCGCAGCAGGGGCTTTATGAATACGACGCCGTCTCGCGTCTGCGCGACAGCCAGTTGGGTGACGCACGCGTCAATGACGTGCGCAATTACATTCGCAAGGGAAAGCTTTGGCAGGCGTTTGAGGCCGAGGGGCGTGTAGTCTTACTGATCGACGAGATCGACAAGGCCGATATCGAGTTTCCGAACGACCTGTTGCAGGAACTCGACCGGATGGAATTTTTCGTCTACGAGACCGGCGAGACGATCCGCGCGACGCACCGTCCCATCGTCATCATCACCTCGAACAATGAAAAAGACCTGCCTGACGCCTTTCTGCGCCGTTGCTTTTTTCATTACATCCGCTTCCCCGAAATGGAGACGCTTAAATCCATCGTCGAAGTGCATTTCCCCGGCATCAAGCCCGCGCTTCTGACCACGGCGCTCACCCAATTCTATGAGCTGCGCGAGACACCGGGGTTGAAGAAGAAGCCCTCCACCTCCGAGGTGCTGGACTGGCTGAAACTGCTGCTGGCCGAGGACCTGAGCCCCGAGGATCTGCGCCGCGACGGGGCCAGTGCGCTGCCGCGTCTGCATGGCGCGCTTCTGAAAAATGAACAGGACGTGCATCTCTTCGAGCGGCTGGCCTTCATGGCACGGCGGGAGCGGCGCTAACATGGCCATCACGATCCGCCCCTTGCTGAAAAGCGACCGGCCCCGCTGGGCGGAGCTTTGGCAGGGGTATCTGGAATTCTACGAGACCACCCTGCCCACCGAGGTCTATGACGCAACCTTCGCCGCACTCCTGTCGGATGACCCGCATAGCCCTTTCGGCCTGCTGGCGGAAGATGAGGGCAAGGTGATCGGGCTGGTGCATTACCTGTTTCACGCCCATTGCTGGCGGCCCGAGGGCATCTGCTATCTGCAGGACCTGTTCGTTGCCCCGGAGGCCCGCGCCTGTGGCGCGGGTCGGGCGCTGATCGAGGCCGTCTATGCAGCCGCCGACGCGCGCGGCGTCCCAAACGTCTATTGGATGACACAGGATTTCAACACAACCGCGCGTCAGCTTTATGACCGCATCGGCGCATTCACACCCTTCATCAAATATGTGCGCGCGGCATGAGGGGGGCGCTCTTCCTCTCGCTGGGCCTCGCGCTCGCGGCTTGCGCCCCTGCCCCGCCGCCGGTCTCCAGCCGCGCCCCCGTGGATCTGAGCCTCCAGTCTCCCGAAATCTCCTCGCGCGTGTTGTTCGGCGCACCCCGCCCCTTCCCGCCCCAGCGCAGCAATGCACAGATCGCCGAGGACATCATCGCGCTCGGCTTCCGTCTGGAATCGGGGCGCGAAATCCCGCGTTTCTCGCGCTTCGAGGGGCCCGTGGGTCTGCGCCTGACGGGTGCCGTGCCGCCGCTCGGCGCCGTCGAGACCGACCGGCTGATCGCGCGACTGCGCGATGAGGCGCGGATCGACATTCGTCGGGGCGAGGCGGACAATCAGATCATTGTCGAATTCGTGCCGCGGGCCGATATGCGCCGGATGGTGCCGGAAGCGGCCTGTTTCATCCTGCCCAATGTCGCAAGCTGGGACGAGTTCCGTGCCAATCCACGCGGCCAGCATCTGGACTGGACGCAGGTCGTGCAGCGCGAGAAGGTGCTGGTCGTCGCGCCCTCGGATTCGACCGTGCAGGAGATGCGCGACTGCCTGCATGAGGAAGTGGCGCAGGCGCTCGGCCCGCTCAACGACCTGTTCCGCATCGGCGAATCGGTCATGAATGACGACAATTTCCAGACCGCGCTCACCGGCTATGACATGCTCGTCGTGCGTGTGTGGAATGATCCGGCGCTGCAGTTGGGCATGAGCGCGGAGGAGGTCGCCGAACGACTGCCCGCGATTCTAGCGCGGCTCAACCCGCGCGGTGCCCGGCCCGGCCCGCCGCTGGACCCGACACCGACCCCGCGCGCCTGGACCGAGGCGGTTGAGAGCGCGCTGGGCGCGCCTGACCGCCGCCGCGCATTTACACTGGCGCAGGAGGCGCTGGGCATTGCCACGCGGCAAAGCTGGGAGGATGAGCGAATGGCCTTCTCGCTTTTCCTCGCCGCGCGTTTTGCCCCCGATAGCGAGGGTCGCCGCGCGCTGGAGGCCCTGACCCAGGCCGCGCAGATCTATAACCGCCGCCCCGGGGGACAGGTGCCGCGCGCGCATGTCGAGATGCATCTGGCCGCACAGGCACTGGCCTCGCAGCAATATGATCTGGTGCTGGCGCTGACGCAAAACGCCATGCCCCAGGCCGAGCGCACCGAGAACGGGGTCTTGCTCTCGACCCTGATGCTCTTGCGTGCGCAGGCGCTGGAGCGTATGGGCCGGACGGCGGAAGCTGACCGGCTGCGGCGCGAGGCCGTGCCCTATGCTGTGTTCGGGTTCGGCTCGATGGAGGCCGCAGAGGATCGCCGCGAGGAAATCGCCGCGCTGGTGCGTCCATAAGCTGGCGGCAGGAAACACGAGGATACAGGCATGATTGTGCTCTTGGGCATTATCGCAGGCGGTTATTGGGGCTTTGTGTCGGCGCGCAAACAGGGCGGCGACACCAAGGACAAGGCGCAATATGCGGCAGTCGGTGGCATCATCGGCGGGCTGGTCGGCCTGTTCGTCACGATCGGGATTGAAAAGATGCTCTGATGTTCCTGCCCTTCTTCCACTCCCTGCGCGACCATGCTGTTCCGGTCTCTCTGCGCGAATATCTCGGCTTTCTGGAGGCCGTTCAGGCCGGGCTTGTGACCTATGACATCGAAGGGTTCTACTACCTCGCCCGTGCGGCGATGGTGAAGGATGAGCGCCATCTCGACCGGTTCGATCAGGCCTTTGCCGCGTCCTTCGAGGGGCTGGAGGAGATCAGCCTCGATCAGGTGCTCGAGCGGTTGGATCTGCCGCGCGACTGGTTGGAGAAGATGGCCGAAAAGACCCTGTCGGAGGAGGAACGCGCCAAGATCGAGGCGCTGGGCGGGTTCGACAAGCTGATGGAGACGCTGAAGCAGCGGCTCGAAGAACAGAAGGGCCGCCATCAGGGCGGTAATAAATGGATCGGCACAGCGGGCACCTCTCCCTTTGGCGCCTATGGCTACAACCCCGAAGGCGTGCGCATCGGTCAGGACGGCTCGCGCCACAGGCGCGCAGTCAAGGTCTGGGACAAGCGCGAATTCCGCAACCTCGATGACAGTGTCGAGCTTGGCACGCGCAACATAAAGGTCGCGCTGAAACGGCTGCGCAAATGGGCGCGCGACGGGGCCGAGGAAGAGTTGGACCTTGACGGTACGATCCGCTCGACCGCCGAGCAGGGCTGGCTGGATGTGCGCACGCGCCCCGAGAGACGCAATGCGGTCAAGGTGCTGCTGCTCTTGGATATCGGCGGGTCGATGGATGACCATGTGCGCGCGGTCGAAGAGTTGTTCAGTGCCGCAAAATCCGAATTCAAGCATTTCGAGCATTACTACTTCCACAATTGCCTCTATGAATTCGTCTGGCGCGACAATGCGCGGCGCTGGACCGAGCGGCAATCGACCTGGGACCTGCTGCGTCACTATGGCAGCGACTGGAAATGCATCTTCGTGGGCGATGCGGCCATGTCCCCCTATGAGGTGCTCTACCCCGGTGGTGCGAATGAGCACTGGAACGCCGAGTCCGGGCAGGTCTGGCTAGAGCGTGCCCGCGCGCAATGGCCCGACCATCTCTGGATCAACCCTACCCCCGAGACGCATTGGCGCTATACGCAATCCATCGGCATGATCCGCGAGATATTCCAGGGGCGGATGGTGCCGATGACGCTGGGAGGAATATCGCGCGGGATCAGGGAGTTGGGGCGCTGAAAGCTCATGTGTTACATGAGCTTTCAGGTGCAATATAAAGCAATATCAGCAAAAAAATGCCGACTGATTTGCATCACCCGCGCAGCGCTCATAGGTCTGCTTGGAGCGTCGGGCCATGAGGGTCCGCGTGCCCGTAACAGACAGGAGTTTTTCATGGCACTCAAGCGCCTTCTTGCAACGACGATCCTCGCGGCCGGTCTGGTGGCGACACCCTACCTTGCGCAGCAGGCTCAGGCGCAAGAGACGGGAACAGCCGAACTCGGCGCCGAACTGGCGCAGGACGTGAGCAAGGTTGATGCCTTCATCGTCGCAGCACTTGCCGTGGCCGAGACGCGGCAGGAGTATCTGGCGCAGCTTGAAGCAACCACGGATGAACAGGAGCAGATGGCTATCGTGCAGGAAGCCGATGCCGCGATCCTGAGCACGGTCGAAGCGTCGCCGGGTATCACGGTGGATGAGTATATCGCCATCGTCGAAGCTGCAGCAGCGGACCCCGACCTCTCCGCAATGATTGATGC
>SLJW01000010.1 GCA_007134865.1 Paracoccaceae bacterium | reverse complement strand
CTCCCACCCGCCCTTGACCCGCTCGGGGGCGCTTGCCCCTTGCGGGGCGCAGGCGTCAGATATTCTCGACCTGTGGCATCCCCATGACGTGGTAGCCGCCATCGACATGGATGATCTCGCCTGTCGTATGCGCGCCATAATCCGAGGCCAGATAGACCGCCGTGCCGCCGACGCTTTCAAGCGTCGCATTGCTGCGCAGGGGCGCGTTCGCCTCAGCATGGCGGAAGGTCTTGCGCGCCCCGCCGATAGCTGCGCCTGCGAGTGTTTTCATCGGGCCGGGGCTGATTGCGTTGACGCGGATGCCCTCGGGGCCAAGATCATTGGCAAGGTAACGCACCGAGCTTTCCAGCGCAGCCTTGGCCACGCCCATGACATTGTAGAAGGGCGTGACGGTGTTCGAGCCCTGAAAGGTCAGCGTCAGCAGGCACCCGCCATCTTGCATCAGCGCACTTGCGCGGCGGCCGAGGTCGATGAAGCTGTAGCAGGAGATCTCCAGCGATTGGCTGAAATTGGCGCGGCTGGTGTCGCGGAACCGACCTGTCAGCTCGGTCTTGTCGGAAAAGGCGATGGCGTGGACGAGAAAATCCAGCTTGCCCCAGCGAGAGGCAAGGGTATCGAAAGCGGCGTCGAGCGAGGCATCATCGCTGACATCGACATCGAGCAGTAGATCCGAGCCAACCGAGGCCGCCAGCGGCTCCACCCGCTTGCCGAAGGCCTCTCCCTGATAGCTGAAGGCCAGTTCCGCTCCCTCGCGCGCCATGGCCTGCGCGATGCCCCAGGCGATCGAGCGTTCATTCGCCACGCCCATGATCAGCCCGCGTTTGCCATCCATCAAGCCTGCCATGGCTGCCTCCTCAGTCGCGATAGGCGCTCATCACGAGCGTTGCATTGGTGCCGCCGAAGCCGAAGCTGTTGGACAGCACCGAATCGAGCTCCACATCCTCGACCAGCCTGGTTGCGATCTCGCCCTCGCGGATGGCAGGGTCCAGCTCGGTCACATTGGCCGAGGCGGTGATGAAGCGCCCCTGCAGCATCAGCAGGGAATAAATCGCCTCCTGCACGCCGGTCGCGCCGAGGCTATGGCCCGTCAGTGACTTGGTCGAAGAAATCGGCGGCACGTTTCCCTCACCCCAGATGCGGCGGATCGCTTCGACCTCGGTCACATCGCCGGCGGGCGTCGAAGTGCCATGCGCGTTGATATAGCCAACTTTTCGCCCCTCAGGCAGTGTGTCGAGCGCCAGCCGCATCGACCGCTCACCGCCCTCGCCCGAGGGTGCGACCATGTCATACCCGTCCGAGGTGGCGCCGTAGCCCGTAACTTCGGCATAGATCTTCGCGCCGCGGGCCTTCGCGTGCTCGAGTTCTTCGAGCACCAGCATGCCCCCACCGCCACCAATCACGAAACCGTCGCGGGTGGCGTCAAAGGCGCGCGAGGCGGTTTCGGGCGCGTCGTTGTATTTCGACGACATCGCGCCCATGGCGTCGAAGAGGCAGGAGAGCGTCCAGTCGAGTTCCTCGCCCCCACCGGCGAAAATGATGTCCTGCTTGCCCATCTGGATAAGTTCGGCGGCATTGCCGATGCAATGCGCCGAGGTCGAGCAGGCCGAGGTGATCGAGTAATTTACGCCCTTGATCTTGAACGGCGTTGCAAGGCAGGCCGAATTGGTCGAGGACATGCAGCGCGTGACCATGAAGGGCCCCATGCGTTTGGGGCTGCCTTTCTCGACCACGATCTTATGGGCCTGAAACAGGTTCGAAGTGGATGGACCGCCGGAGCCTGTGATCAGCCCGGTGCGCGGGTTCGAGATATCGGACTCGTCGAGCCCGGAATCGGCGATGGCCTGTTCCATGGCAAGGAAGTTATAGGCCGCACCAGGCCCCATGAAGCGCAAGTTGCGTTTGTCGATGTGATCTTCCAGAATGATCTGCGGTTTGCCGTGGATCTGACTGCGGAACCCATGCTCGGCGTATTCGGGCGCAAAGACAATGCCGGACTTGCCTGAGCGCAGGCTCGCTTCCACCTCTGAAGCCGAGTTTCCGATGGGCGAGATGATCCCCAGACCAGTAATGACAACGCGACGCATGATGCCTCCCCTGCTATGCTTCCACGCTCTCTAGGGCAGTGGTGGAAGCGGGGCAAGCAATTAGGTCGGGGGAGGGAATCCTGGAAGCGCTATGTGCGCTGAGGGTTAAGGTCACACCATCAGGCCGCCAGAGGTTCCTGACGTGGTCAGAGCTTACAAACTCAGATCGACAGCCTGATTTCGCAGCGGATCTTCCGGCACCTTTGCAAAGACATTGAAATCCGGCAATCGCGTGGCACCTGAGGGTGCCGAGAGCGGCATTGGGTCGGGGTTGCTGTCTTGCGTTTCAGATGTGGCAGCGCCGCCATCGACGCTCGTCGGGAATGCAAGGCGCGGGGTGGGCTCAGGTTGGTCAGGTTGCATCCGGGTTTCGCGGATATCCTGCAGCAAATTGACCTGAAAGGCGGGCGGTGGGCCGACGAGTCGGCTGTTCCGATCCAACTGCGCTTGGGTCTGTTTAAGGAAACCAGCGACGGAGCGGTCTGAAGAGAGGGTCTGTTCGACTGCAAACGGGAGCATGGGACGCGCGGTGGCCTGCACGGCGCGTGCTGCGGCAGGTTGCGCGAGTTGCACAACAGGCTCGCGATGAGACGCCGACAAAGCGCCTGTTGCGGGTATGGATGTAAAGGCCGACATGGTTCACCTCCAGAAGCAAGCGGCAGGTTGCGCCCCTTGATCACCTCTCAGGATCGCATGAACCGCTTAACAGAGCATGAAGGGGAGATCAGCGGCCTTGGACCAAATCCATAAAATAAGACCTTTCGGCAGGCCCGGAGGCTTCGCCTCCGGGCTTCTTAGACCTGCTTACCGCAGAATCGACGCGCCCGCGTAAACAGCCGAGTCACCGAGCATTTCCTCGATCCGGATCAACTGGTTATACTTCGCCAGCCGGTCCGAGCGCGCGAGCGAGCCAGTCTTGATTTGCCCGCAATTCGTGGCCACCGCCAGATCGGCGATAGTCGCATCCTCGGTTTCGCCCGAACGATGCGACATGACGCAAGTCATGCGCGCACGGTGCGCCATATCGACCGCTGCCAGTGTTTCTGTCAGCGTGCCGATCTGGTTGACCTTGACCAGCAGCGAATTTGTACAGCCCTGCGCGATACCCTCGGCAAGTCGCACCGGGTTGGTGACGAACAGATCGTCGCCGACCAACTGGCATTTATCACCCATCAGCGTGGTCAGCTTGGCCCAGCCATCCCAGTCATCTTCGGCCATGCCATCCTCGATCGAGATGATCGGATAATCCTTGATCAGCCCCATCAGATAGGCGGCGTTCTCGTCGCGGCTCAAAACCGCGCCTTCGCCCGTCATATGATATTTGCCGTCGCGGTAATACTCGGTCGCGGCACAGTCGAGCGCGAGGTAGATATCCTCGCCGGGCTTGTAGCAGGCCTTTTCGATGCTGCGCAGGATGAAATCGAGCGCATCGCGTGTGCTCGACAGGTTGGGGGCGAAGCCGCCCTCATCGCCAATTCCGGTACTTAGGCCCGCGGCGGAAAGCTCTTTCTTCAGCGTGTGGAACACTTCGGCGCCCATGCGCACGGCTTCACGCAGGCTGGGCGCAGCCACAGGCATGATCATGAATTCCTGAATGTCGATCGGGTTGTCGGCATGCTCGCCGCCATTGATGATATTCATCATCGGAACGGGGAGTGTGCGCGCCGAGGTGCCCCCGACATAGCGAAACAGCGGCTGACCAGTGTATTCGGCGGCAGCTTTGGCGACTGCCAGCGACACGCCAAGGATGGCATTTGCCCCCAGACGGCTCTTGTTTGGGGTGTCGTCAAGTTCGATCATGGCAGCGTCAATTGCGACCTGTTCAGTCGCGTCAAACCCCACCAGCGCTTCAGCCAACTCACCATTCACCCCGGCCACGGCCTGCAGAACGCCCTTGCCCATATAGCGGGTCTTGTCGCCGTCCCGCTTTTCCACGGCTTCATGCGCGCCAGTCGAGGCCCCCGAGGGCACGGCTGCACGACCCATGGTGCCGTCTTCGAGGATCACATCAACCTCGACGGTCGGGTTGCCCCGGCTGTCCAGAATCTCGCGGCCGATAATGTCGATGATCGTGCTCATGGCATGCCCCCTGCGTTGCGCTGTCGCGGATTCTATAGCGCCCTTGGGTGGCAGTTGCTAGGCCACGCGCGTTTCGCGCCAAAGGGTGAACAGCCCCGCCGCGACAATGATCGCCGAGCCGATCAGCGTCAGCGCATCGGGGCGCTCGCCAAAGACCAGCACCGCGACGATCAAAGCGAACAGCATGCGCGTGTACCGAAACGGCGTCACGAAGGACAACTCACCCAGCCGCATCGAGGCGACCAGCGCGTAATAAGCGATGACTCCGACTCCCATCGCAACGGCCAGCGTTGCCCATTCGATGGGCGAGGGGGCCACGGGGGCCTCGCCCATCACCAGCATCAGGAACAGGCCCGCAGGCACGATGATGGCGAAAGCCCAGGATGAAAGCTGATAGGATGAGACCTCGCGCGGAATAGCGCGTGTCGCCAGATCGCGCCCGGCGAGCCCGAGAACGCCGATCAGCGCCAGCAGGCTGGCAGGCTCGAATCCGGCCATGCCGGGGCGCACGATCAGCAGCACCCCCAGAAAGCCGACTGTGATGGCTGACCAGCGACGCCAGCCGACTTTCTCGCCCAGGAACAGAACTGCGCCCAGCGTTACCAGCAATGGTGCAGACTGCAGGATGGCAGTGGCGGTCGCAAGGCTGGCCAGCACGAAGCCCAGCACGAAGCCGATGGTTCCGATCATTTCCGAGAGATTGCGGATAATGACGGCGGGTGTCAGCAAGAGCGGGGTGACCAGTGGCTGGCCCTTGCGATGTGCGATCAGCCCGAAGACGAGCGCTCCGACTACACCCAACAGCACGAGGATCTGTCCCACGGGCAGCGCATCGGCCAGAAGCTTGATGAACATGTCCTCCAGCGAGAAGCCCGCCATGGCCAGCGCCATCAGCATTGCACCGCGCAGGTTCTCGGACATGGAGCAGGCATCCTTCACAGGTGAAACATCGCCTGCCTATCCTGTGTGCGCCTTCGGGAAAAGCGAAAAGCGCGCCCCGAGAGGGCGCGCTTTCCGATCAAATCGTATGAACCGTCTCAGCTCTCTTTGGCGGCTTTCTTGATCGGCGCCCAGAGTTGCTTGTTTGTCAGATAGAGCAGCACAGCGAGGACCGAGAGAAAGATCACGCCGATGAACCCGGCGCGCTTGCGCTCGACCAATTTCGGTTCGGCCGTCCAACTCAGGAATGCCGCAACGTCGAGCGCCATTTGTTGCTCGGTGGCAGGTGTGCCATCCTCGTAGAATACCATATCGTCAAACAACACGGGAGCCATAGAGACCCAGCCACCATAGGCCTTGTTCTCATAGAACATCGACCCGGCCTGGAAGTCTTCCTCACCAGTATAGCCCAGCAGGAATGAAGCCACATATTCCGGCCCACCGATGCCTTTCATGAGCTGGTTGATGCCCAGACCATAGGGGCCCGAGAAGCCCGCGCGGGCCTTGGTCATCAGGCTGAGATCCGGTGCGCCCTCGAATTGCGACTCGGGGAAGTGATCGGGACCAGTCGCGGGCCGCCAGTCGCGCAATTCCTCGTCCCAGATTTCATACATGTCGGCGAAAGCGCGCATCTGGTCTTCGGGCAGTTCAGGACCATTGGGGTCCGAGAGCGTGCGGAAGGCGACATATTGCAGCCCGTGGCACGAGGCGCAGGCCTCATGATAGACCTGCAGCCCGCGCTGCAACTGGTTACGGTCATAGGTGCCGGTCAGGCCCTGAAAGGAAAAGTCGAAATTGGTGACTTCGCCTTTCACCTTGGTGGCCTCGGCCATGGTGCCGGGCAGAGCCAGCGCCAGAGCCGAGAGGGCAGCAACGGCAAGGGTCTTGAGTTTCATAAGTCAGGTCCTTTCGGGTTGCCGTTACTCAGCAGGGATCGGTTCGGGCGCAGGGCCTTTGGGACCACCGTCACCAGCCTTGGATTTCACGGTCTCGTTGAAATCCTCCTCGATCGTTTCAGGCACCGGGAGCGGTTTCTCGAGCACACCCAGCAGCGGCATGATCACGAGGAAATAGGCGAACCAGTAGGCCGTGCCGATCAGCGCGATATTGGTGTAGATCCCCTCGGCAGGCATCGCCCCGGCCCAGGTCAGCACCACGAAGTTCACAATGAAGAGCCAGAACCAGATCTTGAACATCGGGCGATAGCGACCAGACCGCACCGAGGAGGTGTCGAGCCAAGGCAGCAGTGCCCAGACGAAGATCGACCCGAACATCGCCAGCACGCCGAAGAAGGTTGCGTCCACGATACCGAAGGTCAGCCAGTTGACCGCAATCACGATCCACACATCCGAGGTGAAGGCGCGCAGGATCGCGTAGAACGGCAGGAAGTACCATTCCGGCACGATCTCGGGCGGCGTCACCAGCGGGTTGGCCTCGATGTAGTTATCGGTGTGCCCAAGGAAGTTCGGCATGAAGCCTACCACGGCCCAGAACAGCGCGAGGATTATGGCGAGCGCGAACAAGTCCTTGATTACGAAATAGGGCCAGAAAGGCAGCGTGTCCTTCTCTGCCTCTTCCTTTGAGCCACGACGCACTTCGACCCCGGTCGGATTGTTGTTGCCGGTGGTATGGAACGCCCAGATGTGGACGATGACCAGCCCAAGGATCACGAAGGGTAGCAGGTAGTGCAGCGAGAAGAAGCGGTTGAGCGCGGCATTATCCACAGCGGGTCCACCCAGCAGCCAGGTCTGCAGCGTCTCGCCGATGCCGGGGATCGCGCCGAACAGGCCGGTGATCACTGTGGCACCCCAGAACGACATCTGACCCCAGGGCAGCACATAACCCATGAAGGCCGTGGCCATCATCGCCAGATAGATCAGCATGCCGATGATCCACGTGATCTCGCGCGGGGCCTTATAGCTGCCGTAATACATGCTGCGGAACATGTGCAGATAGACGGCAAAGAAGAACAGCATCGCACCGTTTTGGTGCAGGTAACGCATCATGGCGCCGCCATTGACGTTGCGCATGATGTGCT
>SLJW01000235.1 GCA_007134865.1 Paracoccaceae bacterium | reverse complement strand
CTTGGTCTTCAGCCCCATCAACGCTGCCGCAAAGGGATTGTCCGGGTCGATCCGGTCGGATTTGCGCTCGGGCTTGGCGTTGAATTCCCGCTTCTGCTCGGGCTTCTTGCCCTTGGGCTTCGGCTTGCCCTTGGGACGACTGTCCTGCGGTTTGCGCTGCGGGCGCGGCTGGTGGCGTGGGCGGGGCGCCCAGGTGAAGGTGAAGAACACTTCGAGCGTTTCGGGTTCCTGCGGCGCAGCCTCGGCAGTCGTATCCGGTTCGGGAGCGGCTTCAGCAGGTGAGACAGGCTCTTTAACCTCCGTCGCGGGCTCTTCAGGCGCAGGCACTTCGCTTGACGCCACCTCGCCAGCAGGCGCCTCAGAGGTCGGAGCGTCCGGCGCGGCGCTACCCTCCGCTGCGGCCTCGGGCTTGACCTTGACCCGCTCGCCGCGCTCGGCCTTGTAGCCCAACCCCTCCATCAGATCGGCGAATTGCTCAAGCGTGGTGCCGGTGATCGAGAGCATGTCGGGCGTGGCCTCGAACCCGCCGCGCGTGTCGCAGGCGCGCAGCAGATCGGCCAGCCGTTCGAGCATGTCGATACGGATCGCCCGCGCGCCCGAGGGGCGATAGCCCGCCATGATGTAATGCTCGCCCGGGACCTCGTTCAGGTTCGGGATGGTCACGAGCCCTGCAGGTGGGCTTTCGGGGAAGGTATCCAGCCCCTGCGCAAGCGACTGCAGCACCAGCCTCAGCCGCGTCGGCGCGGGTTTCAGCAGCAGCGGCAGGAAAATCGTGTATTGCCCGAAGCGCACCCCATGCTTGCGCAGCATGCCGCGCGCCTCCTGATCGAGCGCCTTGACATCCGCGGCGATCTTCTCGCGCGGGATCACGCCCATCGCCTCGACCAGTTGAAACGCCACGCCGCGCGCAAGGCCTGTCAGCGCCTCATCGCGGCTCATCGCCTGCAGGGGCTCGAACAGCGCTGCCACCTTGCGGTCGATGAAATGCTGTAAGCGGCGGCGCACTTTCTCGGCGACATCCGGCCCGGCCTCGTCATCTACAAAGGCCTCGACCTGCGGGCGCATCGCATCATCACCGCGCACCAGCTTGCCCACGGCCGTGGTGCCCCACATCAGCCCGCCCTGTTCGGTGAAATCGAACTCGGTATCAGGCGCGTTGTAGAATGTGTCGGCGCGCAGATGAAACAGCGGCGTCAGCGCGGCAATCGAGGCCTGGCGCAGGGTTTTCGCCTCATCCGCCGATGCCGCCTTGTCCTGCCGGAAGCGGAAACCTTCCAGCCGTCCGATCAGCTCGCCCTCGACAGTCACTTCGCCCTTGTCGTTCACCTCGGCCACAAGGCTCTCCTTCTGCTTCAACCGGCGCAGCAGCACAGAGGTACGCCGATCAACAAATCTCTGGGTCAGCCGCGCATGGAGCGCGTCTGACAAGCGGTCTTCTACAGCGCGTGTTGCCTCGCGCCAATGGTTTTCATCATCCACCCAGCCCTTGCGCTGCGCGATATAGGTCCATGTGCGGATATACGCCAAGCGGCGCGACAGCGTGTCGATATCGCCATCGACCCGGTCGATACGCTGGATATTGCGGCCCAGCCACGCGGCCTCGATCCGGCCCTGATCGTGCAGGAAGCCGAAGATCCGCGCCAAGAGCCCGGCATGTTCCATCGTCGAGATGCCCCGGAAATCGGGGACGCGGCAGACATCCCACAACAGCCGCAGGTCGCGCGCGTCGCGCAACTTGTCGCGGACCTCGGGCATGTCCGAGAGGATTTTCAGCGCCGTCAGATCATCGGCATCGCGTGCACGGGTCAGCCAGTCATTCTGGGTATGTTTCTCCAGCGCGGCGATCAGCCGTTCAGGGCTGCCGAAATCGAGCCGCCCATTGCGCCATTGCAGCTTGCGTAGCGGCAGGAAACTGTGGCTCTCGATGGCTTCGACGGTTTCATCGGCCAACGGGCGGGCCTCTCCCGTCACCCCGAAAGAGCCGTCATTCTCATACCGCCCGGCCCTTCCCGCGATCTGAGCCAACTCGTCAGGCGCCAGAGGGCGCATGCGGTGGCCGTCGAATTTGCGCGTGGCCGAGAAGGCAACATGCTTGATGTCGAGATTGAGCCCCATGCCGATGGCATCGGTCGCGACCAGATAATCGACATCGCCATTCTGGTAGAGTTCGACCTGCGCATTGCGTGTGCGCGGGCTGAGTGCCCCCATCACGACCGCGCAACCGCCTTTCTGGCGACGGATCAGTTCGGCTATCGCATACACATTTTCAACACTGAACCCCACGATAGCGCTGCGCGCGGGCATTCTGCTTATCTTTTTCGAACCCGAATAGGAAAGTTGCGACATCCGCTCGCGCCGCTGGAAGGCCGCGCCAGGCACCAGCGCCGCAATCGCGCCGCGCATCGTGTCCGAGCCCATGAACAGCGTTTCGTGAAGGCCCCGCGCATGTAGCAGTCGGTCGGTAAAGACATGGCCGCGGTCGGCATCGCTGCAAAGCTGGATCTCGTCCACCGCCACGAAATCAGCCCCGATCTCCAAAGGCATCGCCTCGACCGTGCAGACCCAGTATTGCGTTCGGTCCGGCACGATCCGCTCTTCGCCCGTCACCAGCGCGACACAATCGGGGCCGCGCAGGGCGCGGATGCGGTCATAGACCTCGCGCGCCAGCAGGCGGAGCGGGAGGCCGATGACGCCGGTGCGATGCGCCAGCATCCGCTCGATTGCATAATGGGTTTTGCCGGTATTGGTGGGCCCGAGCACCGCGACGACCCGCGATTGCGCGCGCATGTTCATCTGCGTCTCTCCCGCGGTACGCCCTCAGAGGGCGATACCGGTCAATTCACGCTCTACACGTTCAATCGCGTCTCTTACGTCAGTGCGATGGGGATGTATAGCGGCAGATGCCCGGAAGGCGTCACGCGCGCGCTCATATTGACGCAAATCCTCGAACACCCGCCCCAGACCGGCGAGCGCGCTGAAATGATCGGGGTTGCGCGCAATCGTCTCGCGCAGGTCATCCAGTGCAAGGCCCAGATTTCCAGCCATGTACCAAGCGGTTGCCCGCGCATGATAGCCCTCGGCAAACTCGGGCGCGTGGTCGATCAGCGCCGAGAAATGATCGATGGCTGCCGTGGTGTCACCCCGGCTCATGGCCTCGCGCCCGCGCTGCAACAATAGATCCGCACTGGCCGAACCCGAGCGCGACCAAAGCCGGGCAATCTGACGCTCGATCCGCTGCCAGCGCTCCTGATCGGGGTCGCGGAGTTCGGACAGCAATTCGCTCACTTCGCCGCTCGTGCTGCGCTCGCTGGCCTGCGCCGGCACGACCATGAAAAACACGGCACATGCCGCAACGACAGGATTGAGAAAGGCGCGGTGCAACTCCATAATCCGAGTGTAGCGTAACGCTCGCGCTAATCCAGAGGCGCGGCATCACAAAACGGAGCACACGAGATGAACGAGATCATGACCCATGCCATCAAGGCGCTGAGCGAGCGGTTGTCCGATGGGTTCGAGGGCACGGCGAAATTCGAGATCGAGGGCGAAGGCTCGATCATGGTGGATGAAAACGGCGTCCGTGAAGGCGATGACGAGGCCGATGTGACCATGATCGCGAGTGTCGAGACCTTTCAGGGCATCATGGAGGGCGACGTGAACCCGACCATGGCCTTCATGTCGGGCAAGCTGCGGATCGAGGGCAATATGGGCATGGCGATGAAGCTGGGTTCCGCGCTGAGCTGATGGAACCTGCGCCGTATTTTTCGGATGTGGCTGGCGGGCTTGCGCCCGAGCGTGTGGTCTGGCGCGAGGCCGAAGACGGCACGCGGCTGCGGCTGGCGATCTGGCCTGTGGGACCGAAAGGTATCGTTACACTCTTCCCGGGCCGGACCGAGGTGATCGAGAAATACGCACGCGTCGCCGAAGATCTGGCCGCACGAGGCTATGGCGCCGTGACCATCGACTGGCGCGGACAGGGGCTTTCCGACCGGCTGAAAGGCAAGCCACTGCTGGGCGATATCCCGGATTACGCGCATTTTCAGCGTGATGTGGCCGTTCTGCGGAGTGTGCTGGATGAGCTCGCCCCCCTTGGCATGCCGCGTTTCGTGCTCGCGCATTCGATGGGCGGCTGCATTGCCCTGCGCGCCTTGATGAACAGCTTTCCGGCACGCGCCGTCGGGTTCAGCGCGCCAATGTGGGGCTTGCGGCTGAGCAAAAACACACGCCGCGCCGTCGTGGCGATGACGACTGTGCTGGGGCTGGCCCGGATGGACCTGCGCGAGATCCCGGGCGCGGGGATCGAATTTCGACTTTGGGAGAATCCGTTCGACAATAATGAGTTGACGACCGACCCTGAGGCATATGCGTGGATGCAGGAACAGGTGCGGACGCAGCCAGAACTGCGCCTCGGCGCCCCGAGTCTGCGCTGGTTGGTTGCGTCCTTGGCCGAAACGACCGTGCTTGCACAGCTTCCCGCACCCAAGATTCCGGCCTTTTGCGGGCTGGGCACGCGCGAGATGATCGTCTCGTCCGAGGCGATCGAGGCGCGCATGGCCGACTGGCCGCGCGGTGAGTTGGAGCATTACGACGGCGCACTGCATGAAT
The DNA here is from genome assembly GCA_007134865.1 of Paracoccaceae bacterium. Lineage (GTDB taxonomy): Bacteria > Pseudomonadota > Alphaproteobacteria > Rhodobacterales > Rhodobacteraceae > Roseinatronobacter. The sequence continues at coordinate 2,619 of SLJW01000235.1, read as the reverse complement.
TGCTGATGGAAGCGGAGCGCTTTCGCGCCCCGTTTCTGAGCAGCGTCTGCGATTTGTTCGACGCAAGGCAGTAATTGAAGGAGGCTCCGGATGAGCACGGTGATTTACGGTATCAAGAATTGCGACACCTGTCGCAAGGCATTGAAGGCGCTGGAGGGGGCAGATTTGCGTGATGTCCGGGCGGCGCCACTCACGAATGCAGAACGTGCCGAGTTCATTGGGGCGTTCGGGGACGCAATTCTCAACCGTGCGTCAACGACATGGCGGGCGCTGGATGAGGCCGAGCGCGCACGCCCGGTGGCAGAGTTGCTGGCAGAGCACCCGACACTGATGAAACGCCCGGTGATCCGGGTGGATGACGCGCTCCATCTGGGCTGGAAAGCAAATGTGCGGCGCGCCCTTGGCGTGGCCTGAAGAACCCCTTGCCCGCAGGGCAAGGGGTTTTGGAAAATCAGAGAAGTTTCAGATCACTTGCTGATTCGCGCCCGTCGCGCCCAGCACGCAGTTCATAGGCGATCTTCTGCTCATCGGCGAGGCCGGTAAGCCCGGCCCTTTCGACGGCAGATATATGCACGAACACATCCTTGCCCCCGCCATCGGGCGCGATGAACCCATAACCTTTGGTCGTGTTAAACCATTTCACGGTGCCTGTCGGCATCGGTCGTCTCCTCGTCTTCGCTTCCCCCGAGCAGGATTGCCTCAGGGTCGTTCAGCCAGCTCTTCCTTGGCCGACTGCGAAAACAGAGGCGTCTTGAAAGTCTGTCATCCCATGGAAAGTTTGCCATAGCGGGGTTAAAACGCAAGGACTTTGCCTGTATCGGGACCCCCGGACCGGGTTTTGCCCAATTTTCAGAGGGCTGAGGAAAACATGCGCAACGCGGCCTTGATACTGGGTCTGATCGGCGGCCTCTGGGGTATGCTGGTCGGGTTTTTCAGCTTCGGCTATACTGATCTGCTGATTCGATACCCAGAATTAGCCGAGTTCACGGGTGGTGTCGCCAATATGGGGCTAATCCGCGCAATGAGTCTGATCGCGCCGATCCTGGCGATTGCCGGGGCCGCCATGGCGCGCTCGGTCAATGTCGCTGCCGGCGTCCTGCTGCTCGCGTCGAGCGCGGGAATGTATCTGACTTTCGGCTTCGGTGTCTTTACCATGTTCCCGATTTCCATGTGCGCCATTGCAGGCGCGCTTGCCCTTGCCGCGCGCCAGCCCGATCCGCATTAATCCTTGACTTGTCGGGCGAAAACGCTCATCTGCTCGCTATCCGCAACTTGCCGCGTGAGCATTTCTTTCGTTGCGGGCAGGGCATGAGGCCCGACACAAGCTTCCCGACATCACGCGTGGGGGGCGGCGCGCATGAACTCGCGCCCCCAAACCGCCACCGGCCTTGTGCCGGGGGCTTTTCGCCTGCGTATGCAGGCTGTGAGAGGACAGATTTTGACTGATTTTTCGATGTTCGGGTTGCGCCCGGTTCTGATGACCGGCTTGCAGACGCAGGGCTTCGACACGCCCACCCCGATCCAGGCCCGTGCCATCCCGCTGATCATGCAGGGACGTGACCTGCTGGGGCTGGCGCAGACCGGCACCGGTAAGACGCTGGCATTCGGCCTGCCGGTGATGCACGCGCTGCTGGGCGCTGGTCGTCCGGCGCCCAAGACGACGCAGGCGCTGATCTTGGCGCCCACGCGCGAGCTGGTGAACCAGATCGCCGAGACGCTGGGCGGCTTTGCCCGCAAGACACCGCTGAAAGTGCAGCGTGTGGTGGGCGGTGCGGGGCTGAACCCGCAGATCCAGAAACTCGCCAAGGGCTGCGATATTCTCGTGGCGACACCGGGGCGGCTGCTGGACCTGCTGGACCGGCGCGCGCTGACGCTTGATGCCACACAGATGCTGGTTCTGGATGAGGCCGACCAGATGCTGGACCTCGGCTTCATCCATGCGCTGCGCAAGATTGCGTCGCTCTTGCCGAAAGAGCGGCAGACACTGATGTTCTCGGCCACCATGTCGAAACAGATGAACGAGATTGCCGAGGCCTATCTCGACCGGCCCGAACGGATTCAGGTGGCGCCTCCGGGCAAACCGGCCGAAAAGATTGACCAGTCGGTGCATTTCGTAGCCCAAGGCGACAAGGCGCGGCTGCTGGAGGGCTATCTCAATGCCCATCCCGAGGATCTGGCGCTGGTCTTTGCGCGCACCAAGCACGGGGCCGAGAAGCTGATGAAGCTTCTGGGTAGCTGGGGCATCGCAGCGGGCTCGATCCATGGCAACAAGAGCCAGAGCCAGCGCGAACGCACCCTGCGCCAGTTCCGGGCGGGCGAAATCAAGGTGCTGGTGGCGACCGATGTGGCCGCGCGGGGGATCGACATTCCGGACATGCGCCATGTCTACAACTATGAGCTGCCCGAAGTGCCCGAAAACTATGTCCACCGCATTGGCCGGACCGCGCGGGCGGGCGCCTCGGGGCGGGCGATTGCGTTTTGTGCGCCTGCCGAGATGGGCGATCTGCGCGCCATCGAGCGGTTGATGAAGCGTGATCTCGCCGTGATCGGCGGCACACCCTGGCCCGATGACCTCGCAGGCCCGGCGCGCGCGGCTGCGCGCAAGCGCGGCTCCGGGCG
>SLJW01000054.1 GCA_007134865.1 Paracoccaceae bacterium | reverse complement strand
TTTGGCAGGCGCGGCAGAGGGCTTGGCGCCCTCGACATCGGCCTTGACGATGCGACCATGCGGACCGGAGCCGGTGATCTGGCTGAGATCAAGGCCCTTCTCGGCGGCGATGCGGCGCGCGAGCGGTGAGGCGAAGATGCGTTTGCCATCCGACTTGGGGGCAGGCGGGGCCGCGGCGGGGGCGGGCTTGTCGGAGCCCCCTGCGGGGGCCGCCTCCGCGCCCGCGTCGGGCTTCGCCTCCGGCGCCTTCGCGGATGTATCACCGATATCATCTGCGGATTCGCCGTCTTCCAGCAGCACCGCGATGGGGGTGTTGACTTTCACCCCATCGGTTCCGGCCTCGATCAGGATCTTGCCGATCACACCTTCATCGACAGCCTCGAATTCCATCGTGGCCTTGTCGGTCTCGATCTCGGCAAGGATATCGCCCGAGGCAACCTCATCGCCTTCCTTGACCAGCCATTTGGCGAGTGTGCCCTCTTCCATCGTGGGCGAGAGGGCGGGCATCAGGATTTCCGTTGGCATCGCGATCTCCTCCCTCAGCGATAGGTGACTTTGCGCACGGCCTCGACCACTTCATCGGTCGTCACCAGCGCCAGTTTCTCGAGATTGGCGGCATAGGGCATGGGAACGTCCTTGCCGCAGAGATTGATCACTGGCGCGTCGAGATAGTCGAAGGCCTGTTCCATCACCACCGAGGTGATGTAATTGCCGACCGAGCTTTGCGGGAAGCCTTCCTCGACCGTGACCAGCCGGTTGGTCTTCATCACCGAAGCCAGGATCGCATCGGTATCCATGGGGCGGATGGTGCGCAGGTCGATCACCTCGGCCTCGATCCCGTCGCCTGCCAGCCGCTCGGCGGCCTCGAGCGCATAGTTCATGCCGATGCCGAAGCTGACGATGGTGACGTCCGATCCCTCGCGCCAGGTCTTGGCCTTGCCGAAGGGAACAGTGAAATCATCAAGATCCGGCACTTCGAAGCTGCGGCCATAGAGGATCTCATTCTCGAGGAAGATCACCGGGTTGGGGTCGCGGATGGCGGTTTTCAACAGGCCCTTCGCATCGGCTGCGGAATAGGGCATGGCGACTTTCAGCCCCGGAATATGCGAATACCAGGCCGCGTAGCACTGGCTGTGCTGCGCCGCGACGCGGGCCGCGGCCCCGTTGGGCCCGCGGAAGACAATCGGGCAACCCATCTGCCCGCCCGACATGTAGAGCGTTTTGGCGGCCGAGTTGATGATCTGGTCAATCGCCTGCATCGCGAAGTTGAAGGTCATGAATTCGACAATCGGGCGCAGCCCGCCAAAGGCCGCGCCGACACCGATCCCGGCGAAACCGTGCTCGGTGATCGGCGTGTCGATCACGCGGCGCGCGCCGAATTCATCAAGCAAGCCTTGGGTGATCTTGTAGGCGCCCTGGTATTCGGCGACCTCCTCGCCCATGACGAAGACCTCATCGGCGCGGCGCATCTCTTCGGCCATGGCGTCGCGGAGCGCCTCGCGAACGGTCTGGGTCTTCATCTCGGTCCCCTCGGGCCAGTCCGGCGAGGTGTCGGGCTTGGGGGCGTCAGGGGCGGGGGCGGCGGTCGCGGGGGCCGCGACCTTGCCCTCTTCGCCATTGAGCGCTGCCGGGGCCGGGGCGCTCTCTGCCTTCGCGCCCTCGGCGGGGACCTCTTCGCCCTCTTCGACCAGAATCGCGATGGGGGTGTTGACCTTGACCCCTTCGGTTCCGGCCTCGATCAGGATCTTGCCGATCACACCTTCATCGACGGCCTCGAATTCCATCGTCGCCTTGTCGGTCTCGATCTCGGCCAGAATGTCACCGGACGAGACCGTGTCCCCCTCCTTGACCAGCCATTTTGCCAGCGTGCCTTCTTCCATGGTTGGCGAGAGAGCGGGCATCAGTACTTCGGTTGCCATGTCGTTAATCCTCCCCGAACCTTATGCGTAGATATCTGTCCAGAGTTCCTCGAGCGCGGGCTCGGGGCTCTCCTTGGAGAATTCGGCAGCTTCGTTCACGACGGCCTTGATCTCCTTGTCGATCTCTTTCAGATCGTCCTCGGTCGCATGTTTGCCCTGCAACAGCAGGTCGCGCACATGCTCGATCGCGTCGCGCTCCGAGCGCACTTTCTGAACCTCGTCGCGGGTGCGGTATTTGGCCGGGTCCGACATCGAGTGGCCCCGGTAGCGATAGGTCATGATTTCGAGGATATAGGGGCCCTTGCCAGCGCGGCAGTGCGCGACGGCCTTCTCTCCCGCGGCCTTGACGGCGAGCACATCCATGCCGTCCACTTCCTCGCCCTTGATGCCATAGGCGGCGCCACGCTCCCATAGCGAGGGAGATTTCGTTGCGCGCTGGACCGAAGTGCCCATCGCGTATTTGTTGTTCTCGATCACGAAGATGACGGGCAAGTTCCAGAGCATCGCCATGTTATAAGTCTCATAGACCTGGCCCTGATTGGCTGCGCCGTCGCCGAAATAGGTGAAGGTGACGTTGTCATTTCCCTTGTACATATCGGAAAAGGCCAGCCCTGCGCCCAGCGGCACGTTGGCACCGACGATCCCGTGGCCGCCGTAGAAATGCTTCTCTTTCGAGAACATGTGCATCGAGCCGCCCTTGCCTTTGGAAAGACCCCCCTCGCGGCCTGTCAGCTCGGCCATCACGCCCTTTGGGTCCATGCCACAGGCCAGCATATGGCCGTGGTCACGATAGGTGGTGATGCGCTTGTCACCCTCCTTGGCAGTGGCCTCGAGTCCGACGACAACGGCCTCCTGCCCGATATAGAGGTGACAGAAACCGCCGATCAGCCCCATGCCGTACAACTGACCTGCCTTTTCCTCGAATCGGCGGATCAGCAGCATGTCCTTGTAGAAGCCGAGCAACTCCTCGGCAGACACGTTTGATTTGGCAGTGGATTTTCGCGCGGCCATAAGCGTCGCCTCCTCCCTGAAAGCAATGGTTCAACGTTAAACCATTCCTTAGCGTAAATTCGGAGGGCATGCGAGGGTTTTTCCGCGCCCGGCCATGCAGAGGGCGCAAACCCGCTATCCGGGCTTGGCGACCAGCATGTCGGTGGGCGGTGCGCGCATCAGGTCGCGCGCGTAATTTCCGAGGTTTTCAGGGTCGCGCCCGGAGTGGGAGCCGATCACGACCAGATCGGGCTGCAATTCCCCGATCCGGAATTGCAGCACCTCATGGACGCCGCCCGGCACGATCTCGGGCAGGTGCAGGTGCTCGGGCCGCCCGTCCAGTGCCATGAAGGCATCGCGCAGGAGTTCGGCCTCGGTCATCTCGGGGGTTTTCATCAGATCGGCCGAGGGCAGCTTGGCGGCGAGCGGCAGTTGCAGCGCATGGATGGCGTGAAGCTCTGCCTCTGGCGCAAGGCGGGCAGCGACGCGCAGCGCTTGCGCCGAGGCAGGCGCGAAGGTGATCGCGCCGAGCGCCCGGCGATAGGGTCCCGCGCTGTCATTATGGGCAATCAGCACCGGGCAACGGGTCGCCTGCGTGATGCGCTCGAGATTGGACAGGCGCAGGGTCTCGAGCACACGGCGCGGCAGGTGCAGACCGAGCACGATCAGATCGGCCTCATGTTCAGCAGCAAGGTCGGGGATCACCTTTGCAGGGTTGCCTTCGACAACCCGACAGGTGACCTCGACATCGGGAAACTGCGCGCGCAGCCTGTCTATCTCGATATTGGCGCGGCGCAGGCGGTCCTCCTTGCGACCGAGCCGCAGTCGCGCAACGCCGGGTTTGGCAGGTTCGAGCACATGGACCAGCACCAGCCGCGCGTCGTGCGCGCGCGCGATCTCGGCGGCGCGGGTCGGAACAGCAGCCGATCGCCGGGTCAGGTCGGTTGCGGCCAGAATGGTCTTGGGGTCGAACACAGACGCGGGCCTCGCGTGGAAAAGTCAGCAGCCTTGAGATCACATAGCAGATTGCAAACGGCGCGTCACTTTTCTTTGGGCTGCAATAATGCCGCGCGCAGATCTTCGGTCATCGGCCCGCCGGGCAGTTCCTGCGCGAAATGCGCGCGCTGGTTCAGGCCGGGAAAGCGTGCGGCGAGCACGCTGGCGAGTTCCTCGGGCAGGCGCGCGACACTGGCGCGCGACACCAGCAGGCTCTCGACCGGGATACCTTCGGCATAGATGATCTGATGATTGTCAAAAGCGAGGCTGAAATGCGTTGCAAAACCACCCTCGCGCTGCAGCACGCGCTGGCCATCGACCAGATACTGCGCCTGCACCAGCACCTCTGCGCGACTGCCCAGCCTGTCCTCGCCGCGCTGATAGAGAAAGATGCGCTGCAAAGGGCCAAGCGTCAGTGGGCCGAGATTGCCCAGCAGGCCGGGCGGAAAGATGACCGGCGCGAAGCTGCCATGCGCGCGTTTGGTGAGCTTGCCGACCCAGCGCAGTGGCTGCGCGCCGTGGTCGCGGGTGCGCACCTCCATGCCCGGGGCGAGGTCTTCGACGGGTATCAGTTGCCCGTCGCCCATGGTGATGCGCGTGCCGGGACCGAAACAGCCCATCACCAGTTCGGACATGCGCAGCGCGGGGCTGTCCTCGTCCATGCCGATCAGCGCATAGCCCGTATCGGCCCGCATCGGGGAAAGCGGCAGCAGATAGAGCGTTGCACCAGCCTCGATCAGCATGGCGGGCAACAACTCGCCATCGGATGACATGAGCCGCAATTCGGCATGGACTGTCACCACGCCATCGCCGGTTTCGTCCTGTGCCAGCGTGATTGGCTCGGCCATGCGCAGATGCAGGGTCCGGGGCGTTGCGTCGCGCTCCAGCGCATAGATATCGCCCGCGCAAAGCTGCGCGGGCAGGCCCAGCCCTTCGCCTTCATTGATCCCCCAGCGCACACGGATATCCGCGGCGTGGAAGACCTCGCATTCATAGAGATAGGCCAAGATGTGATCCCGCGTTGCCTCGTGACAGGGCGCAGTATAGCGAGAGTCTGGCCGCTGTCATTGGGCAGCGCCCAGAGTAGATCGAATGATCGAGTCATGGGCGCGGGCCCTTCGGGCCGCGCGTCGGGCACTTACTGGACGCGGGTCCATTCCTGTTCACGGCAGATCCCGAGCACACAGCCCGAGACCCCGAGAACATTGCCACGCAACTCCATGCGCGAATTATAAGTGCGGTCGCGGTCGGGTGCCCAGATACGGCCATTGCGGTATTGCCCGTCCGATTGCGGCTCCATCTCCCAGACAATGGCCCGGCCGATATTGTCAGATGCCATCGACTGGCCGTCGCCGTCGAAAGCCGCGATCAGCCCGCCGCATATGAGCCCGTCGGGGCAGGTCTGCATCCGCACATGACCGGAATTGCCGTTGTCATCGGGTTGGGTTTTCCACACACCATGGACCGGATCGGCCAGTGCGGGCAGTGCCAGAAGGCTGAGCGCCATGGCAGCAAGGGTTGTTTTTCGCATGATACCTCCTCCCAGAGACTTACAGTCTCGCGCCGAAAGACTGATCGCGCAAGTCCGACCTCGCGTCAGCCTGTGGCCGCAAGAAGAAAGGCGCCCGCAATGGGGCGCCTTTCGGTCGGTATTCCGGCGCGGCCTATCGTGGCTCGCTCATCAGCCCGCGTATCAAAGCATAGCAGGCCAACAGCAACACAATGGCAAAGGGAAGGCCGGTCGAAACCGACGCTGCCTGCAAAGCCACCAGCCCGCCGCCGATCAGCAGCGTCGCGGCGATGAGGCCCTCGAAGATTACCCAGAACACGCGCTGGCTGACCGGCGCGTTGATCTTGCCGCCTGCCGTAATCGTGTCGATCACCAGGCTGCCCGAGTCCGAGGAGGTGACGAAGAACACGATCACCAGCACGATACCGATCACCGAGGTGATTGCCGCGAAGGGCAGTTCCGAAAGCATCCCGAAGAGCGAGAGTTCCGGCACATAGGCCTCGATCACGAAGCCATAGACCGCGCTTTCGGTGACCGACGTGATCAACTGGTTGATCGCAGTGCCGCCAAAGGCCGTCATCCAGATAGCCGAGACGATGGTCGGGATCAGCAGCACACAGGTGATGAACTCGCGCACGGTCCGGCCACGGCTGACGCGGGCGATGAACATGCCCACGAAAGGCGACCAGCTGATCCACCAGGCCCAGTAGAAGGCCGTCCAGCCCTGACGGAAGCCGTCATCATCGCGCCCGACCGGGTTGGACAGGGCGAGGATCTCGGAGAAATAGGCACCGACATTGCCGAAGAACTGGCTGACCAGCACCATGGTTGGGCCAACGAGGATGACAAAGACCATCAGGAAGATGGCCAGGATCATGTTCAGTTCCGAGAGCTTCTTGACACCCCCATCCAGGCCGCGCAGCACCGAAATCAGCGCCAGCGCCGTGATGACCGCGATCAGGATCACCGGGAAGGTGGCTGTGTCGCTCAGGCCTTCGATGCCAAAGACGAAGCCGATCCCGGCAGTGGCCTGCTGCGCGCCGAAGCCCAGCGAAGTTGCGAGGCCAAACAGCGTTGCGAAGACAGCAAGGATGTCGATGACGTGCCCTGGCCAGCCCCAGATGCGCTCGCCAAAGATCGGGTAGAAGATCGAGCGCACGGTCAGCGGCAGACCCTTGTTGTAAGCAAACAACGCGAGGCTCAGCGCCACCACGGCATAGATCGCCCAAGGGTGCAGGCCCCAGTGATAGATCGTGCCGGCCATCGCGGTCAGACGCGCGGCTTCGACCGCTGCAGGGTCCATCAGCTCGCCATCGACAATGCCGATATCGCGCGACAGAGGCTGATCACCCCATGGCGTGGCGAAGTAATAGGCGGGCTCCAGCACGCCGAAGAACATCAGACCGATGCCCATGCCGGCGGCAAAGAGCATCGCGAACCAGCCGGCATAACTGTAATCGGGGGTGGCGTCCGCACCACCGATCCGCACCTTGCCCAATGGCGAGATTAGAATGCCGAGGCAGACCAGCACGAAGATATTGCCCGCCATAATCAGGAACCAGTCAAAGGTCGATGTAAGGTAGCCCCGCATGTCCGCCAGCGCCGGGCCGACTGCGTCCTGAAAGGCGAGGGTGATGACGACAAAGGCAATCACCACAAGCCCGGAGAAAAGGAAAACCGGATTGTGGATATCCAGTCCGAAGGGCCCGATTTTCGGGGTGATATTGTCCTGACCGATCTCGTAGTCGGTCTCGATGATATCGGACGCGCCTTCGGGTTCGGGCAGGGCGTCCGTTTCCGGCTCTGCCGACGCGTTCTCGTTTGTATCTGACATTATCCTCTCCGTTGTTATTT
>SLJW01000007.1 GCA_007134865.1 Paracoccaceae bacterium | reverse complement strand
GTCGGCGCCTCGGCCATGGTCAATGGCAAGACGCAAGGGGTATATCCGGCGGCCAAGGCGCTGCTCTCTGCGGTCTACGAAGGCGCGCTGGTGCCCTTCGATACCGCGCTGAAGATCGAGGCGCGCTGGTTCACCCATGTGCTGATGAACCCGTCCTCCGGCGCGATGATCCGTTCGCTCTTCATCAACAAGGAAGCGTTGGAGAAAGGTGCCAACCGGCCGCAAGTGGATGATGAGAAGGTGCGCAAACTGGGCGTGCTGGGCGCGGGCATGATGGGCGCGGGCATCGCCTATGTCGCGGCCAATGCGGGCATCGAGGTTGTGCTGATCGATGCCAAGCAGGAAGCGGCGGAGAAGGGGAAATCCTATTCCGAGGGCATTCTCGACAAGGGCATGAAGCGCGGCAAGGTCTCGGAGGCGAAGAAGGCCGAAGTGCTGGGGCGGATCACGCCCACGACAGACTACAGCGCGCTTGAGGGCTGTGATCTGGTGATCGAGGCGGTGTTCGAGGACCCGAAGATCAAGGCCGAAGTAACGGCCAAGGCCGAGGCCGTCCTCCCGGAGGACGCGATTTTCGCGACCAATACTTCGACCCTGCCGATCAGCGATCTGGCCAAAGCCTCCAGCCGCCCCGAGCAGTTCATCGGCATCCATTTCTTCTCGCCGGTGGACAAGATGCTGCTGGTCGAGATCATCCGCGGCAAGGCGACCGGCGACCGCGCCGTGGCCAAGGCGCTCGATTTCGTGCGGCAAATTCGCAAGACACCGATTGTCGTGAATGACGCGCGATTCTTCTACGCCAATCGCTGTATCATCCCCTATCTCAACGAAGGGATGCGGATGGTGCGCGAGGGCGTCGCCCCTGCGCTGGTAGAAAATGCGGCCCGCCTCATGGGTATGCCGCTGGGGCCTTTGCAACTGGTGGACGAGACCTCGCTCGACCTCGGTGCCAAGATCGCCAAGGCGACACGCGCTGCTATGGGCGATGCCTACCCGGATGGCGATGTTGACGAGGTGGTGTTCTGGATGGTCGAAGAGGGCCGTCTGGGGCGCAAGGCGGCTGCGGGCTTCTACACCTATGACGAAAAGGGCAAGCGGCAGGGGCTCTGGTCAGGGCTGGGTGAGAAATTCCCCCTTGCGGAGGATCAGCCAGATCTGATCACGGCCCAGCACCGGCTGATGTTTGCCCAGACGCTGGAGGCCGTGCGTGCGTTTGAAGAGGGCGTGCTGACCGATATCCGCGAAGGTGATGTCGGTGCGATACTCGGCTGGGGCTTTGCGCCGTGGTCAGGTGGGCCGTTCTCTTGGCTCGACATGCTGGGGGCCGCATTCGCGGTCGAGGTCTGCGATGATCTTGAGGCGCGGTTCGGCGCGCGGTTCCGCGCGCCGCAAATGCTGCGCCAGATGGCCGAGAAAGGTACCTCTTTCTACGATAGCCGCGAGGCGACCGCAGCATAGCTCTCCTCGACGCTCTGTCCTGCAAAGGGGCCGGAGCCGGGCGGTGGCGGCGGGCTTTGCTGGTCTGACAGAGCATCGGGCTGATCGGTTTTCCAATCGATCAGCTCGATCAAGCGCTGGGGCGAAAGCCGCACATAGACTTCGCGCGGTGTCGGGTTCTCGGATGGCCAGGGCGAGAAACAGGCGTGGGTATGAGCGAAAGCCAGTGCCCCGCCATTGAGCTGAATCACCTGTTGGCCTTTGAACAACAGCAAGGACAGGGATAGCTGACCGCTGATGGGTGTCTTGCTGATACCATTGTATCCATCCAGAAGCAGGCTGGGCATCAGCACGAATGGGTCACCATATTCTGCCTCGGCCCTGTCGGACTCGATAAGGACCTCTTGCATGGGCATGAGTCGCGTCTCGAACGCGTTGCCGATTGCACCTTTCGGAACATGCATGACATAGGCCTTGTGCTCCGGGATCGATTTCATATCCAGCACCAGAGTGCGGTTTTCGAGCACCTCTTGCGGACCAAAGTCGAAGGTCAGAACGCGGTCACCCGGCACGATGTCTTCGACTGCTGTCCAGCCTTGCTCGGTGGCGATCATGGTGCCGGGCAGCAATCCATCCTCGCGCATGGCGGTGTTGTACAAGCTCTTGCTCTTCGCGCCTGACCGCGACTTGTGGCGAAGCCGCTGGCTCATCTTGCTGAAGATGCTGCCGGAACGTGGCGGGTTCGTGGATTCCGAGGTTTGTGACCGTATCATCGCTGACCTCTTCTTGCTCGCTCTTGCCTGAAGTGACTTTTAATCTTGGTTAACAACCAACACGTGCGCTGTGGCGAAAGCTGGAAAAAATCTGGACTTTTTCGGGGCACAACTGCTTATCATGTGTGTGATTAGGGTCTGATATCGGCACAGTGGCAAGAAACGCAGCAGACAAAGCTGAAAGCCCGGACAAACAGACCAGGGAAACAGGGAGGGAAACATGGGGTGGCTCAGCGACGAGACCGGCCTGGAGAAATGTGCGGCCAATTACACGCCATTGACACCGCTGTCGCATCTGCGGCGCGCAGCCGATGTCTTTGCCGAGCATGAGGCCATCGTCTATGGCGAGACGCGCCACAGCTATCGGGATTATCAGCGCCGGGTAAGCCGGCTTGCATCGGCGCTGGCCGGGCTGGGCGTGCAGCCGGGTGATGTCGTCGCGACGCTGCTGCCGAATATCCCCGCCCATGCCGAGGCGCATTTCGGGGTGCCCGCCTGTGGCGCGGTGCTCAACACCATCAACACCCGACTCGATGTCGACACGGTGGCCTATACCCTCGAGCATGGCGGGGCAAAGGTGTTGTTGGCCGATACCGCCTTCATCGATCAGGCGCGCGCGGCCTGTGATGCGTTGGCGCAGCCGCCGACACTGGTCGAAGTGGTCGACAAGGAGGCCGGGTTCTTACCCTCGGGCGGGCATCCGGTCTATGAGGATCTGCTCGCGCAAGGTGATCCCGATTATGCGTGGATCATGCCCGAAGATGAGTGGGAGAGCCTCGCGCTGAACTACACTTCGGGGACGACCGGGCGGCCCAAGGGCGTGGTCTATCATCATCGCGGCGCCTATCTGTCGACGCTCTCGCAGCCGATCTCTTGGCGGATGACGATGTTCCCGCGCTACCTGACCATCGTGCCGATGTTCCATTGCAACGCCTGGTGCCACCCCTGGATGCTGCCAGCGGTCGGTGGCACGATGATCTGCCTGCGTGATGTAACCGCGAAGGGTGTCTATCATGCTATCAGCGTTGAAGGCGCTACGCATTTCGGGGGTGCGCCTATCGTGCTGCAGACCATCATCAATGCCAGCGACGAAGAGCGGCTGCCCTTCAACCATGTGGTCGAGGTCTTCACGGCGGGCGCGCCGCCTGCGGCGGCGACGCTGGCGGCCATAGAACCGCTGGGCTTTAACGTGACCCAGGTCTACGGGTTGACCGAGACCTATGGTCCGGCGACCGAGTGCCTGTGGCATGACGGGTTCGACGCGCTCGAAGGCGATGAGCGCGCCGAGGTCAAGGCCCGCACGGGGGTGCTCATGCCCTTCATGGAGGGAATCACGGTCATGACGCCCGAGACCATGTCACCCGTGTCGCGGGATGGAGTCGCTCTGGGCGAGATCATGCACCGGGGCAACGGGGTGATGAAAGGCTATTTCAAAAACCCCGAGGCGACCGCCGAGGCCTTCAAGGGGGGCTGGTTCCACTCCGGCGACATCGCCTATCAGCATCCGGACGGTTATATCAAGATTGCCGACCGCGCGAAGGATATCATCATCTCGGGGGGCGAGAATGTCTCATCGGTCGAGGTCGAGGGCGTGCTGATGAAGCACCCGGCCGTGGGCCTCGCGTCGGTCGTGGCCAAGCCCGACGAGAAATGGGGCGAGGTGCCATGTGCCTGCGTCGAGTTGAAATCGGGCCGTGAAGCGAGTGAAGCCGAGTTGATCGCTTTCTGCCGCGAGCGGCTGGCCGGGTTCAAGACGCCCAAACGTGTGGTTTTCATGGACCTGCCCAAGACATCGACCGGCAAGATACAGAAATTTGAACTCCGTGCGCAGGTGCGCGATTTGTGATCGCTGGTCATGGTCCTGCCGCTGGTATAGCGTGACGCACATAACAAGAGCAGGCAAGGCGCCATGACCGCGCTGGAAAAATATGCACGGCTGGAGGGAACCGGGCTTTGGGCCGGTTCGCGCGAGGATCAGCGCCGCGAGGTGGTGGTCTGCTTCGGCGACGCTACGCTGGTCATCTCGGACAGCCGCAGCGAGCAGGTGCTCAGCCATTGGTCCCTGCCGGCGGTCGAGCGGCTCAACCCCGGGAAGCGCCCGGCGCTCTACAGCCCGGATGGTGATCCGGGTGAGGTGCTCGAGATCGACGACGCGCTGCTGATCGACGCGCTGAAGGAGTTGCAATCCGCACTCAAGCCCGAGCGCTCGTTCTGGCAACGGCTGCGTCGCCCTATCCTCGTGACGGCCAGTATGGCTGTCGTCCTTGGGGGCGCGCTGATCGTGCCTCCGGCCCTGGTCGAGCATACGGCCTCGGTCGTGCCCATGGCCAAGCGCGCCGAGTTTGCCGAGACATTCCAGCGCGGTCTGGAACAGGGCGGCGCGCAGCTCTGCCGGAGCCCGTATGGAGACCCAGCGCTGGGTGTGCTTCAGCGCGCCCTGTTCCAGACCCCGGCGCGCATCGTCGTTATGCGCGATCTTCCGGCGGACGCGCCGCGTGTGCAGCATGTCATGGGGCGGCTATTCGTCATCGACGCGCGGCTGCTCTATGAAGCCGAGAGCGCCGAGGCACTCGGTGGGGCGATCCTGCTCGCGGCGCAGCGCAGCGCTGAGGAAGACCCCTTGCATCCGCTCTTGCGTCATGCGGGCGTGGTGGCGACCTTTCGACTTCTGACATCGGGTGAGCTTTCGGATAGCGTGATCCGCGGCTACGCTGCGGCGATCTATCGGGCAGAATTGGCAATACCGGAAGCGGAGCCGCTGCTTGAGCGCTTCGCGCGGGTCGAACTGTCCACCCGCCCCTTTACCGACAATCCGTATCCGCTTGACCCCAGCCTGACCGCCTTGCAGGCCAGCCTGCGCGAGGGTGACCCGATGGGCAGCGAGCCCGCGCGCTTGAGCCTGCTGAGTGACGGGCAATGGGTGAGCCTGCTGAATATCTGCGATTCCTGAACACGGCGCGCAAGCAGGCCGGACGCTGCGCGTCCGGCCTGTCTTTCCCTGTTGCGGGTTTCAGCGATCCGCCGGGTTCAGCCCCTCGCCATGCCCGTGCAGCCCGCCCGAGACCTCTTCGGTCGCCTCGCCGGCGAGTTCCTTGGGCAGGATGAGATTGAGCACGATGGCGATGGCAGCCGCCGGCAGGATGCCCGAAGTCAGCAGCACCCTTGGCGTGTCTGGCAGGTGCTGGAGCGCCGAGGGTTCCAGTTGCAGCCCGAGCCCCAGCGACAGTGCAATCGCGAAGATCACCATGTTGCGCCGGTTCCAGTGCACATCAGAGAGCATCGAGATGCCGGCTGCGACGACCATGCCGAACATCACGATCACACCGCCGCCCAGCACTTCGATGGGCACTGTCGAGATGACCGCGCCGACCTTTGGGAAGAGCCCGGCGAAGATCAGGAACACCGCGCCGATGGTCACGACATGGCGGCTCATCACACCCGTCATGGCGATCAGGCCCACATTCTGGCTGAAGCTCGTATTGGGCAGCGCACCGAACAGGCCCGAGACCGCCGTGCCCAGACCATCGGCATAGGTCGCGCCCTGGATCTCGCGCTCGGAGGCCTCGCGCCCGGCACCGCCCTTGGTGATGCCCGAGACATCGCCCACAGTCTCGACCGCCGAGACGAAGGTCATGGCGCAGAAGGCGATGATGGCGGCGGCGGTGAATTCGATGCCGAAATGCAAGGGGTTGGGCAGTGCAAAGGGGGCGGCGGTGCCGACGGCCCCGAGATTGACCATGCCGAGCGCAAAGGCAACAACGTAGCCGACAATCAATCCGATCAGCACGGCCGAGACCGAGAGCATCCCGCGTGCGAAGAATTTCAGCCCCAGTGTGACCAGGATCACCACGAGCGCCACGGACCAGCTTTGCAGATTGCCGAATTGCTCAGTGCCCATGAGCGGCACGCCGCCCGCGGCGTATTGCACGCCGACTTGCACCAGCGCGAGGCCGATCATGGTGACGACAAGCCCGGTGACCAGCGGTGGCAGCGCGAAGCGGATGCGCCCGATGATCAGCCCGAGCGATGCATGAAACAGCCCGCCGACGAGGATACCCCCCATCACTGCGGCCATCGCATCGACGCCCTTGCCTGCGACCAGCGGGATCATGATCGGGATGAAGGCGAAGGAGGTGCCCTGCACGATGGGTAACCGCGCGCCCACGGGGCCGAAGGTGATGGTCTGCAGCAGCGTGGCGACGCCGGCAAAGAACATCGACATCTGCAACATGTAGATGAGGTTCGGGAAATCGGGCGAGCCCGATCCGAACCCGAAGCCTGCCGCGCCTGCCACGATGATCGCGGGAGTCACGTTTGAGACGAACATCGCCAGCACATGCTGCACCCCCAGCGGGATGGCCTTGTAGATGGGCGGGGTATAGTCGGGGTCGCGCAATTGCGCCGGGGTTCCGAGCGTTGAATCGGCCATATTTCCTTCTCCTGCAAGGCCGGAGCCCTGCGGGCTCCGGCGATCATGGCGCGGGCTGGCCCTCCTCTGACCTATTGCCCGCGCACCTCCCAAGGGGTTTCGAACCAGAATTCCTCCAGGTTCGGCGTGGTCCCGATCCGGTCGATGACAGCGAACCGGCCCGGGCTGGCCAGTGGGGTCAGCACCCCGTGCCAGATATTGCGGTGGAAATTGATGCCCTGCGCGCCGTTTGTGAGAAAAGCGAGGGGGGTGCCGGGCCGGTTGCCTGCATCTTCGGCGACAATGACAAGGAATGCCTGCTCATGCATCGGGACGAAGGCTTGCGAGCCCTCGGGGTGGCGTTCCATCATCTCGAGCCGGTAGGGCAGTGCGCGGGGCTGGGCATCGAAGATCGAGAGGCCGGCGCGGCCGCCCGCGCCGAAATCGAGCCTTGCGCGGTCATGAAAGCGCCCGCAGAGGCCCTGATTGATGAGCTTGTCGGGGATGCCTGTGGCGTCGAGCACATCGCCGAACAGAGCGAAGGCGCGCGCGGTCAGGGGTTGGGTGAAGATCGGCGTCATGGCTGGCCTCGCGCCGGGGCGCGGCGTTGCATTGAGTATTTTTGGCAAGAAAATGGGGTCATGGCAGCATGTCCTTCAGCCGCAATTCGGCAATGCGCTCGACCTGCGCGCAGGCGGTGGCGAATTCGGTGGCGCTGTCATTTGTGATGCGCGTCTCGAAAGCGGCCATGATGCTGGCCTTGGTGTTGTCGCGCACGGCGATGATGAAGGGGAAGCCGTGTTTCTCGACATAAGCGGTGTTGAGTTGCTCGAATCTGGCGCGTTCGGCATCGGTGAGTGCATCGAGCCCGGCGCTGGCCTGTTCATGGGTGGATTCGGCGGTAAGGCGTCTGGCGGCGGCGAGTTTTCCGGCAAGGTCGGGGTGGGCGCGCAGGACGTCGAGGCGGGCCTCCGGGGTGGCGGCGCGGAAGGCGCGGGCCATGGCATTTGCAAGGCCTGTGGCACTGTCATGGGCGGGACCGAGTTCCAGCGCATGGGCGTTTTCCGTGACCCAGGGGGAATGCTCATAGATGGAGCCGAAGCGGGCGACAAAGGTGGCGCGGTCCATTTCGCTCGGTCGTTCGCGACGGGTGTGGGGGTGCGTTGTGGCCCAGTGGCGGGCAATGTCGATGCGGCGGGCGAACCAGACGCCCTCATGCGCCTGCGCATGGTCGAGAAAGCGCATCAGGCCCGCGAGCTTGCCGGGCCGCCCGATCAGACGGCAATGCAGCCCGATCGAGAGCATTTTGGGCGCGCCCGCCTGACCTTCGGCATAGAGCACATCGAACGCGTCCTTCAGGTAGCTTTCGAAATCGCCGCCCGTCACCCAGCCGGGAGCCGTGGCGAAGCGCATGTCATTGGCCTCTAGCGTATAGGGCAGGATCAACTGGTCGCGTTCGCCGAATTCCATCCAATGCGGCAGATCGTCGTCATAGGTGTCGGAGACCCAGTCGACCTCCCCGGTCTCGGCCACAAGCCGCACTGTGTTGACCGAGCAGCGCCCGGTATACCAGCCCAGCGGGGGGGCGCCCGTGA
This sequence comes from Paracoccaceae bacterium, assembly GCA_007134865.1. GTDB lineage: Bacteria > Pseudomonadota > Alphaproteobacteria > Rhodobacterales > Rhodobacteraceae > Roseinatronobacter. Next base: position 15,354 of record SLJW01000007.1, on the reverse strand, counting down.
CGTCGGTGTGCAGGCGGATCGCCTCGGCAATCGCGGCGCGCTCCTCCTCCTCGGGCATGTCGCGATGCTCAACCCATTTCAGCCCGTGGCTCGCGATCTCCCAGTCAGCCGCCTTCATCGCGGCGACCTGTTCGGGGCTGCGGGCAAGGGCCGTCGCCACACCATAGATTGTGACTGGCAAGCCGCGCGATGTGAACAGCCGGTGCAGTCGCCAGAAGCCTGCGCGCGCGCCATAGTCATAGATCGATTCCATGTTCCAATGGCGCTGCCCGGGACAAGGTTGGGCACCGGGGATGTCGGAGAGAAAGCCTTCGGAGGCCGCATCGCCATGCAGCAGGCAGTTCTCGCCGCCTTCCTCGTAATTCAGCACCAGCGAGATGGCGATCTTCGCCCCGCCCGGCCAGTCGGCATTCGGGGGCGTGGGGCCATATCCGGTCAGGTTGCGCGGGTAGCGGTTCACGGGGCTGTCCCTCCTCTGGTCGTGATTATGTGATAAACCGGAATAATCATTTCCGCTTTCTGGGATTTTTTGAAAGACCTCAAACGGCGCGCGGCCAGAAGGGGCTGGCCAGAGGGTCTCGCCCGCTGCAAGATCGGGCAGGTTTTGCAGAAGGAAGTGAGAGATGGCGGGATTTCTGACCACGCATGTTCTGGACACTGCGCGCGGATTGCCTGCGCAGGGGCTGGAGATCACGCTCTACCGGGTAGAGGGCGAGGCGCGCACGGAACTCGTGCAGATGGTCACCAACGAGGACGGGCGCACCGACAGCCCGATCCTGCCTGCGGAGCGCTTCGCCAAGGGCCAGTATGAACTGGTCTTCGAGGCAGGGGCCTATCTGCGCGCAACCGGGCAGGCGGGGGCGGAGCCATTGTTCCTCGACCAGATCCCGATCCGTTTCGGGATCAGCGATGCCGAGAGCCATTATCATGTGCCACTCCTGCTCTCGCCCTTCGGGTTTTCCACCTATCGCGGGAGTTGAGCCAGCAGCGCCTCGGCCTCGCGCAGGGCGGTCTTGATGCGGGTCGCGATGAATTCGGTGAACAGGCTCACCTTGGGGTCGCGCAAGCGGCGGTGCGGGGTGAGGGCTGCGAGCGATACGGGCAGCGGCGGCGTCGCCTCGGCCACGGGCACGAGCGCACCGCTGGCCAGATGCCCGGCCACCTCGAAGACAGGCTTCATCACGATGCCGCGCCCGTCCAGCGCCCAGCCCGTCAGCACATCGCCATCATCAGATTCATACGGCCCGGAGATCTTGAAGCGCTGCGGGCCGGTCTCGGTCTGAAGGCTCCACTGAAACTCGCGCGCGCCGGGAAAGCGCAGGTTCAGGCAGGCATGGCCGTCGTGCACCAGCGCGGCCCCGTCCTCTGGCATCCCATGCCGCGCGATATACTCGGGTGCCGCACAAAGCACGCGCGGGCATTCGGCGATCAGCCGCATCTTGAGTGCCGAATCTTCCAGCGGGCCAAGATGAAAGGCCAGATCGAGCCCCTCGCCGGTCACATCGAACCCACGGTCCGACAGGCGCAGGCGCAGCTCGATCTCAGGGTGGTCATCCTTGAAGGCGGGCACATGCGGCGCGATCAGCCGCCGCCCGATGCCCAGAGGGGCAGCGACGAAGAGTGTCCCGCGCGGTTGCGCGGTGGCATGGCTCAGCGCGGCTTCGGCCTCGGCCACGGCATCGAGGATTTTCAGCGCCCCGTCGTAGAAGATTTGCCCGCTCGAGGTCGGCGTCAGCGAGCGCGTCGTGCGGTTGAAGAGCCGCACGCCCAGATGCTTCTCCAGCTCCGCCACCCGCGCCGAGGCGACTGCGGGCGACGTGCGCTGATCGCGCGCTGCTGCCGACATGCTGCCCAATTCATAGACACGCACGAACATCTTGACATTGTTCAGATAGGCCATGGCGATTTTCTGGCAGATTTTGAAACTGCTGGGTGTTTTCTGGAATTAACAGAAAGCGGTCTGCCGGGATAGGCTTGTCACGACACAAGAACAGAAAGGACATGCGTCATGCTGGAACTGGCTGTCTGGGGCGCCTGGGCGGAATTCGCCGTGCGCTGGCTGCATGTGATCACGGCCATCGCCTGGATCGGATCGAGCTTCTATTTCATCGCGCTCGATCTGGGGCTGCGCAAGGCGCCTGACATGCCGAAAGGGGCGCATGGCGAAGAGTGGCAGGTCCATGGCGGCGGCTTCTACCATATCCAGAAATATCTGGTCGCGCCCGAGCGCCTGCCCGAGCATCTGATCTGGCACAAATGGCAGAGCTACTGGACCTGGATATCAGGCTTCATCCTGCTGGTGCTGGTCTATTATGTCGGTGCCGAATTCTACCTGATCGACCGAGAACTGGCCGATCTGGAGATCTGGCAGGCAATCGCGATTTCCGGGGCCTCGTTGGCTGTGGGCTGGGTGATCTATGACCTGTTGTGCAAATCGCGCTTTGGCGAGGATAACACCCGTCTGATGGTGCTCCTCTTCGTGCTGCTGGTGATCATGTCCTGGGGCTATACGCAGGTCTTCACGGGGCGCGCGGCGCTGCTGCATCTGGGTGCCTTCACCGCCACGATCATGTCGGCCAATGTGTTCTTCATCATCATCCCGAACCAGAAGATCGTCGTGGCCGATCTCAAGGCCGGGCGCACACCCGACCCGAAATATGGCAAGATCGCCAAGCAACGCTCGACGCATAACAATTATCTGACGCTACCAGTGATCTTCCTGATGCTGTCGAACCACTACCCGCTGGCCTTTGCCTCCGAATTCAACTGGCTGATTGCGGGGCTGGTGTTTCTGATGGGCGTCACGATCCGGCATTTCTTCAACACCATGCATATGGGCGGCGGGTATCTGTGGTGGACATGGGGTGCGACCACTGCCCTCTTCGTCGCCATTATCCTGCTCTCGACCCTCGGCCAGCCGCGCGAGGATACCACCGACCTTGCCAGCCTGCCCCCCTCGGTCGCGCGCTTCGCCGAGGACCCGCATTTCGAAGATGTCTACTGGAATGTGGTCGGTCATTGCTCCATGTGCCATGCGCAAGAACCTCTCTGGCCAGGCCTGCACTGGGCACCCAAGGGCATCGTGCTGGAGACCGAAGCCCAGGTCGCGCGCGCTGCGCAAACAATCTACCTGCAATCGGGCATAAGCCATGCCATGCCCCCCGGCAGCACGGTGTTGATGGATGACGCGGCCCGTCAGGAGATCGCCGACTGGTATCGGCGCGTCACTGGCTCCTGATCATTTTCTTGCCAAAAATACTCAAAATACGGGGGGGCGCAGCCCCCCCGGCCCCCAAAATGACAAAGGCCCCGCCAGAATGCTGGCGGGGCCTTTGTCGAAACGTTCGGGAAATTCAGCCAATCGCGGCCTGTTTCACCTCATCATCGATATAGGGCACGTATTGCGCGAAATTCTCGGCAAACATCGCCACCAGCTTGGCCGCTTGCGCGTCATAGGCTGCGCCATCGGCCCAGGTCTGGCGCGGGTCGAGCAGGACATCGGGCACACCCGCGACCGAGACAGGCACATCGAAGCCGAAATTCGGGTCACGGCGGAACTCGGCCCCTCTCAGCGAGCCATCCAGCGCCGCTGTCAACAGCGCGCGCGTCGCCTTGATCGGCATGCGCGATCCGTTGCCATAGGCACCGCCGGTCCAGCCAGTATTGACCAGCCAGCACTCGGCGCCGAATTGCGCGATCTTTTCCTGCAAGAGCTTGCCATAGACCTCGGGGCGGCGCGGCATGAAGGGCGCACCGAAACAGGTCGAGAAGGTCGGCTGCGGCTCGGTCACGCCCTGTTCGGTCCCGGCCACTTTCGAGGTGAAGCCTGACAGGAAATGATACATCGCCTGCGCGGGCGTCAGCCGCGCGATCGGGGGCAACACGCCAAAGGCATCACAGGTCAGCATTATGATATTCTTCGGCACCCCGCCCAGTGAGGTCTCGGAGGCATTTGAGATGGCATCGAGCGGATAGGCGACGCGCGTATTTGCGGTCAGGCTGTCATCGGTGAAATCAAGCTCCAGCGTGTCCGGGTCGAACACCATGTTTTCGACCACTGAACCGAAGCGCGATGTGGTGGCATAGATCTCAGGCTCGGCATCAGGGTCGAGATTGATCGTCTTGGCGTAGCACCCGCCCTCGAAATTGAAGATGCCGCTGTCCGACCAGCCATGCTCGTCATCGCCGATCAGCACCCGCGAGGGGCAGGCCGAGAGCGTGGTCTTGCCCGTGCCCGAGAGACCGAAGAACACCGCCGAATCCTCGGGGTCGTCAATCGCATGATTGGCCGAGCAATGCATCGGCATGATGCCTTTGCCGGGCAGCAGATAATTCAGCAGCGTGAAAACCGACTTCTTGTTCTCGCCCGCATAGGCGGTATTGGCGATCAGGATCAACTTGCGCTCGAAATTCAGCGCGATCACCGTCTCCGACCGGCAGCCATGGCGCGCGGGGTCGGCCTTGAAGCTCGGGCAGTTGATGATCGTGTATTCGGGGTCAAATGTCGCCAGTTCCTCTGCTACCGGACGGCGCAGCAGGTGGCGGATGAACAGCCCATGCCAGGCCAGCTCGGTCACAACACGCACATCCAGCCGGTGCGCGGGGTCTGCGCCGCCATAGAGGTCCTGCACGAACACTTCGCGCCCCTCGAGATGCGCCAGCATGTCCGCTTCCAGCCGGTCGAAGGCCTGGGGCGTCATCGGCGCGTTGTTCTCCCACCAGATCGTGTCCTCGACGGCAGGCGTGCGAACGACGAATTTATCCTTGGGCGAGCGTCCCGTATGCGTGCCGGTCGAGACCAGAAATGCGCCACCCAGCCCCAGGCGCCCTTCGCCGCGCGCGATCGCCGCTTCCACCAGCGCTGGCTCGATCAGGTTGTAATAGGCTTTGGACACGCCCATTATTCCCTGATCCTCCAAGCGTTTATTCGGGTTGACGCGGGGTGATGTCATCGCATTCTGCTCCAAAAGCTGCGCCATGACTGAACGCCGCCATGGCCGTGTCGTCTTGCCTTGTCCGCCGTCCAGCCGCAACCGCAGGATGCGCCTGATCTCTCTGCCCTTGCCTATAGCACCGCTCTTTGTGCCACGCATAGGCATGATCGTCACAGTTAGCGCAATCAAGAAGGCGTTAGCGCAATATCAATACAGTCCTGTCAGAAAGGTGTTGCCGATTCGCATAGCCCAGCGGTGAAAAGGCGGGATATCTCGACAGCCGGTCAGTATTTTGTTGCGTCAGAGTGGGGAATGAGCAAATATGTGGCAAAAATAAGGCGATATCGCCGTGATTGAGCAGTTGTAAAGGGCAGGCTTATGTCGAAAATCGCGCTGGTCGATGATGACCGCAATATTCTGACTTCTGTCTCCATTTGTCTCGAGGCCGAAGGGTTTGAGGTCGAGACCTATAACGATGGCCAATCGGCACTCGACGCATTCAACCGACGGATGCCCGACATGGCGGTGCTTGACATGAAGATGCCGCGCATGGACGGGATGGAGCTTTTGCAGCGCCTGCGGCAGAAAACCCAGATGCCAGTCATCTTCCTGACCTCAAAGGATGATGAGATCGACGAGGTGCTCGGTCTGCGCATGGGCGCGGATGATTACGTCAAGAAACCCTTTTCCCAGCGTCTTCTGGTCGAACGCATCCGCGCGCTTCTGCGCCGCAAGCAGGCGAGCGAGATCGAGGCCGAAGGCGGCGAAGAGTCAAAAGCCCTTGTTCGCGGCAATCTCGAGATGGATCCGCTGCGTCATCAGGTGAAATGGAAGGGGCAGGATGTCACGCTGACCGTGACCGAGTTTCTGCTGCTGCAGGCGCTTGCCCAGCGCCCCGGCGTGGTCAAGTCGCGTGACCAGTTGATGGACGTGGCCTATGAAGACCAAGTCTATGTCGATGACCGGACTATCGACAGCCATATCAAGCGGCTGCGCAAGAAGATGCGCAGCGTCGATGAAGAGTTTTCCTCGATCGAGACGCTCTACGGGATTGGCTACAAATATAACGAAGCCTGAGCGGCAAACGGGGAGAACCCCTTGAGAAGCGGGTGAGCAGGTGCAGACGGAGGCTGTAAGGTCACGCACTGATATTGTCCTCGGGGATGATTGGGTCGGACCACGCGATGCAGTGGAAACCGAGGTCCGCGACAAGCGCGCGCGCCGCGGCCTTTTGAGCGTTTCCAGTTCTCCGCTTGCGCGCAAGATTGCTCTGTTCAACCTCATCGCGCTCGTGATCCTGATCGCGGGTATCCTCTTCACCAACCCGTTCCGCGACTCGCTCCTGCGCCAGCAGGAAGAGATGCTCGGCACCAGCGTGCAGATCATCGCCGATATCGTCTCTGTAACGGGCGACATCGAGGCGACACGCGATATTCTGGCCGAGAAGCTTTCGCTCGATCGCCGCTTCGAGATGTTCTTCATCGGCCCGGATGGTGCGGTTCTGGGCCAGTTGCGCGGGACGGCGGAACCGAACCTGAGCGATATTCCGGACCGCTCCACCATGATCAGCGACCTTTTGTCCAGTATCTGGTCGGGAATGTCTGTTCTGACTGGGACGCAACATCTCTCCGAACCCGATGATTTTGCCCATATTGCGCAGGGGATGTTCGACCGCAATCAGCGCGGTGAGACGGCTCTGCACACGCATCGCGGCATGGAGGATGGCATGTGGCTGGCAGCGAGCGCGCCAGTCGTACATGACAACAGCTTTGCCGGCGCCGTGTTCCTGCGCCGCGACGCCGAGGACACGGCGCAGGTCATGCGACACGACCGCGAGCAGGTACTGCAATTCTTCCTGATCGCCATGATGGTCTCGGTCGGGCTGAGCTTCGTGCTGGCCTCGACCATCGCCAACCCGCTCGCAGATCTCGCGATGGCAGCGGAACTGGGCAAGCGCCGTGACGCGCGGAAAACCACACCCGGCGCGCGGGTCCGAATCCCTGATCTGTCCGGTCGCCCCGATGAGATCGGTGATCTGTCACGCGCGATGCGCGGCATCGTCAATGCGCTCTATGACCGGGTCGAGGCGAACGAACAATTCGCCGCCGATGTCGCGCATGAGATCAAGAACCCTCTTGCCTCGTTGCGCTCGGCAGTCGGCAGCCTGCGCATGGCCAAGCGGGAGGACCAGATCCATCGGCTGCTCGATGTGATCGAGCATGACGTGCGGCGTCTGGACCGGTTGGTTTCAGATACCTCGAACGCTTCGCGGCTTGATGCCGAACTGGTCAAGGAAGATCAGGAGGAATTCGACCTCGTAAAACTGCTCGACAATCTGTGCGAGCATCTTTCCAACGAGGCGCGCGCCAAGGGCGTCGAGTTCATCAAGGCCTTGCCCGAGGGCCCGGTCATGCTGACCGGACTGGAAGGTCGGCTGGCGCAGGTTTTCGTCAACCTGATCACCAATGCGATTTCCTTTTGCGAAGATGGCGACGCCGTGCGCGTCTGGGCCCGACAGCGTCAGGACCGGGTGCTGGTGGTCGTCGAAGATACCGGACCGGGTATCCCCGACAATGCGCTCAAGAAAGTGTTCAAGCGCTTCTATTCCGAGCGACCGGCGCAGCAGTTCGGCAATCACTCGGGGCTTGGACTGGCGATCTCCAAGCAGATCATCGAGGCCCATCAGGGCGTGATCTGGGCCGAGAATATCCGCCCCGAGGGCGCTGAGCCCGACAGCCCCCCGCTTGGCGCGCGCTTCGTGGTCGGTCTGCCGCTGTGATCCGGTCGCCGGTGTCGGGGTTGATTCACGGCACGGCAGTGGCGTTCGAGACCGGCAGGGGGCTGGCAGGTGTCTTGATCACTGGAAAACCAGGTGCAGGCAAATCGGAACTGGCACTGGAACTCATCGCCATGGGCGCATGGCTCGTGTCGGATGATCAAACCGGCGTCCAGCCGCGCGACGGTAGTGTCATCCTGTCTGCCCCGCCGCGGCTGCGCGGGCTGATCGAGATGCGCGGCGTGGGTCTGCTGCGTGCAGAGACTGTCGAGGCTGCACCGCTGGTCGTTCTGGTCGATCTCGATACCCCTGAGACGGCACGCCTGCCTGAGCCGCATTGGCATTTTCTCGAAGGTTGCCGCGTCCCGATCCTTCGCAAATGCGAGAGCCGGGCTTTTGCCGCAGCAATAAGGCAATATGTTCGGTTTGGTATCTTGCAAGAAATCGAAGACCGCCCGCAATGAGCCCGCAAGACATCCATCCCGGACCCGAAGCCGACAGCGCGCGCCTCGTGCTGCTGACTGGCCCTTCGGGTGCCGGGCGCAGCACCGCGCTCCGGGCGCTCGAGGATCTCGGGTTCGAAGCCATCGACAACATGCCAATAACTCTGGTCTCGCGACTGGTCGCCGGGGGCCTGGAGCGTCCACTCGCGCTGGTCCTCGACCCGCGCAATCGCGACTTTTCGGTCGCAGCACTGCTGGCGCTGGTCGATGAACTCAGCGCGGATCCGCAGCTTGTCTTCGACATGGTCTTTCTCGATTGCCCGGTGACCACGCTCATCCGTCGCTATTCCGAGACCCGCCGTCGACACCCGCTGAGCCCCGATGGCATGGCCAGCGAAGGAATTGAGCGCGAGGCGCGCCTGCTGGGGCCGGTCCGGGCGCGTGCCGGTATCCTGATCGAGACCGGCGAGATGAGCCCGCATGAGTTGCGCGCCCGGATGCAGGAAATCTTTGCCGAGCCTTCTGCCGGGGTGATGCGCGTCCATGTCGAGTCCTTCTCTTACCGACGGGGCATTCCGGCGGGTGCCGATATGGTCTTTGATTGCCGTTTCCTGAACAATCCACATTGGCAACCCGAGTTGCGCGCGCGGGACGGGCGCGATACGCCCGTCGCGCGTTTCGTGACGGAAGACCCACGTTTCGACGGTTTCTTCACCCGAATTCGTGACTTGGTAGAGCGCCTCTTGCCAGAATTCGCGCACGGCGGGAGGGCGCAGCTGACAATCGCGCTTGGGTGCACTGGGGGGCAGCACCGCTCGGTTGCAACTGCAGAAAAACTGGCGAATACGCTTGCACAGGCCGGATGGCAGGTGTCTAAACGGCACAGGGAACTGGAACGGATGGCCGCACAGTCGGTCATCGCGACGCAGACGTAAGGGCGGCCGGTGATCGGTATCGTGATCGTAGCGCATGGGGGTCTGGCGCGGGAGTATCTCGCGGCCATCGAGCATGTGATCGGCAAACAGACCGGCATCGCGGCGATTTCGATTGAATATGACCACAATCGCGCGGCGAAACAGGCCGAGATCGCGGCGGCAGCGGATGCCGTCGATACCGGACAGGGCGTCGTGGTTGTGACCGACATGTTCGGTGGCTCGCCCTCGAACCTGTCATTGCCTGCCTGCGCGGGTCCGGACCGGCGCATCCTTTACGGGGCCAATCTGCCGATGCTGATCAAGCTCGCCAAATCGCGCGACCTCGGGTTGCAGGCCGCCACGGCGGCTGCGCTGGATGCCGGGCGGAAATATATCAACGCAATAGATGTCGGGCAGTGACGGGGAAATTGATGCAGGAATTCGAGCTGGAGATCATCAACGAAAAGGGGCTGCATGCGCGCGCCTCGGCGAAATTCGTCGAAGTGGTCGAAGCGCATGATGCAACTGCAGAAGTGATGAAGGACGGCATGAGCGTGCCGGGCGACTCCATCATGGGCCTGTTGATGCTTGCCGCCTCCAAGGGGACCTCCATTCGCGTCAAGGTGAGCGGCACGGATGCCGAGGCACTGGCCAATGCGTTGCAGGAGCTTGTTGCGGAGCGCTTTGGCGAGGGGATGTAGTCGCGCTACAGCCCCGTACCCGCGAACATCGGAAACGTCACCCCCAATGACCAGGCCAGCACGAGCCCCAGCCCGATACCCCCTCCGGCCGGCAGGCCGGTCCGGCGCCCGACCCAGCCTGACATCGTGCCGAACAGCAGGAAGAAGAGCACGATCACCGGCAGGATGATCAGCAGGAAGAACAGCGCGTCGAAATTCAGAGCAACGGCCAGCCCCAGCGACCCGAGAAACGCAAGCCGCGCAACCACCACGCGCCAGATCGCCCCCTGACCACCCCCGCCCAGAAGCCCGTCGCCCAGCATGAAGGGCACCGCGCCGAGTGCCAGCCCCGCGATCACCGCCACCCTGCCCGGATGCGGAACGAAAGAGGCCAGATAGCGGTCGATCACGCCCCCCAGCAGCACGATGCCGAACAGCGCCACCCCCAGTGCAATCCACCAGACGCGCGCCGGGAACTGCCCCGCCAGCGCGCCTTTCCAGTGCAGCAGCGCGAGGGTCAACGCCCCATAGAGCCCGAGATGGACGGCGAGATAATCGGCCACCAGCACCGGCAGCACGCGGATCTCGAACGGGGCGAGGAGGAGCGGCACAAGCAGAGCGGGCAAGAGTGCAATCAGCAGAAAATCCCTGCGCGAGAGTGTGTCGGGGGCAGACTGCCCTGCGGGCAGGCTGCGGGCGAGCGGCCAGCCAAGCGCGACAGTTGCGACCAGCAGCGCCACGATCCAGCCCCCGCGCAGGGCGAGCGGAGTGTCACTCTCGCGCTCGAAACTGGCGTCCAGCCAGTCGCGGGCCTCGCGCATCGAGGTTGCGGAATAGAGCACGCCGACATGCTCGACATTCGGCGCCAGCACAGCGCGGCGCGCATTGCCTGCGGCCGGATCACCGACAGTCTGGCTCAGCCCGGCTTCGGAGTCGGACAGTTGCACCGCACGCAGCGCCTCTTCGGCCAGCCGCCCCTCCCATTCGCCGGTCAGGACCAGCAGGTTACCCGGGTCCTCGGCTGTCACCGCCTGGCTGAACATCGAGACGGCCACCACCGCGTCGCCCGGTGGCTCCTCCAACGCCTGCCGCACCACGATATCCGAGGCCATGGAATGGCCGAGATAGACCACCCGCCCATCCGCACGCGGATGCGCCAGTGCCGCGCGCGCAACGCGCGCGGTCTCGTCCATCAGCATCCGTGTGGTGCCATCGATCGAGGTCACATCCCCCGACATCGGGCGCGGGTTGCGGCCATGGCCCTCGAAATCGAAACTCGCCACCACATAACCCGCCTGCGCGAGTGTCAGCGCGAAGGGCTCCATCAACTGGCGCGATCCGGCGAAGCCATGGGCGATCACCACCACCGGCGCGGGCTCAGCGCCTTCGCGCAGGAACAGCGTGGCGGGGGTGCCGCCCTCGACGGCAAGCGGCGTGATCTCCAGCCCGGCGCGCTGGGCTTCAAGTTGCCAGATCGACACCGTCATGACGACCAGCGCCATTATTGCGACAAGACTGCGCATTCGGCCTCCTGAACCAATGCTTTCTTATTGAGCGCGAATGCCGGGCAAGGGAAGACCTGTTGCCGATGCAAGCGTCAGAGCGGGGCATAAAGGCCATGATTCAGGGTTGATCCTGCCAAGGCGTCCCCTTAGAGAGACGCAAATCTCTCAGGCCGCCAACGGGCGGCCTGTCATTCATGCGAGGATGTCCATGCAAGTCACCGAAACCCTGAACGAAGGCCTCAAGCGCGGCTACACCATCACGGTCACGGCCGATGAACTTGACGCAAAGGTCGATGAGAAACTGGTCGAGGCCCAGCCCGAGATCGAGATGAAGGGCTTTCGCAAGGGCAAGGTGCCGATGGCGCTGCTGAAGAAGCAATTCGGCCAACGCCTGCTGGGCGAGGCGATGCAGGACGCTGTTGATGGCGCGATGAACAAGCATTTCGAGGAGAGCGGCGACCGCCCGGCGCTGCAACCCGAGGTCAAGATGACCAATGAGGACTGGAAGGAAGGCGATGATGTCGTCGTCTCGCTGAATTACGAGGCGCTGCCCAAGATCGAGACACCGGATTTCTCGGGCATCACGCTGGAGAAACTGGTCGTGAAGGCCGATGACGCCGCGGTGCAGGAAGCGCTCGAGAATCTGGCCAAGAATGCGCAGAATTTCGAGGACAAGGATGGCGTGGCCGAGGATGGCGATCAGGTCACGATGGGTTTTGTCGGCAAGATCGATGGCGAGCCGTTCGAGGGTGGCGCCGCAGAGGACTTCCCTCTGGTGCTGGGCTCGGGCCAGTTCATCCCCGGTTTCGAAGAGCAGCTTGTCGGCGTGAAGGCGGGTGACGAGAAGACCGTGACGGTCAATTTCCCGGAGGATTACGGCGCAGAGCATCTGGCGGGCAAGGAAGCGACGTTTGACTGCACCATCACAGCTGTCAAGGCCCCTGCCGAGACAACAATAGATGACGAGATGGCCAAGCAGTTCGGGGCCGAGAGCCTCGAGGCGCTGAAGACCCAGATCACTGAGCGGCTGGAGGCCGAATATGGTCAGGCCAGCCGTGCCGTGCTCAAGCGCGGTCTGCTCGATGCGCTGGACGCGCAGGTGAGCTTCGATCTGCCGCCTTCGCTGGTCGAGGCCGAGAGCAAGCAGATCGCCCATCAACTCTGGCATGACGCGCAGGAAGATGTCGATCCGAATGACCATAGTCATGAAGAGATCGCGACCACCGAAGAGAGCGACAAGCTGGCCGTGCGCCGGGTGAAGCTGGGGCTTCTGCTGGCCGAGATCGGCAATCAGGCCGAAGTCACGGTGACCGATCAGGAAATGACCCAGGCGGTGATCGCGCAGGCGCGCCAATATCCGGGTCAGGAGCGGCAGTTCTTCGAATTCGTGCAGCAGAACCAGCAGATGCAGCAGCAATTGCGCGCGCCGATCTTCGAGGACAAGGTGGTTGATCATATTCTGGAACAGGTCAGCGTGACCGAGAAAGAGGTCAGCAAGGACGAGCTTCAGACCGCCATCGAGGCGATGGAAGACGAAGCCTGATTTTCACATTCCCGACAATTTGAATAAAGGCGGCCTGTGGGCCGCCTTTCCTATTCAGGCTTAGCGCTTACCGTTACTTGCACAAAGCTGACCTGAGACGCCGCCTCAGTTCACGTCCCGCGGGCGAGTGCTGCAACCCCTGTCCGCGCGACCTCGATCAGCCCCAACGGGCGCATCAGCTCGGCAAAGGCATCGACCTTTTCCGGTGTGCCGGTCATCTCGAAAACGAAACTCTCCAGCGTCGAGTCGACCACATTGGCGCGGAAGATCTCGGCAAGACGCAGCGCTTCGATCCGGTGCTCGCCCTGGCCCTTGACCTTGAACAGCGCCAGTTCGCGCTGCACAGAGGGCCCCTCGACAGTCAGGTCATGCACCCGATGCACGATCACCATCCGCTCAAGCTGCGCCTTGATCTGGCCGATCACCTGCGGGGTGCCGCTGGTGACAATGGTGATGCGCGAGCGGTGGCCCAGATGATCGACCTCGGCCACGGTCAGACTGTCGATATTGTAGCCGCGCGCCGAAAACAGCCCGATCACGCGGGCCAGCACACCAGCTTCATTGTCCACGATCACGGCGAGCGTGTGGGTCTCCAACATCTCGGCATTCGGATCGCGCAGGTCATAGGCCGAATGCTTCGAAGAGCCTTTCTTGATTTTCAGGGGGGACATGGTTCGTCCTTCTCAGACATGGGTTTTGAAATGCGCATCTGGCGTGCGGGTAGGTGGGTGGCGCACGCCGGATGCGCATTTCCTTGAAGAAAGGCTACCGCCTAGACCAGCACCGCACCCGACGCCCCTATTACGCCCTGTGTTTCGGCCTCGCCCAGGATCATGTCGTTATGGGCATTGCCCGAGGGGATCATCGGGAAGCAGTTCTCGTGTTTCTCGACCAGACAGTCAAAGATCACCGGCCCGTCATAGGCCAGCATCTCGCGGATCGCATCATCCAGATCGGCGTCATTGTCGCAGCGGATGCCCTTGCAGCCAAAGGCCTCGGCCAGCTTGACGAAATCGGGCAACGCATCCGACCAGCTATGAGAATAGCGCTCGCCATGCAAAAGCTCCTGCCATTGGCGCACCATGCCGAGGCGTTCATTATTGAGGATGAACTGCTTGACTGGCGCGCGGTATTGAACCGCTGTCCCCATTTCCTGCATGTTCATCAGCCACGAGGCCTCACCCGCCACATTGATCACCAGCGCTTCGGGATGCGCGATCTGCACGCCGATCGAGGCCGGCAGGCCGTAACCCATCGTGCCCAAGCCTCCGCTGGTCATCCAGCGGTTGGGGTCCTCGAACCCCATATATTGCGCGGCCCACATCTGGTGCTGGCCCACTTCGGTGGTGATGTAGCGATCCATCCCCTTGGTCAGCGCTTCCAGCCTCGCGACCGCGTGCTGCGGTCGGATGGGCGAGGTGCCGGAGGGTTTGTAGGCTAGACAATCGACCGCTTTCCATTCCTCGATCTGTTTCCACCAGCGCCCGACGGCCTCGCGATTGACGCGGCGCCCGCGCGATTTCCAGACCTTCAGCAGGTCTTCGAGTACATGGCCGACATCGCCGATGATCGGCACATCGGTCGCGATCACCTTGTTGATCGACGAAGGGTCGATATCGATATGCGCCTTTTTCGAATGCGGCGCGAAGGCGTTGATGCGCCCTGTGATCCGGTCATCGAAGCGGGCGCCGATATTGATCATCAGATCGCAATCATGCATCGCCCAATTGGCCTCATAGGTGCCATGCATGCCCAGCATCCCGATCCAGCTTTGCCCCGAAGCCGGATAGGCCCCCAGCCCCATCAGTGTGGAAGTGATCGGAAAGCCCGTGGCCTCGACCAGTTCGCGCAGAAGCTGGCTTGCGGCCGGGCCGGAATTGATCACGCCGCCGCCGGTGTAGAAAAGCGGCTTCTCGGCGGTTTCCATCAACTCGACCAGCGCCGTGATCGCCTCGATATCGCCCTTGACGCGCGGGCGGTAATGGTCGGTCTTGGCCTTGGGTTTCGGGCAATAGGTGCCTTGGGCGAATTGCACATCCTTCGGGATATCGACCAGCACCGGCCCGGGGCGGCCCGAGCTTGCGACATGAAAGGCCTGATGGATGGTCTCGGCCAGTTTGTCGGTCTCCTTGACCAGCCAGTTCATCTTAGTGCAGGGCCGGGTGATGCCGACGGTGTCGCCCTCCTGAAAGGCATCCGAGCCGATCATGAAGGTCGGAACCTGCCCCGAAAGCACAACAATCGGGATCGAATCCATCAGCGCATCGACAATGCCAGTGACGACATTGGTGGCACCGGGGCCAGAGGTGACGAGCACCACACCGGGCTTGCCGGTCGAGCGCGCATAGCCTTCGGCCGCGTGAATGGCGCCCTGTTCGTGCCGCACGAGAATGTGGCGGATGTCGTTTTGTTGGAAAATCTCGTCATAGATGGGCAGCACCGCCCCACCCGGATAGCCAAATACCACTTCCACGCCCTGATCCTTCAGCGCTTGAACAACCATTTTGGCTCCGGTCATCTGACGTGACATGCTGTTTTCCTCCGACGTCATTCCAACTC
>SLJW01000151.1 GCA_007134865.1 Paracoccaceae bacterium | reverse complement strand
CCGCCCCACCATCCGGCTGGACAAATGGCTCTGGCACGCGCGCATCGTCAAGACGCGCAGCCTCGCTGCAAAGCTGATCGCCAGCCCCGGCATGCGGGTCAACGCGACTCCGGTTGCCAAGCCCGCCTATGCAGTCGGACCTGGTGATGTTCTGACCTTCGCCCTCGGGTCGCGCGTGCGGGTGGTGCGTGTCATGGCGATTGGTGAACGACGCGGCCCCGCGTCCGAGGCGCAGGCGCTCTATGAAGACCTCTCGCCGCCACCCCCGCCTCCGGACCTGTCGCGCCCCGCTCCGGTCGCGGGCGGACGGCCCGACAAGCGTGATCGCCGCCGTTTTGCCGCACCTGCACCGGATGCGCTTGATTGATCGCGGCACCGGGGTTATCTCCCCCTCGACGCCGCGGGCTGCGGTGAAATGACAACCAAGACGACCCGAGAAACAAGGACCGAAGCATGACCTATGTGGTGATCGACAATTGCATTGCCTGCAAATACACCGATTGCGTCGAGGTCTGCCCGGTGGATTGCTTCTATGAGGGCGAGAACATGCTGGTCATTCACCCGGACGAGTGTATCGATTGCGGGGTCTGTGAGCCCGAATGCCCGGCCGATGCCATCCGCCCCGATACCGAGCCCGATATGGAGCCCTGGGTCGAGTTCAATCGCAAGTATTCCGAGAAATGGCCGGTCATCATCACCAAGAAAGACCCGCTGCCCGGCGCCGAAGAGCGCGACGGTGAGACCGGCAAGATGGACAAGTATTTCTCCGAAGCACCTGGTGAGGGCGGCTGACCTCGCGACAGTGTCGCGCGCATTTGTTACCCAATTCTTGCCGAAGCGCTTTGATTCGGCGGTTTTTTGTGTTATACAAACGTCATCTTAGAAACCGTCCCAGATCGGCAGTGCTGCCAGCTGCCGTTTTTTTGTCGCCATAACGGATCGGATTGCAGGAAGCGTCCTGCGATGGTCTTTTTGCGCTGCGCGGGGCCAGAAGGGGAAGTTGTGAATGTCCAAAGCCAAGAAATCCGAGTTCCGCCCGAATGATCATGTCGTCTACCCTGCTCATGGCGTTGGCCAGATCGTCTCGATCGAAGAGCAGGAAATCGCCGGTCTGAAGCTGGAACTCTTCGTCATCTCCTTCGAGAAGGAAAAGATGACACTGCGCGTGCCGACCAACAAGGCCGCGACAGTTGGCATGCGGTCGCTTGCTTCGCCGGAACTGGTGGACAAGGCGCTGGCGACGCTGAAGGGTAAGGCGCGGGTCAAGCGCGCCATGTGGTCGCGTCGGGCGCAGGAATATGAGCAGAAGATCAATTCGGGCGACCTGCTGGCCATTGCCGAAGTGGTGCGCGACCTGCACCGCAATGATGACCAGCGCGAGCAGAGCTATTCCGAGCGCCAGCTTTACGAGGCGGCTCTTGAGCGTCTGACCCGCGAAGTGGCCGCTGTGGTCGGTGGGGATGAGACCATCGCCCAGAAGCAGGTCAATGAGGTGCTGCTCTCGCGCGCCGCGTGATCAGAGCGACATGATTTCCGACAACGCCCGCGCAAGCGGGCGTTGCGCGTTTCAGGGGACATATTCAGGGGCAGGGGGCTTGCCGATGCCCTGTTGGCTGGACTAAGACAGCCGCAAATCCATCCAGAGCCGGAGACAGACCATGGCAGGCCATTCCAAATGGGCCAATATCCAGCACCGCAAGGGCCGCCAGGACGCGGCGCGGGCGAAACTCTTCTCGAAACTCTCGAAGGAAATCACGGTCGCCGCCAAGATGGGCGATCCTGACCCGGACAAGAACCCGCGCCTGCGTCTGGCCGTGAAAGAGGCCAAGGCTGCCTCTATGCCCAAGGACAATATCGAGCGCGCGATCAAGAAATCGCAAGGCGGCGATGCCGACAGCTATGAGGAAATCCGCTACGAGGGCTATGGCCCCGGCGGGGTGGCGGTGATTGTCGAGGCAATGACCGACAACCGCAACCGCACGGCCTCGAATGTGCGCTCGACCTTTGCCAAGAATGGCGGCAATCTGGGCGAGACCGGCTCGGTCGCCTTCATGTTCGACCGCAAGGGTCAGATCGTCTATGGTGCGGATGTGGGCGACGATGAAACTGTGCTGCTGGCCGCCATCGATGCGGGCGCCGAGGATGTCGAGTCGAGTGCCGAGGAGCATGTGATCTGGTGCGCTGATACCGACCTCAACGCCGTTTCCGTCGCGCTGGAAGCCGCGCTGGGCGAGGCCGAGAGCACGCGGCTGGTATGGAAGCCGCAGACGACCACGGATCTCGATCTAGATGGCGCGCGGGCGCTGATGAAACTGCTCGACGCGCTGGAAGATGACGATGACGTGCAGAACGTGACCGCGAATTTCGATGTCACCGATGAGGTGATGGC
Source organism: Paracoccaceae bacterium (assembly GCA_007134865.1). Taxonomy (GTDB): domain Bacteria; phylum Pseudomonadota; class Alphaproteobacteria; order Rhodobacterales; family Rhodobacteraceae; genus Roseinatronobacter. The sequence goes on along the minus strand of SLJW01000151.1, from coordinate 4,986 downwards.
CGCCATTTAACGCGCCGAACCGCAGACGAAGTCTGCGGCCCCGCTCAATCTTTCTCAACCGCGCAGCAATGCCAGCGCCTCGGCGAGATCGAGCTTGCCGTCATAGAGCGCGCGGCCCGAGATGGCCCCGTCCAGCGCCACGCCGCAATCGCGCAGCGCGATCAGATCGTCCAGCGAGGACACGCCCCCTGATGCAATCACTGGGAGGCTCACGGCGCGGGCGAGCGCTGCCGTGGCAGCGACATTCGGCCCCTGCATGGCCCCATCGCGGTTGATATCAGTGTAGATGATGGCCGCCACTCCGGCATCCTCGAACTGCCGCGCCAGGTCGGTCACCTCGACCTCGGTCTCCTCGGCCCAGCCGCGCGTTGCGACACGGCCTTCGCGGGCATCGATCCCCACCGCGATCTGCCCCGGAAACTCGCGCGCCGCAAGCCGCACCAAATCAGGCTCTTCCACTGCCACGGTCCCGAGGATCACCCGGCGCAGGCCTTTGTCGAGCCAGCCCGCGATGGTCTCCATATCGCGAATGCCGCCGCCTAACTGGCAGGGAATGTTGACCGCCGCCAGAATCGCCTCCACTGCGGCGGCATTTACCGGCGCGCCGGCAAAGGCGCCGTTCAGATCTACCAGATGCAGCCATTCTGCGCCCTGTTCGGCAAAGGCGCCCGCCTGTTCGGCGGGGGCATCGCTGAACACGGTCGCCTGATCCATCGCGCCTTTGTAGAGGCGCACGCATTGCCCGTCCTTGAGGTCAATCGCTGGGTAAAGGATCATGAGCGCGCTCTCTGCTGATGGAATTCGCGCGCTTTCTAGCCTGTGGCCGGACGCAGGGAAAGCCCTGTTGCGGCTCAGAACCGCCGCCCGCCCTCAATCACGCGCAGGGCAGGCGGCTCGACCTGTGCCGGTGTCGTGTCGCTAAGTTCGCTGAGCATCCGGGCCAACGCGAAACGACGCGGGCCGCGCTCGGTTTCGCCCTCGGTCACCACCACCCCCAACACCCGGTTGCAGCGCCCGCCCAGGTCCGCAAGTGGCAGAAGTGCAAGTCGTGCGGTGACCTGGGGCAGACCGAAGCTCTGCTCAGCCTCCAGCGCGAGCGTGACCCGCGCCCCGTGTGCGATCTGTGCGAGCGCGTCCTGTACTTCGTCGCGCGCTGCACCCGTGAAGAGCACGCTCAGCGGCATGCCGCGCATGTCCATGCCCATCAGGGTTTCGACCTTGTGCCCGCAGATGCGCAGACGTGCTACACGCGGGGTGACAATCTCGGCCAGAAAGACATGCGGCAGCGCGTCGCCAAGAGCCTTGGGATCGATATCGGTCCGGGCAGGCAATCTGCCATCGCGGCGCAGGCTGGACCAATAGGCACTGACGCGGGCGATGATCGAGGTCGCCCCCGTCTCGCCATTGCAGTCCGAGGCGTGTTTGGGCATATGATCGACCATGCTTTCCCCTTTCATCCTTCTCGCGCGATGCGAGGCATCCGACCCCCCGTTAAACGCTGCGTCGACCTTGTTTAATTGTGACGCAAGCTCGCTTAACAACTCACTAATAGATCAATTTGTGTGAGAATTCTGGTGGAATTTGTGCAAGTGGTTAATTCGTTAACAGCCACCCGGAAATTGCAGAGAGGACCATCATGCACTCGATGACAGGATATGCGAGCAGGGTCGGCGCGGTGCAGCGCGACAGTGCGGGTCTGGAATGGGAATGGGAACTGCGCGCGGTCAATGGCCGTGGGCTGGACTTGCGCCTCCGTTTGCCCGAAGGTGTTGGATTTCTTGAAAAACTTCTGCGTGACATGCTCGCTGCGCGGCTTTCGCGCGGCAATGTCAGCCTGTCACTGCGGTTGCGCCCGACACAGGCGGATGCGGCCGCGCAGATCGATATCGAGGCGCTGCGCGGTTTGTTGGCGATGCTGGAGGAGGTTGGAGAGGAGGCGCAGCAGGCGAAGGTCCTGCTGCAGGCCCCGAGCGCGCTCGACTTGCTGTCCTGGCGCGGTGTGCTGCCCTCTGGTCCCAACCTAGCTGCAATTCCGAACGAGGAACTGCAGGTGATTCTCCTCGGCGAGGCAGAGCCACTGATCGCGGATTTCCTGCAGATGCGCCAGCAGGAGGGTGCCGCGCTTGCGCGCGTGATCGGCGCGCAGCTCGACCAGATCGAAACACTCGTCGCGCAGGCGCGCGCGCTGCTTGTGCAGCGCGGCGCCGAGATGCAGGCGCAGTTTCGCAAGGCGCTCGCCGCGGTCATGGAGAGCACCGAGGCGGACCCGCAGCGGGTCGCGCAGGAACTCGCACTGCTGGCGGTCAAGACTGATCTTGCAGAAGAACTCGACCGGCTTGAGGCGCATTGCGCTGCCGGTCGCGCCCTGTTGGCAGCCTCAGGGCCAGTCGGGCGCAAGCTCGATTTCCTGACGCAGGAATTCAACCGCGAGGCCAATACGCTCTGCTCGAAGGCGCAGCATCTGGAGATGACGCGCATCGGGCTTGACCTCAAGACCGTGATCGACCAGATGCGCGAGCAGGTTCAGAACGTGGAGTAAGCCCATGCCGCGGCGCGGATTGCTGATCATCCTCTCCTCGCCCTCAGGGGCAGGCAAATCCACCCTTGCCAAGCGGCTGATGACCTGGGACCCCGAGATCCGCTTCTCGGTCTCTGCCACCACGCGCGCCCCACGTCCGGGTGAGCAGGAGGGACGGGAATACTATTTCCGCTCGCGCGCCGAGTTCGAGGCGATGATCGCCGCTGGTGAGATGCTGGAGCATGCCGAGGTATTCGGTAATTTCTACGGCTCGCCCAAAGGCCCTGTCGAGCAGGCGATGGGCGAGGGCCGGGATACACTCTTCGATATAGACTGGCAGGGCGGCCAACAGGTGCGCAATTCGACACTGGGGCAGGATGTGGTCTCGATCTTCGTGCTGCCACCTTCGATCGCCGAGCTGGAATCGCGCCTGCGCGGGCGCGCACAGGACAGTGACGAGGTGATCGCCGGGCGGATGCGCAAGTCGCGTGACGAGATCAGCCATTGGGCGGAATATGATTATGTGCTGGTCAATGATGATCTCGAGGCGACCGCAGCGCGGCTACGGGGCATCATCGAAGCTGAGCGGCTGCGCCGCGAACGCCAGCCGGGGCTGACCGAGTTCGTGCGCGGGCTCAATCGCGAGTTCGAGGCGCGCGGGACGGTTTGAGCGTCAGGCCAGAGTGGGCAGGGGGGCATGAGGTGACGCAGATAACAGACAAGGCGGAGTTACGCGCGCGCGCAATGGCGCAACGCGCCGAGGCCCATGCGGCGCCCGAAGCGCAGGCCGAGACCCGCGCCGCGACCGAAGCGGCGCTGGGGGTGATCGCAGAGCATCTCAAGGGGCGCGCGGCGGTGCTGTCGGGCTACATGCCGATGCGTTCCGAGATCGACCCGCTTGGCGTGATGCGCGCGCATGCGGGCCCGGTCTGCGTGCCGATCGTGCCCGGGCGCGATTGTCCGCTGGTGTTCCATCGCTGGACGCCCGAGATGCCGATGGTCGAGGGGCGGTTCAAGGCTTTGGTGCCGGAGACCGGTGAGGAGATGGTGCCCGAAATCCTTGTGGTGCCACTTCTGGCCTTCGACCGGCGCGGCTACAGGCTGGGCTATGGGGGGGGGTTCTATGACCGGACACTGGCCGGGCTGCGCGCGCGGGGCGAGGTGTTGGCGATCGGCTTTGCCTATGCGGCGCAGGAGGTAGCGGAAGTGCCTATCGAGCCCACTGATGCGCGGCTGGATGTGATCGTGGCCGGGGGTGCGGTCATCTGGCCCGAGTGAGGGGGGACCCGGGCGCGCGCCCCTGCGGGGCGCGTCTGAAGCTGCGAGAGGGTTGGGCCCAGGCGGGCCGAGAGCATCGATTTCTTCGTCGCCTTGCAACGACCTGGATTCCAGAGTGGTTCACGATCAACTTTGATCAGGTCAACCCATCGCGGTGACGCTGTTTTCATCCTGCCCCAAATACTTTCGCCGAAGGCAGCGGGCCGCAAGGCCCGCCACCCCGTCAATCAGACGACAATCGGTGCAAGGCGCCCCCCCTGCTTTGAAAGAGTATCATGCGCGGGGGCGGAGCCCCCGCGCTCCTTCAGAAAACGGAATGATCCCCGAGACCTGCGCTGACCTCACCGCGCAGCATGGCAGCGTAATGGTCGCGCAGGCTGTCTTCGCCGAACTCGGGTGTCGCCTCGGCATCGTAGCGCCCCTCTGCCGCGTCCCAGACCAGCATCGACTCGGTCGCGTAATACCGTCCGATGCGTGCGAATTCGGCCTTGTCCGCCATGCGCGCGCTGACATGGCCCAGAAGCCCCGTGCCCGCGATGATCGCGTCCATCAGCGAGACCGGCACCTTACGAAATTGCGCGGGGCGTCCTGCCAGCTCAAAGATCATCTCGCCTTGTGCGCGTGGTGTGAGCGCAGGACCCGGCCCGCCGATGGGCAGGATGCGCCTGATCCGGTCGGGCGCGCCGATGCAGCCGGTGAGATAGCGTGCGAGGTCACGGTCGCTGATGGGTTTGCAGGCCGTAAGTGTGCCATCGCCGAAGAGAAGAAACGGCTTGCCCGCCTGCACGCGCGCGACCTGCCCCGAGAGGGATTTGAAAAAGGCCGTCGGGCGGATGATGGACCATGCGAGCATGGACTCCTGCAGCGCCGCCTCGAAGGCCAGTTTTGCACGCTGGAACTCCAGCAGGGGTTTTTGCACGCAGATGGCCGAAAGCAGGATGAATTGCCCGCCGCCTGCGGACTCTGCCGCGCGCAAGAGGGCAAGCTGGGCGTCGTGATCCACTGCCCAGGCATCGCGCGGGCTGCCCGTGCGCGAGGCCATGCAGGATATGACGGCGCTTATGGGCGGGAGGGTGCCGAGTGTCGCTTCAAGGGTTTCGGTGTCCTTGAGGTTTGCAAGCAGCGGCTGCGCGCCCTCGGGCAGGGCGCCCGCTGGCGCGGGTGCCCTGAGCAGACAGGTCACCGCATGG
>SLJW01000270.1 GCA_007134865.1 Paracoccaceae bacterium | reverse complement strand
TCGATCTGGCAGGGGGTATGGCGATTGCCGATATGCCAGGCGAGGCGCGGCAACTCTCCCGTGACCTCGACCAGAGCCTCATCGGCTGGGACGATTTCGAGCGCGCTACCATCTTCCAGTTCGAATCCCCACCACGCATCGAGATTGGTGACTTCGGCGAGATCGACCAGAAAGCCGCGACCCTCGGCCGTGACCAGCCGTTTGCGGCGGATAAGACGTGCGTCATAGTCAAGGATCACGGCACCATCGCAGCGGTCGGGACGGCTCTTGAGCAAGCGGCGCACGGGGGGCAGATCGGTCATGAGACACCTTTCGGGAAAAGATCACGATAGACATGAGCAGGCAGGCTCGGACGCGAGAGGCCCATTGAACGCAATGCGCCATCGGGCAGGGCGCTGAGCCGGGCGAATTCGGCCTCACGCGCCTTGCGTCCGAGTGAGGGGTTGCAGCCGAGCCCGGTCTCGGCAAGGAACCAGTCTAGCTGCATGGATTGTGTGGGGCTGAGGGTGGAATTGGCGGGACGAAGCATTGCACTCTCCATCAGGCAGTCATGTTCCTCCCTTGTGGCAGCATAACATGAATATGCTGTCGACTGACCTCGCGCCCTGTTCACGTTTTGCTGCGCTGCAGAAATATCTGGATAAGTCAAATAATCTGCCTGGAAGTTGTGCATCAGCCGTTCCTCAATACAAGAAGTAGCGTTGCGCCAGTGGTAATTCTGCCGCAGGTTCGCAGGTCAAAAGCTCGCCATCCGCGCGCACTTCATAGGTCTCGGGGTCGACTTCGATCTCAGGTGTGGCGCTGTTGAGCTTCATGTCGGCTTTGCGAATGCCCCGGCAGCCTTCTACCGGGAGCGTCTCCTTCGCCAGCCCCAAAGCGGCGCGCACGTCTTCCTCCTGCGCGGCCTGAGAGACGAAGGTAACGGCGTTCCGCTCGACTGCGCGACCATAAGCGCCGAACATGGGGCGTGAATGCATAGGCTGCGGGGTCGGAATTGAGGCGTTCGGGTCGCCCATCTGCGCGACTACGATGGAGCCGCCAATCAGCACCATCTCGGGTTTCGCACCGAAAAACGCAGGTGCCCAGAGGCACAGGTCGGCGCGTTTGCCTTCCTCGATACTGCCGATATGGCGGCTGAGGCCATGCACGATGGCAGGGTTGATGGTGTATTTCGCGAGGTAGCGGCGCACGCGCAGATTGTCATTCGCGCCCTGTTCCTCGGCCAACCGCCCGCGCTGGACTTTCATCTTGTGCGCGGTCTGCCATGTCCGGGTGATGACCTCGCCAATCCGTCCCATCGCCTGACTGTCCGAGGACAGCACCGAAAACGCGCCCATGTCGTGCAGGATGTCCTCGGCAGCGATGGTTTCGCGCCGGATGCGGGATTCGGCAAAGGCCACATCCTCGGGCACCTTTCGGTCCAGATGGTGACAGACCATCAGCATGTCGAGATGCTCTTCGATGGTGTTAACGGTGTAGGGCATGGTCGGGTTGGTAGAACTCGGCAGGATATTCTGGCTGCTCACGACCTTGATGATATCCGGCGCGTGCCCGCCGCCCGCGCCTTCGGTGTGGAAGGCATGGATCGTGCGCCCGGCGATGGCCTTGAGCGTGTTTTCCACGAAACCGGATTCATTCAGCGTGTCGGTGTGGATCATCACCTGAATGTCGGTGTCTTCCGCCACGCTCAGGCAGCAGTCGATGGCGGCTGGCGTGGTGCCCCAGTCCTCATGCAGTTTCAGCGCGCAGGCGCCTGCGCGGACCTGCTCATGCAGCGCGTCGGGCAACGAGGCGTTGCCCTTGCCCGCGAAGGCGAGGTTCATGGCGAAGGCATCCGCCGCCTGCAGCATCCGCCCGATATGCCAGGGCCCGGGGGTGCAGGTGGTCGCCAGCGTGCCATGAGCGGGGCCAGTGCCGCCGCCGAGCATGGTGGTGAGGCCGGAATGCAGCGCGTCGTCAATCTGCTGCGGGCAGATGAAATGGATATGCGCGTCGAAACCCCCGGCGGTGAGTATCTTGCCCTCGGCGGCGATGATCTCAGTGCCGGGTCCGATGATCACATCTACGCCGGGCTGCGTGTCAGGGTTTCCCGCTTTGCCGATCTTGACGATCTGTCCTTCGCGCAAGCCCACATCGGCCTTGTAGATGCCTGTGTAGTCCACGATCAGCGCATTGGTGATGACCGTGTCCATCGCGCCATCCGCGCGGGTGACCTGGCTCTGGCCCATGCCATCGCGGATGACCTTGCCCCCGCCGAATTTCACTTCCTCACCATAGCCGCCACGATCGGCGATCAGGTCGCGCTCGACCTCAATAATCAGATCGGTGTCGCCCAAGCGGACCTTATCACCCACAGTCGGACCATACATGTCAGCATAGGCGGCGCGGGAAATCGTGTAGGCCATCAGAGCGCCCCCATAACTTTTGCATTGAAGCCGTAGACCATGCGCCCGCCCGAATATGGCACCAGCGCGACTTCGCGGCTCTGGCCCGGCTCGAAGCGCACGGCCGTTCCGGCGGGAATATCAAGCCGCATTCCTCGAGCGGCCTCACGGTCAAACGACAGCCCCGGATTGGTCTCGGCAAAATGGTAATGGCTGCCGACCTGCACGGGCCTGTCGCCGGTATTGGCAACCATCAGCGTGGTGACAGGGGCGCCTGTGTTCAGGGTGATGTCGCCTTCGGCGGTGATGATCTGCCCGGGCACAAAGCCATCGGAGGAAGTGGTGGCCATGTGGATCACTCCAGCCGTTCGAGGGTGAACAGATCCGCCATCCCGGCTACGATATGCCACCGTTCGTGCGGGTTGGTGTCAGTGTTGGCCTCGGCCAGTTCGGGCCAGGCGGACATTGGGATGGTCGCCTGCCAGACAGCGCCGGTCGCGCGATTGGTGAAGGTCGCAACCCCGAAGGTATCCGCCGGGGCGGGGTCAGGTTCAAGGACAAGCGTGCCCTGCCCGAGCGATGCCCCTGTTGCGACCTGCAGCCCGTCGATCACGCAGGGGCAGGGCGCGTCCGGATGGCTGCGATAGCTTACCAGAAGATCGAAGCGGCCCTCGGGTGCGGTGGCCTCTAGTCCGGCCTCTCCCAGGATGATCCCAGCGGCGATGAGCGAGCCGAAGCCACCATGCACGGCGGCGCCAAGATCGATCCAGTGCGCGACCTCCGAGTCTGCGGCCGCAGCGTGGTTGTGGGTGTGCGCATGGTCGTGGCTATGGCTATGGCCGTGATTATGGTCATGGCTGTGCCCGTGATCATGACTGTGCGCATGATCCGGCCCTCCGTCTGGCAAGCTCGGCGCTACCGAATGTGACGCCTCGGGCGTGACCATCAGCCAGACTCCGGCGGCGACCGCCGCCGCGCCCAGCGGGCGCACCGCCGGTGCCAACCGGCCGGAGCCGAGCCAGTGCCCCAGCGCCAGCCCAGCGCAATGCAGCGCCGCCGTGGCCAGAAGGAAACCCAGCAGATAACCGCCATCGCCGGCGGCTCCGGTCCCATGGGCATAGCCATGCGCGGCGCCGAAGATCGCGGCAAGGGCAACGACAACCACCAGCGGCGGGCGTAGCGCCAGCGCCAGCACCCCGCCGAGGACGATTATCGAGGCGATGACCAGATGCTGCACGAGCGCGTTTTCCGCGCCGCCGAAACCCAGCAGGCCGAGCGCCAGCACCCCGCCCAGAAAACTGCCCGGCAACGCCAAGCGCGCATGCCCGCCCAGCCGCGCGGCCAGCACGCCAACAGCCAGCATCGCCACCAGATGATCCAGCCCCAGCAGCGGATGCGCCAGCCCCGCGGCAAAGCCGTCGCCATGGTCATGCCCCGGATGGGCTATCAGGGCCGTCGGCGCGAGCAGCAAAATCGGCAACAGAAAACGCATGGTTAGGACCTCTCAGCGGATAGGGTGATGGACAGTGACGAGTTTGGTGCCGTCGGGAAATGTCGCCTCGACTTGCACGGACTGGATTATCTCGGGCACGCCGGTCATGCACTGATCAGCCGTGATGACATGCGCACCCGCTTCCATCAGATCAGCCACCGAGCGCCCGTCGCGCGCGCCTTCGACCACGAAATCGGTGATCAGCGCGATCGCCTCGGGGTGGTTGAGCTTGACGTCGCGTGCCAACCGGTTCCGCGCGACCATTGCGGCCAGAGAGACCAGAAGCTTGTCCTTTTCGCGGGGGGTCAGGTTCATGAAGCCTCCATCAGATTTGCCAGACACGCGGGAGTGGCGCGCGGCGTAGAAGGGTGAGGATCTGTGCCAACTGCCGGCGCAACGGGAAACCGTCGCGCGCCATCAGGCGGATGGTCAGCCGCTCGCCCATGGCCGAGGCCGCTGCGCGGCAACCCTGCTCAGTGAGCACGGCGCGGACAGGGCCAAGCGCGTCTGCGGCATCCGGCGCCACCATGACGACGGAGGCAACGGCGCGGGCATCCGCCAAACCGCCTGCACTCTGGCGCAAGCGGTCATTATCCAGACGCAGCACTTCGAGATGAACCGGGGCGCCATCACGCTGAATTTCGCGCCAGTCATGGAACGACAATTCCGTCACGGTCTCGCCCATGGCAGCGCGCCCGAGCACGAGCGCCTCAGCCATCAGACAGGTCGCCTCGCGGCCCAGCGTGATAATGCTCCGCCGCCGGGCCGAGCCGCGCTGGAACAGAATTGTTTCTTGTGGGAGCCAGTCGAGATGCCCACCTTCACCCACATCCATCTGAACAGTGATCCGCGCCTCACCGTCCGCGGCTCTATAGACCCGCTCGGCGGTCTGGGTTGTGGCAGTCACGCGACAGCCATCACCGACTGTCAGCGCGTAGTCGAGCCGGTCGCCGCCGGTCAGCCCGCCAGAGGTGTTGAGGAAAACAAGCTCGCCGCCATCCAAGGCTATGGCCTTGGCTGATCCCTGCTGGCGGAGAGTGGCGAGACGGGCCTGTCCGCTGTGCAATGAGAAGCCTGCCCGGGCTGCTCCGGCGCTCCGCTGATGGCTTAGGGTTGTGGGGCTGGCGTGCATTACGGATCCTCTCCCTTGGTGGATCGCGTTAGCATGCCGGCAGTTCAATTGGCTGAGGGTTCAAGGTGTCTGCGCGTGCTGAATGCACGCTCAGGACGCCTAAATATTAAACTAAGCGCCCAAAATGAGCGCAGAAAAGAACTCCATGTGTAGCCATCCAATTAACTTCAAGCATAAAACTTCAAGCTTGAAATGAATGGCGACTCGGCCTAGAGTTTAGGTGTGAAACAGGGAGGCGGTCATGCGTGTTCTTTGCCTTGGAGGTGGCCCTGCGGGTCTTTACTTCGCCATCTCGATGAAGCTTCGCGACCCCTCACATCAGGTGACCGTGCTGGAGCGAAACCGCGCCAATGACACCTTCGGCTGGGGTGTGGTGCTCTCGGATGACGCGCTCGAGCGGATGCAGAAGAACGACCCCAAATCGACCGACGCCATACGCAGCCATTTCGCCTATTGGGACGATATCGCCGTGGTGCATGCGGGCCATCGCACAGTCTCGGGCGGGCATGGCTTTGCGGGCATCGGCCGCAAGCAGATGCTGATCCTGCTGCAGGAGCGCGCCCGCGAGTTAGGTGTGGAACTGCGCTTCGAGACCGAATTCGATAATGCCGAAAACTACCGGCGCGACTATGATCTGGTAGTCGCCTGCGACGGGATCAACTCGCGCGTCCGGAATGAATATGAAGACGTGTTCCGCCCCGATATCGACACACGCAAGTGCAAGTTCGTCTGGCTGGGCACGCATCAGAAATTCGACGACGCCTTCACCTTTATCTTCGAGAAGACCGAGCATGGCTGGGTCTGGGCGCATGTCTACCAGTTCGACGACAATACCGCGACCTTCATCGTGGAATGCCTGCCCGAGACCTGGGCACGCTGGGGCTTCGAGGGGATGACCAAAGAGGAAACCGTCGAGACCTGCCGCCGGATTTTCGCCGCGCATCTCGACGGGCATGATCTGATGTCGAATGCTGCGCATTTGCGCGGTTCGGCGGTCTGGATGCAGTTTCCGCGCGTAATATGCGAGCGTTGGTATCACGATAATGTCGTGCTGATGGGCGATGCAGCGGCAACCGGGCATTTCTCCATCGGCTCGGGGACGCGGCTGGCGTTTGATTCCGCGATTGCGCTGGCCGAATACCTGCATTCCGAGCCTGACATGCAGACGGCTTTCAAGCGCTATCAGGAGGAGCGACGGCTGGAAGTGCTGCGCCTGCAATCAGCGGCGCGCAACTCGCTGGAGTGGTTTGAGGAGGTCGAGCGCTATCTCGACATGCCGCCAATCCAGTTCGCCTATTCCCTGCTGACCCGTAGCCAGCGGATTAGCCACGAAAACTTGCGCCTGCGCGACCCGGACTGGCTGCGCGAGGCCGAGGACTGGTTTGCTGCGCAGGCCGGGGGGCAGCCGGGCCGCGCGCCCATGTTCCAGCCCTTCCGTCTGCGCGAGATGGAGGTGCAGAACCGCGTCGTCGTCTCGCCCATGGCGCAATACAAGGCCGTCGATGGCTGCTCGACCGACTGGCACCTTGTCCACTACGCCGAACGCGCCAAGGGCGGCGCGGGGCTGGTCTATACCGAAATGACCTGTGTCTCGCCCGAGGGCCGGATCACGCCCGGTTGCCCCGGTCTCTACGCGCCCGAGCATGAGGCCGCGTGGCGGCGGCTGGTGGATTTCGTGCATGCCGAGACGGATGCGAAAATCTGCTGCCAGATCGGGCATTCCGGGCGCAAGGGCTCGACGCAACTGGGCTGGGAGGAGATGGACGCGCCACTTGCGAGCGGCAACTGGCCGATCATGAGCGCGAGCCCCATCCCGTGGTCCGACCGCAACGCCGTGCCCAAGGAAATGGACCGCGCCGATATGGACATGGTGCGCGATCAGTTCGTGGCGGCGACGGAAATGGCAGAGTGCGCGGGCTTTGACATGGTGGAACTGCACGCAGCGCATGGTTATCTGATCTCGAGCTTCATCAGCCCTGTCTCGAACCAGCGCAGCGATGACTTTGGCGGATCGCTGGAGAACCGTCTGCGCTACCCGCTGGAGGTTTTTGCGGCGATGCGCGCAGCCTGGCCTGAGAGCAAGCCCATGTCGGTGCGCATCTCGGCCCATGACTGGCGCGGCGATGACGGGATCACGCCCGAGGATGCGGTGGCCATTGCCCGCGCCTTCCGGGCGGCGGGAGCGGATATCATCGACGTCTCGGCCGGGCAGACCAGCACCGAGGCCCAGCCTGTCTATGGCCGCATGTTCCAGACGCCGTTTTCCGACCGCATCCGCAACGAGGCAGGCATCCCGACGATGGCAGTCGGCAACATTTACGAGACAGATCACGTCAATTCGATCCTGATGGCCGGCCGCGCCGACCTGGTCTGCCTCGCCCGCCCGCATCTGGCCGATCCCTACTGGACGCTGCATGCGGCGATTGCCATGGGCGATTCCGACACCGAATGGCCGCTGCCCTATCTGGCAGGCCGCGATCAGGCGCGCAGACTGGCCGAGCGTGAGGCCGAGATGGTGGGCAAGGTATGAGTCGGCGGGTTCTGGTCACGGGTGGCGGCTCGGGCATAGGCCGCGCGCTTGCGCGCGGCTTCGCCGAGATGGGCGACGCCGTGACCATCACCGGGCGGCGGATCGAGGCGCTGCAGGAGACGGATGGCGGGCGCGGCATGGATTGCCGCCTAGCGGATGCGACCGATGAGGCGCAGGTCGCGGCGCTGTTTGAGGCACCTTTCGACGTGGTGATCGCCAATGCGGGCGGCGGCAGCGCGGGTAAACTGCGCTCGGTAACGCTGGCCGAATGGAACGCCACGCTGGCCGTGAACCTGACCGGCACCTTCCTGACCTTCCGCGAGGCACTGCGCGAGATGGGCGCGGGCGGACGGTTGATTGCCATCGCCTCGACCGCGAGCCTCAAGGGCGGGGCCACGATCCCGGCCTATGCAGCTGCGAAACACGGGGTGCTGGGGCTCGTGCGTTCGGTGGCGCTGGAGGTCGCAAAAAAGGGCATCACCTGCAATGCGGTTTGCCCCGGTTTTGTCGATACACCTCTGGCCGCACAGGCTGTGGCCTCGGTGCAGGGGCGCTTCGGGCTGAGCGAGGCCGAAGCGCTGGCGCAGGTGGTCTCGGACAACCCGATGCAAAGACTGGTCGCGCCCGAGGAAGTGGTCGCCGCTGTCATGTTCCTCGCCTCTTCCGGCGCGTCGATGGTCAACGGTCATGCGCTGAGCGTTTCGGGGGGCGAGATATGAGTGCGGCGCAACAGAACCCGGCACCGGAGGCGCTGTCCAAGGCGCGGCTGCGCCTGTGGCTGCGGTTGCTGAAAGCTTCGGGGGAGGTCGAGGGAGAACTGCGCCGCCGCTTGCGCGCCGAGTTCGAAACGACCTTGCCACGTTTCGACGTGATGGCGGCGCTGGCCCGAACGCCTGAAGGCCTGCGCATGTCCGAGATCTCGGAGCGGCTTCGGGTCTCGAATGGTAACATCACCGGCATAGTGGATCGGCTGGTGCAGGAGGGGCTTGCGCTGCGTGTGGCTGTGCCCGGCGACCGGCGCGCCATGGTGGCGCGGCTTACGCCGAAAGGGCAGGAAGTCTTTGCCGAGCAGGCCCGCGCACATGAGGGCTGGATCGACGCGCTTCTGGGCGGACTCGATGCCGAGGCGCTGGCCGAAATGACCCGTCATCTGGACCAGATGAGTACCCATATCGAGAAGGAGCGCGGCTGATGCGCACGGACGTCACCCATTTCCGCTGTGAGATTGACGGCTCGGTGGCAACCGTCGCGCTGGACCGGCCCGAGCGCAAGAACCCGCTGAGTTTCGAGAGCTATGCCGAATTGCGCGACTGGTTTCGCGAGTTGCATTATGATGACGAGGTTGGAGCGGTGATCTTCGCGCCCAATGGCGGCAATTTTTCGTCGGGCGGCGATGTGCATGACATCATCGGCCCGTTGACGCGGATAAACATGAAGGAGCTTCTCGCCTTCACGCGGATGACCGGCGATCTGGTCAAGGCAATGATCGGTTGCGGCAAACCGGTGATCGCAGCGGTGGACGGGGTCTGTGCGGGGGCGGGAGCGATCATCGCCATGGCCTCGGACCTGCGGATCGCGACGCCCGAGGCGAAGACCGCGTTCCTGTTCAACCGCGTGGGGCTGGCGGGCTGCGACATGGGGGCCTGCGCAATGCTGCCGCGGATCATCGGGCAAGGGCGGGCGGCGGAGTTGCTGTATTTCGGCCGGTCGATGAGCGCGGAAGAAGGGCTGGCCTGGGGGTTTTTCAACCGTGTGGTGGCCGAGGGCGCGCTGATGGACGAGGCGCGGGCGATGGCGCAGCGGATTGCCGAAGGGCCAGCCTTTGCCAATATGATGACCAAGACGATGCTGGCGCAGGAATGGTCCATGAGCCTCGATCAGGCGATCGAGGCCGAAGCGCAGGCGCAGGCGATCTGCATGCAGGGCAATGACTTCCGCCGCGCTTATGAGGCCTTTGTGGCGCGTGAAAAGCCGGTCTTTCGCGGGGATTGAGGGGGCCGGCCTGCGGCCGGATTGGAGTTTTTTGGGGCAAGAAAATGAGTGATCGCAGCTATCTTGGCTGGCCCTTTTTCGAGAACCGTCATCGCGCGCTGGCGGGTGCGGCCGAGGATTGGGCTGGCGCGCATCTGGGGGCGGTCGACCACGCGCAGGTCGATGATGCCTGCCGGGGGCTGGTGACTGCTCTGGGCGAGGCCGGGTTTCTGGAACTGACCGGGGCCGCGGACGGGCGACTTGATGTGCGCAGCTTGTGCCTGATGCGCGAAGTGTTGGCGTGCCATGACGGGCTCGCGGATTTCGCCTTTGCCATGCAGGGGCTGGGAACGGGGGCGATTTCACTGTTTGGCTCCGACGCGCAGAAGGAGTGCTGGTTGCCCGAAACGCGGGCGGGGCGGGCGATTGCGGCTTTCGCGCTGACCGAACCGCAATCGGGCTCGGATGTAGCGAATTCGACCATGACGGCAGTGGAGGATGGCGACAGCTTTGTTCTGAACGGCGAGAAGACCTGGATCTCCAACGGCGGCATTGCCGACCTTTACACAGTCTTTGCCCGCACGGGTGAGGGGCAGGGGGCCAAGGGGCTCTCGTGCTTTATGGTGACGCCTGACATGGTCGGATTCGAGGTGGTCGAGCGGCTGGAGGTGATGGCCCCGCATCCGCTGGCGCGGCTGCGGTTTTCGGATGTGCGTGTGCCCAAAGCGGCGCTGGTGGGCGCGCCGGGGGCCGGGTTCCGCATCGCGATGTCAGTGCTGGATGTGTTCCGCTCGACAGTCGCGGCTGCCGCTCTGGGCTTTGCGCGCCGTGCGCTGGATGAGGCGCTGGCGCGGGTAGGCACGCGCCAGATCGGGGGTGCGCCCCTGTTCGACTTGCAGATGGTGCAGGGGCATATCGCCGATATGGCGCTGGATGTGGATGCGGCGGCGCTGCTGGTCTATCGCGCAGCATGGACGAAGGACTCCGGGGCACCGCGCGTGACGCGCGAGGCCGCCATGGCCAAGCTCTTCGCCACCGATCAGGCACAGGCGGTGATTGACCGCGCAGTGCAGCTCCATGGCGGCGAAGGGGTGCGTTCGGGCGCGGTGGTGGAGCGGCTCTACCGCGATATCAGGGCGCTCAGGATCTACGAGGGCGCGTCGGACGTGCAGCGCGTGGTTATCGCGCGCCAGACAATGGCCGCGCATATGGGAGGATAGGAGATGTTTGCTTCAAGCCACACGGATACCTTCACCCGCGAGAATCTGCCCGACCGCGAGCTCTGGCCCGACCTGCTGCTCGACGGCTTCGACTATCCGGAGCGGCTGAATGCGGCTGTGGAACTGACCGATGCGATGGTCGCGCGCGGCTTTGGTGATCATACCGCGCTGATAGGCAATGGACGGCGGCGGACCTACAAGGAACTGGCGGACTGGACCAACCGGCTCGCGCATGTGCTGGTTGAGGATCTGGGCGTGAAGCCCGGGAATCGGGTGCTGATCCGCTCGGCCAACAACCCGGCGATGGTGGCCTGCTGGCTGGCGGCGACCAAGGCGGGGGCAGTGGTGGTCAATACCATGCCAATGCTGCGCGCCGGTGAGCTCTCGAAATATGTTGATGCCGCCGAGATTACCCATGCCCTCTGTGACACTCGGCTCATGGATGAGATGACGCTCTGCGCCAAGGGCAGCGCGTTTCTGAAGACGGTGGTAGGCTTTGACGGCACTGCCAATCACGATGCCGAGCTGGACCGGTTGGCGCTGCAGAAGCCTGTCCAGTTTGAGCCGGTGGACACCGCGCAGAATGATGTCGCGCTGATCGGGTTTACCTCAGGCTCGACTGGTGTGCCCAAGGGGACGATGCATTTTCACCGCGACCTGCTGATCATTGCAGACGGCTATGCGCGTGAAGTGCTGGGGGTAACATCCGAGGATGTGTTCGTGGGCTCGCCGCCGCTCGCGTTCACCTTCGGGTTGGGGGGGCTGGCAATCTTTCCCCTGCGCTTTGGCGCAGCAGCGACCCTGCTCGAACAAGCCACCCCGCCCAACATGATCGAGATTATCGAGACCTATCGCGCGACGGTGTGCTTCACGGCGCCCACCGCTTACCGCGCCATGCTGGCGGCGATGGAGGAGGGGGCGGATCTCTCGTCGCTGCGCGCCGCCGTGTCAGCAGGTGAGACGCTGCCTGCGCCGGTCTATGCGCAATGGATCGCCAAGACCGGCAAGCCGATGCTGGACGGGATCGGGGCGACGGAGCTGTTGCATATCTTCATCTCCAACCGTTTTGATGACCACCGCCCCGCCTGCACCGGCAAGCCCGTGACAGGCTATGAAGCCAAGGTCATCGGTGAAGACGGGCAGGAGGTGCCGCGCGGCGAGGTGGGGCGGCTGGCGGTGCGTGGGCCGACCGGCTGCCGTTATCTGCGCGGGGATAGGCAGGCCGAATATGTGCAGGATGGCTGGAACATCACTGGCGATGCCTTCGTGCAGGATGCAGATGGCTATTTCCACTTCGCTGCGCGCAATGACGACATGATTCTGTCCTCGGGCTACAACATCGCCGGGCCAGAGGTGGAGGCGGCTCTACTGGCGCATGAGGCTGTGGCCGAATGCGCCGTGATCGGGGTGCCGGACGAGGCGCGCGGGGCCATCGTGCAGGCCCATGTGGTGCTGAGTGGCGGCTTTACGGCATCAGACGAGTTGGCGGGACAGTTGCAGGAGCATGTCAAGGCGAACATCGCACCCTATAAATACCCGCGCTCGATCGTTTTTGCCGAAAGCCTGCCCAAGACAGCGACCGGCAAGATTCAGCGCTTCCGGCTGCGTGCATCATGAGTGGGGCCTTTGATCCGCGCGAAGATGGCGCCAAGACCGATTTCCGCGATGCCATGTCCTATGGCGATTATCTGCGTCTCGATGCGGTGCTGGATCAGCAGCACCCGCTCTCGGATGCGCATGACGAGATGCTGTTCATCATCCAGCACCAGACTTCGGAGCTGTGGATGAAACTGGCCCTGCACGAGTTGCAGGCGGCGCGCGCGGCCCTGATCGCGGGGCAGATGCCGCAGATGTTCAAGATGCTGGCGCGGGTGGCGCGGATCTTCGAGCAGCTCAATTCCGCATGGGACGTGCTGCGCACCATGACGCCCGCCGATTATACGCGCTTTCGCGAGGCGCTGGGCCCGTCCTCAGGGTTTCAGTCATGGCAATACCGGATGATCGAATATGTGCTGGGCAATCGCAATCCGCATCTGTTGCGCCCCCATGCGCATGTGCCCGAGGCGCTCGCGGCGCTGGAGGCCGAGCTTGCCCGCCCGAGTTTCTATGACGAGGTGATCTCGCTTCTGCATGCCCGCCTCGGCACTGGCCCCGCACCTGCGCCTCAGCTAGAAAGCCCGCACGCACCGGTGCCCGACGTGCAGGCGCTCTGGCAGCGGGTTTATGAGGACACGAGCGCGCATTGGGAACTCTACGAACTGGCCGAAAAGCTGGTTGATCTTGAGGATTATTTCCGCCGCTGGCGCTTCAACCATGTCACGACAGTCGAGCGGGTCATCGGGTTCAAGCGCGGCACCGGGGGGACATCGGGCGTGGCCTATCTGAAACGAATGCTGTCGGTGGAACTGTTCCCCGAACTCTGGCATCTGCGCAGTGAGTTGTAAGCCGCCATGGTCTTTGAACAGGATGTAAAGGTGCTGTTTCGCCATTGCGACCCAGCGGGGATCATCTTCTACCCGCGTTATTTCGAGATGGTGAATGATCTGGTTGAGGTGTTTTTCGCCGAGGCGCTGGGCTGGCCCTTCGAGGAGATGCTGAAAACCGCCGGGGTGCCGACAGCCGAGATCCGGCTGCGTTTTACCGCGCCCTCGCGGCATGGAGACCGGCTGCGCCTGCGGCTGGAGGTTAAGCGGCTTGGACGGGCAAGCATGACGCTGGCCTTCACCGCGTTTTCGGGGGTCGAACAGCGCTTCGAGGGGGAGTCGACGTTGGTGCATGTGGACGGCTCCGGGCGCCCTGAGCCCTGGCCCGAGGCACTCCGCGACAGGATCATGGCAGAGAAGGACGAGGCGAAATGAGTCTGAAAACCATTCACCCCGAAGGCTGGGCGCCGGCGCTGGGCTATGCCAATGGTATGCTGGCCGAGGATGGCACGCTGCATATCGGTGGGCAGATCGGCTGGAATGCCGAGAAGCGTTTCGAGGCGCAGGATTTCATCGGCCAGATGGAGCAGGCCCTGCGCAACGTCGTGGCTGTGGTCGAGGCTGCGGGCGGGCAGGCCAGCGACATTGCCCGCATGACATGGTTCGTGACCGACAAGGCTGAATATCTCACCCATCAGCGCGAGGTTGGGCAGGCATATCGGCGCGTCATGGGCAAACATTTTCCAGCCATGTCGATGATCGTTGTCGCCGGGCTGATAGAGGACGAGGCCCGCATCGAGATCGAGGCAACTGCGCATATCCGCGCCTGAGGCGCGCTTGCGGCGGGACGCACAAGCTGGCAGTGTCGCGCCACGCTAGGCAAGGGTGTGCGCATGAAGATCGCGAGTTTCAACATCAACGGGATCAAGGCGCGCAGTGCGGCGCTCGGTCGTTGGCTTGACGAGGCGCAGCCCGATCTGGTGGTGCTGCAGGAAATCAAATCCACCGATGAGGCCTTTCCGCGCGAGGTGATCGAGGAGCGTGGCTACAATCTGGAAACCCATGGGCAGAAGGGCTTCAACGGAGTCGCAATTCTGTCGAAACATCCGCTTGAGGATGTGACGCGTGGCCTACCGGGGGATGAGAGCGACACGCAGGCACGCTGGATCGAGGCCACCGTGGGCGGGCCGACCCATGCGCTGCGGGTCTGCGGCCTTTATCTGCCGAATGGCAACCCGGTGGAGCTTGATAGCGAAGGCCAGCCGAAAGGCGGTGGGAAATACGCGTACAAACTTGACTGGATGGCGCGGATGGAAGCGCGGCTGCGCGAATTGATGGCGCTCGAGATGCCACTTGCGCTGATGGGTGATTACAACATCATTCCACAGGCCGAGGATGCGACCCGTCCCGATGCATGGCGCGACGATGCGCTGTTCCTCCTGCCCTCGCGCGAGGCGTTCCGGCGCATGATCAACCTCGGGCTGACCGATGCCTTTCGCGCCTGCACGTCAGGGCCGGGGCATTATACCTTCTGGGATTATCAGGCAGGCGCCTTTGAGCGCAATGACGGCATCCGGATCGACCATATTCTGCTCAATGCCTATGCCGCCGATCTGCTGATCGATTGCCGGATCGACACCGAGGTGCGGGCGGGCGAAAAACCGTCGGACCATGTGCCCATCTGGGCAGAGCTTGCGCTCTGACCTTGCCCCCCCCGGACGGGTTCAGAAATTGCGTGTCGCGCCCAGTGAAAACTTGAGATTGCTGAACGCGTTCATCGGGACATTACTGTTCTGGTGAGTGTATCCAACCGTCGCGACCGGTGCGAAGCCACGGATATTCACGGCGCGGTGCATGACTTGCGCCGTCAGGTCAATCCGATCGCTGCGCTCCGGGCCGAATTGTGCCTGAAGCGGGTTTGCCTCGCTCAACCGAGAGTGGCTCAGCTTTGCTTCAAGCCCCGCTATTGTTCCGCCCGAAAAGGCGAACTGCCCGCCCAATGTCACGCTGCCAGTGCTTCTGCGGTGAAACGCCGCTTCGGTCCGGGCTTGGGAGAGGCTTACACCCCCATGCAGTCGCAGGCGCAGTGAGTAGAGGTAAGAGCCCTCCAATGCGGTCGAGAGGCGTAGCCCGTCGAGTTGCGGGATATCCTTGTATAGCAACTGGTCGGCATTCACTCGCAACCCGAGGTTCAGCCGGTTTGCGAAACGTCTCTGGAAGCCGCCATACACACCGACGCCGTGCATGATCCGTCCCTGCCTGCCAAAAGCGCCCTGCAGAGTGACACCACCCGACACCTGCTGACTATAGTCGCCCAAAGAGAGCAGACCCAATTCTCCGCGTGCATGCCACCGGTTGAGATTGCGGTTCTCGAAAATCTGCCCCGTGACCATCACATGCGCACGGCCGTGCAGGTCCGGTCGAAGTTGCGGAAGAAAAGTGCCACCCAAACCCAGTTCCAGCCCGACCGAGCGTTCGACTTCGGGCAAGGGCAGCATGAGGCGGCCGCCGATATCAACGAATTCCTCTCCCGAGCGATACCAGGGGTTCGACTGGCTGACCACGGCAACACGCGCGTGACCTTGCCATGGCTTGCGCTGCTCCATGGCGCGAAGATATTCATTCACTGTCGTGATCTCGGCAAGGCTCAGACGACCGCCAAGCGCCTGCTCAAAGTGATAATAGGAGCGGGTGTCGTCTTCGATCAAAAACAAGGCGCGGGCCAGTTCCAGCCGAAACCGCGCTGTTTCGGGCGAGATCGAGACCAGTCGTTCCAGATGCGGCAGTGCAGCGCGTGGTGCATTGTTTTGCATATGATCGAGCGCGGTGAGCCACTCGCGATCAATCTCATCGACTGGCTCGGGAGCGGATGTCAGTGTCGCGACTTGGTCAGACTCGGAAGACTCCGGGTTCGACAAAAGTCCTTCCGCCTGCGCCAGTGCAGGTGTCTGCGCCGATGCGCCAGATATCCCGAACCCCAACGCCAGGGCCAGTGCCATCGCGATGCGCGCCATACTGCTCGATCCTGCGGGCTTTTTGCCACGTTCTGCAGTAAAACATGCCCCGCCGACATCGTGAAAGTCAATGACGCTGCCAAGTCCTTAGCCAGTTAATCGCTTGGAAACTTCGCATCGGCATACTTGAGGCAGCTTGATAACAACCCGGCTCAAGGCAAGACATGAAACCCCGGCCCAAACGCATTCGTTGCACGACCTCCGTCGGCCTCATACAGGGCGCGCGGCGCGACATCGCCTTTGTCGAGGATGTCTCACAAGGCGGGATGAAGTTACGAGGGGTTCCTGCCCCTAAGAAAGGCGATATCCTGCGTCTGCACGCCAAGGGGTGCGTCTTCTCCGCACAGGTGCGCTGGGTGCGCGGCGCGCTTTGTGGGGTACAGTTTCTGGCAGACAAGGACATGGGCGAGATTCGGCGCTTCCTCGCGGTCTGTATGGGTGCGCGGCGCGGGCGCAGTGGTACACCACCCATTCTCGAGATCGTGCCGAACAATCTGCGTGCAGCAGAAGCCTACAGCCGATGACATCACGTCGCATCCACCAGTCCCTCAAGACGCTGCACCTCTCGTCGCAGATGGCGGCTCAGCAGGTCAGCAAACTGGTTCAGCCGCGCAACCCTGCGGTCATCCAGATGGCGGATCAGGTAGAAACTGCGCGTCAGGTTGAATTTCTCGGGCAGGATACGCCGCACCCCTTTTGCCGAAGGTATCGCGAAATCATGCACAACGCCGACGCCGGCCCCGAGGCGGATCGCGTTGAATTGCACAGCGACCGAGTTCGATGCGAAGGCCACGCGCTCGAGGCCCAAGTCAGATAGGTAATCTAGCTCACTGTCAAAGATCATGTCGGTGATATAGCCGATGATCCGGTGTGACTTGAGATTGCTCAAGTCCCTGATCGGGTCATGGTGGTCAAGATAGCTTTGCGCCGCGGCCAGATGTAGCCGGTAGTCGGTGATCTTCTTCACGCTCAGCCGTCCCGCCTGTGGGGCGGACACGCCGATAGCCATATCCGCCTCACGCCGTGACAGATTGAAGACCCGCGGCAAAGCGATGATCTGAACATCCAGCGCCGGGCTCTCGGCGCAGATTGCGGCGACTACCTGCGGTAAAAGGTAATTTGCGCAGCCGTCGGGCGCACCGATGCGAATCTGGCCCGCCAGCCCGGTCTCGGTTGTTGCTTCCCGCGTGGCTTCGGTCATGGCAGATTCCGCCGCCAGTGCATGCGGCAGAAGCCGTGCGCCTTCCTCGGTCAGCGCATAGCCCTGATACGAGCGGTTGAAGAGACGCCGACCGAGCGAGTCCTCCAGCCGTGCGATACGCCGCCCGACAGTGGCTGGGTCAAGGCGCAGCTGTTGCCCCGCCCGACCGAGACTCTCCGTGCGCGCTAGCGCCAGAAAGATGCGCATGTCATCCCAGTCCCGCATTTGACCACTTTGCCGAGGTCTTGCAATAATGCAAGGCTTGTTTGGGAAATTCCCGCTTCCCAAGGCGAAATCGCAAGACTATTCTTGCGTCCAAATCGTTAGAGGAGGATGCGATGGAAGAGCTTTCCCATTGGATTGATGGCGCACGCGTGTCGGGCAAGTCGGGCCGCTTCGCGGATGTCTACAACCCTGCAATTGGCGAGGTGCAGGCGCGTGTCCCGCTGGCCTCGAAGGATGAGATGGACGACGCGGTGGCACGCGCCGCCAAGGCGCAGCGCGCTTGGGGCGCGACCAATCCGCAGAAGCGCGCGCGGGTGATGATGGAGGCTGTTCGCCTGATCAACCGCGACATGGACAAGCTGGCCGAGAAGCTCTCGTCCGAGCATGGCAAGACCTTTGTCGATGCCAAGGGTGATGTGCAGCGCGGCCTCGAAGTGATCGAATTCTGCATCGGCGCGCCGCATCTGCTGAAAGGTGAGTTCACCGATAGCGCGGGCCCGGGCATCGACATGTATTCCATGCGCCAGCCGCTGGGCGTGGTGGCGGGGATCACGCCGTTCAACTTCCCGGCCATGATCCCGCTGTGGAAAATGGGCCCGGCGCTGGCCTGTGGCAATGCAATGATCCTGAAGCCCTCGGAGCGTGACCCTTCGGTGCCGCTGATGCTGGCCGAGATCTTCCAGGAAGCCGGTCTGCCCGATGGTGTCCTGCAGGTCGTGAATGGCGACAAGGACGCGGTGGACGCGATCCTCGACTCCCCGGTGATCCAGGCGGTGGGCTTTGTCGGCTCCACCCCTATCGCGCATTACATCTACCACCGCGCCGCCGAGACCGGCAAACGCGCGCAATGCTTTGGCGGTGCCAAGAACCACATGATCATCATGCCTGATGCTGATATGGATCAGGCCGCCGACGCGCTTGTGGGTGCAGGTTACGGCGCGGCGGGCGAACGCTGCATGGCGATCTCGGTCGCGGTGCCCGTGGGCGACGGCACGGCGGAGGCGCTGCGTGAGCGGCTGGTACCCAAGATCGAAGCGCTGAAAGTCGGCCCCTATACCGCGGGTGATGACGTAGATTACGGCCCGGTCGTGACCCAGGCGGCGAAAGAGAACATTCTGCGCCTGGTCGAGTCCGGTGTCGAGCAAGGCGCTGAACTCGTGGTCGATGGGCGCGATTTCAAGTTGCAGGGTTACGAGAACGGCTTTTTCGTCGGCCCGCATCTCTTTGATCATGTGAAGCCCGACATGGACATCTACCGCACCGAGATTTTCGGGCCCGTCCTGTCGATGGTCCGCGCGGCCAGCTATGAAGAGGCCATCGGGCTGGCCATGGACCATGAATACGGTAATGGCACCGCGATCTTCACCCGCGATGGCGACGCGGCGCGCGATTTCGCGCATCGGATCAATATCGGCATGGTTGGGATCAATGTGCCGATCCCGGTGCCGCTGGCATATCACACTTTCGGCGGCTGGAAAAAATCGGGCTTTGGCGATCTCAACCAGCACGGGCCCGATGCGTTCAAGTTCTACACGCGCACCAAGACCGTGACCTCGCGCTGGCCCTCGGGGATCAAGGAAGGCGCCGCCTTCAACTTCAAGGCGATGGACTGAACGGAGGAGCGGGGGGGGCACACCCCCCGCTCCCGCCGCGGAGTATTTTCGGCAAGATGAAGACCGTGATCAGTCGCGGCGGCCAGACGCGATGTCATCGGCATATTCGTGGTTCTTGTCGCGATGCCCGGCCTCATCTGCACGCACGGCGATGATCAATTCGCGCAGGCGCGCATCTTGCGGCAGGTTCCAATAGTCGATCGCCATCTGTGGGGCAGGGACATTCTCGACATGACCGCTTTCGACCATCTCCAAGTATTGCGTGTAGCTGATGACGGCTTCTTCCTCGAGATAGCCGACGATGCGATGCGCGGTCCTGGGGGTGACGAGATAGAGGATGAAGTAGAGGTTGAAGAACAGCCCCTGCGCGAAGAGGATCAGCGCGCGTTCCAGAAGGCTCGGTTGCGCGATCTTGATGAAGGCCATCAGGTGCATCCGTTCATTTTCAGCTTCGTCAAGCAACTCGCGGATCCAGCCTTCGTCATCGCGGATGCGCCGCAGCGCCTTGAGATGCTGAAGCATGCCACCCACCATGCCGGGGACGGCCGCGACAGTTTCGAGCACGACGGCGCGATGACCGTAGCGTTTGGCGAAGAAGGCGTCGGCAAAGACGCGCATGAATTTGACAACCCGCAATGCGACCCGGTCCGACAGGCTGTTGGGCATGTAGTGGCGGGTCAGGGCGTCGCGGGTCTGGTCCTGAAGATCAAACATGACACCCTCCATTGTTATACGAGGGTGAAATGGACTGGGGCTTTGGGCCGGCAAGACAGATGCGGCAACAGGTCCCGCATGCGGTTTGAAAAACTTCTGCAACAGTTGCGGCCTAGGTCAGCCGCGCAACCACTTGGGAGGAGCGCATGGATTTCAGCTTGAGCGAAGAGGCGCAGGCGATTTTCGACATGGCGCGCGATTTCGGTGCCGAGCATATCGCGCCCAATGCCCGTGCCTGGGAGGCCGAGGGTACTATCCCGAAAGAGCTCTGGGGCAAGTTTGCCGAACTGGGGTTCGGCGGGCTTTATGTAAGCGAGGAATCCGGAGGCGCAGGGCTGTCGCGGCTGGAGGCCACGCTGATCTTCGAGGCGCTGTCGATGGCCTGCCCCTCGGTCGCGGCCTTTCTGTCGATCCACAACATGTGCGCGGCGATGATCGATAAGTTCGGCTCGGATGCAATGCGGGCCGAGTTGTTGCCGAAGGTTGTGTCGCTGGAATGCTTCATGTCCTATTGCCTGACCGAACCGGGCTCGGGGTCGGACGCGGCCGCGCTCAAGACCCGGGCCGCGCGCGACAATGAGGGCTATGTGCTGAACGGCACCAAGGCCTTCATCTCGGGCGGCGGCTATTCAGACGGCTATATCGTCATGGCGCGGACCGGGGATGCAGGACCTAAAGGCATCTCGGCGCTGGTGGTGATGGACGGCGCTGTAGGGCTGAGTTTCGGCGGGCTGGAAGACAAGATGGGCTGGCGCTCGCAACCTACCCGGCAGGTGCAGTTCGATGATTGCCGCGTGGGCGCAGAGGCACTTCTGGGCGAGGAAGGCCACGGGTTTCGCTATGCGATGGCGGGGCTCGATGGCGGGCGGCTGAACATCGCGGCCTGTTCGCTGGGCGGCGCGCAGGCGGCGCTGGATGCGACACTCGCCTATATGGGCGAGCGCAAGGCCTTCGGTCAGACGCTCGATCAGTTTCAGGCGCTGCAATTCCGGCTGGCCGAGATGGAGATCGAACTGCAGGCTGCGCGCGTGTTCCTGCGGCAGGCGGCATGGAAGCTCGACCAGGGCGCGCCCGATGCGACCAAGTTCTGCGCCATGGCGAAGAAATTCGTGACCGAAGCCGGCAGCCGCGTGGCGGATCAATGCCTGCAACTGCACGGCGGTTATGGCTATCTGGGCGATTACGGGGTCGAGAAGCTGGTGCGCGATCTGCGCGTGCATCAGATCCTGGAGGGCACCAATGAGATCATGCGCCTGATCGTGGCGCGGCAGATGCTGGCGGCGCGCTGATGGGCGATATTCATATCCGGATCGAGGGGCGCGCGGGCCGGATCACTTTAACGCGGCCCAAGGCGCTGAATGCGCTGAGCTATGAGATGTGCGTTGCGATCGATGCGGCGCTGAAAGACTGGGCCGAAGATGATCGTGTTGCACTGGTTCTGATCGATGCCGATGGCGAGAAGGCATTCTGCGCGGGCGGCGATATTGCCGAGATGTACGCCACCGGGACCAAGGGCGATTACAGCTATGGTCGGCGCTTCTGGGCGGATGAATACCGTATGAATGCGCGGCTGGCTGAATATCCCAAACCCGTGGTTGCCTTCCTGCAGGGCTTTGTCATGGGCGGGGGTGTCGGTGTGGGCTGTCACGCGAGCCATCGTGTTGTGGGCGAGACCAGCCAGATTGCCATGCCCGAATGCGGTATCGGGCTGGTGCCGGATGTGGGGGGCTCGTGGATACTTGCGCGGGCTCCGGGCGCGCTGGGCGCTTATCTGGGCTTGACCGGGGCGCGGATAGGTCCGGGGGATGCGATCCGCTCGGGATTCGCCGATCTTTATCTGCCTGAGGCGGAATGGGGGCAGGTCAAGTCTGCGCTTGCCGCTTCTGGTGATTTGGGTGTGTTGCAGGGGCGCGATACGCCCGAGGCCGCCTTGGCCAACCATGCAATGCTTATTGATGCGGCGTTCGGGCAAGAGACAGCCATCGAGGTGATAGCCGCGCTCGAAAGGGACGGCTCCGATTTTGCCTCCAAGGCCGTTTCAATTCTGCGCCGAAATTCGCCGCTCTCGGTTGCCTGCACGCATGCGATGCTACGGAACCTCGGGCCTGAGGCGACAATCCGGGACGCTCTTGCGCAGGAGTATCGCTATACATTCCGCTCCATGGAGCATGGCGACTTTCTGGAAGGGATCCGCGCGGCGATCATCGACAAGGACCGAAACCCGCGCTGGCGTCATGCACGGCTGGAGGATGTGACGAGCGAGGAGGTCGGCGCGCTGCTGGCCCCGCTGGGAGAAGAGGATCTGTCATTCGAGGAGGAGAGGCTATGAAGATCGGGTTTATCGGGCTGGGCAATATGGGTGGGCCGATGGCGGCCAATCTCGCCAAGGCCGGGCATGAGGTGCAGGGCTTCGATCTGGCGGCGCCCAGCCCTGAAGGCGTGCACTCGGCAGCCAGCGCCGCCGAGGCGGCCAGCGGGGCCGAGGTGGTCATCACGATGCTGCCCAATGGCGCGATCCTGCGCGCGGTGGCCGATCAGATCATCCCCGCCATGAAGGCGAGTGCCGTGCTCTGCGATTGCTCCACCGTGGATGTCGAAAGCGCACGCGCTGTCGCCGACCAGGCGGTGGCGGCTGGGCTCGGCGCGCTTGATGCGCCGGTTTCGGGCGGTGTTGGCGGTGCGAGTGCGGGCACGCTGACTTTCATGGTGGGGGGCTCCGAGGAGGCTTTCGCCAAAGTCCGGCCTTTGTTCGAGGTGATGGGGCAGAAGGCTGTCCATTGTGGTGCAGCGGGGGCCGGGCAGGCCGCGAAGATCTGCAACAACATGATCCTCGGCGCGACCATGGCCGTGACCTGCGAAGCTTTTGCGCTGGCGGACAAGCTCGGGCTTGACCGTGCGCGCATGTTCGATGTGGTCTCGACCTCTTCGGGCTATAGCTGGAGCATGAACGCCTATTGCCCGGCACCTGGCGTTGGTCCGCAAAGCCCCGCCGACAATGACTACAAGCCCGGTTTTGCAGCCGATTTGATGCTCAAGGATCTCCGTTTGTCGCAACAGGCCGCTGAGGCCGTCGATGCCGACACGCCCATGGGCGCGCGGGCGACCGCACTTTACGCGGCCTTTGTCGAGCAAGAGGATGGCAAGGGGCGCGATTTTTCTGCTTTGCTACCAAGATTTGTCGGACGTGGGCGGGGGTAGTCAGCCAGCCTCTCTGCGACAATCTGCCTGAACCTGATGTGCGATAGGTCTTGCGGTATCGGAAGACCTATCACATAATAAAACTGCAATGTCAGAATGTCTATTGAAGTAGGAGCGCAGGCCATGCTTGCAAGAAATGTCGGCGGTATCGACCGCATCGCACGAATCGTAATCGGGCTTGCGCTGATTGCAGGGTTTTTCCTCAATGCTGATGCCGGCCTGCGCTGGCTGTATCTGATCGGAATTGTGCCACTGGCGACCGGCTTGATGCAGACTTGTCCCCTTTATTCGCTGATCGGCGTGTCAACCTGCTCGACCGCAAAGAAGTGAGTTTTCGCGCGGTGTTGCGTGCCAGGTGTTTCTTGCCTGCCCGGCCCAAGATTTGGCTTGCAGCCCTTTCAGCGCTCGACTAAATAGCGCGGCAGAGTTGGGGAGTGGCGCAATGGTAGCGCAACGGTTTTTGGTACCGCAGGTTGCAGGTTCGAATCCTGCCTCCCCAGCCAGCTCACACCGGTAGAACAGACCAAGGCAGACCGCC
>SLJW01000210.1 GCA_007134865.1 Paracoccaceae bacterium | reverse complement strand
ACGAAATTCGTGTATGTTCCCAGCCGGGCATTCGGGCCGAGGGGATCGGTCGCCAGATCTGCAAGGCTGTAGAAGGTCGGGATCGAGGGCACGCAGAGCAGATCGACACTTGCCATGATCGGGGTGATCTCGCGCCGCAATTCGGCTAGTTGGTAGAAGCCGCGGAAGGCGTCAGTGGCCGAGAGCCGGGCCGCAGGGGCCACGATCTGGCGAATCACCGGATGCACCGCGTCCGGGTCAGTGGCGAGAAGCTCTTCAATAACCGCATATCTTTCGGCCAACCAAGCGCCCTGATAGAGCATGTCGGCAACTGCGTGGAAGGGCGCGAAATCGATCTCGATGACCTCTGCGCCCTCCGAGGCCAGCCTCAGACGCGCCGCGTCAAAGTCGTCTGCCTGAACATCATCCCCGAAGAAGCGCTGGCTGGCGAGGCTCGGCACCCCTACGCGCAGGTGTGGCGGCGGGGCACCAAGGCTTCCTGAGGGCAAGCGCTGCGCATAGGGATCGCCCAGGTCAAAGGCTGCTGCGGCACAGAATACGGCATGTGCATCGCTCACGGTCAGCGCAAAGATCGACACAGTGTCGAGTGTGCGGCAGGCGGGGACGACGCCTCTGGTCGACAGCGCGCCCAAGGACGGCTTCAGCCCGACGATATTGTTCAGCGCCGCAGGCACGCGCCCTGATCCTGCCGTATCCGTGCCAAGGGCGAAGGCGACAAGCCCCTGTGCGACGGCTATGGCAGAGCCTGAGGAGGACCCCCCCGGCACGATGGTCGCATCCAAGGCGTTGCGCGGCACCGGAAAGGGTGTGCGCACCCCCACGAGGCCGGTTGCGAACTGGTCTAGATTGGTCTTGCCGATCGCAATCGCGCCTGCCTTTCGCAGACGCGCCACGACCGGGGCATCGCTGTCGGCCATATAAGCGAATTCGGGGCACCCGGCCGTAGTCGGACAGCCTGCGAGATCAATATTGTCCTTGATTGCAAAAGGCACCCCCCAGAGCGGGTTGGCCGGGTCATGGCGACCGAGCTCTTCTGCCAGCGCCAGGGCTTCCGCCTCGGGGACAAGGTGCAGGAAGATGCCGGGATCATCAAGCGTGCGAATGCGCCGATATGTTTCGGCGACAATCGCGGAAGGTCGCAGCCCGGTCGCATAGGCCTCAGCAATGCCTGAAAGGGTGAAGACTACATGAGCGGCGGTTTCTGTTCCCTCTCGTGCCATGGCGTTCTGGCTCATTGCGTTCCCCTTGCGTTTCCCGAGACTCGCGAAGATGCCTGTCGCCAACGCTGAATTCTACTGCTATGTTCTCAGCATTGTGCTGCATGAAATGCAGCGCTTAGGTAAAAGGTGAAAGGCTTGAAGCACTTGCAGACACTTCTACTGATCCGCGATGTCGCGCGCGCTGGGTCGATCCGAAAAGCTGCCGAAGACCTGAACATCACCTCATCGGCGCTCAACCGACGCATTCAGGCGTTCGAGGCCGAATTCGGCGTGCCGGTCTTCGAGCGTCTGCCGCGCGGCGTTCGGCTCAACCCGGCAGGCGAATTGCTGATGCAGCACATCCGCACCCAGATCAGCGACATGGACCGCTTGCGTGGTCAGGTCGCCGATCTGGCAGGGCAGCGGCGGGGTCACGTCTCGATCGCATGCAGTCAGGCGCTGAACCCGATCTTTTTACCGCAGCAGATCGCCGCGTATCGGGCAGAACATCCGGGCGTCACCTTTTCGGTCAAGGTACGCGACCGGGCCGCTGCAGAGCGCGATCTCTCGACCTTCGAGAGCGACCTCGCGTTGGTTTTCGAGCCCGTCTATCTGGCGGATTTCGAGGTCATCAAGGCCATCCCTCAGCCGGTCTGCGCAGTGATGGCCGCCGACCATCCGCTGGCGTCAAAGCGCGACCTGCGCCTGCGCGACTGCCTCGCCGGGCCGCATGTCATCCCGTCGCGCGATTACGGGGTGCGGCATCTTCTGGAACTTGCCACCAGCGGCCGCACCCGTCGCCTCGCTCCCGCGCTGGAGGCCGAAAGCTTCGAGTTGATGCGGCAGTATGTGCTTTATGAGCAGGCCGTGGGCTTCCAGATCCCGATCGGCCTCGTGCCGAGCGACGAGCCACGATTGCGGGTGCGCAGGCTTGCCGCGCGCGACCTGATACCGGGTCTTTTGCTGCTTGGTCAGATGCGCGGCCGCGTCCTGCCGGTTGCTTCCGCGAAATTCGCGCTCAAGCTGGCAGCGGCGCTGGAGGATATTGAAAATGGCTTGGCCGTAACTGAATTGGCCCCATTTCGACCGGACAGTCAGGCATGAAGATGAAGGCTTAGGCCTATGCCTGAGCCTGCACCATCAATCGAGATGGCCTTTGCCAAACTCAAGGACCTTATCGGACGAGCAGCCGCGCGGACCTACGACGACCTCTGGCGCGCGGTCGGTCACGTCTGTGATCTCTTCACCGACGAGGAATAGGACAACTTCTTCAAGGCGGCTGGCTGCGAAACCGTTCGAGCGCAACCCGCTTGTGGCCCCGTCATGGCGCGTTGCGTTGCGATGGATCCCGGTCGAACGCGCCGGTCGGGGCGGTATCACCCTCGACACGTTGACGCTGAGCCGCCTCGGCCCACCACTCCAGTTGACCGAGGGTGCGCCCGACATAGCCGTCCCATTTCTCTGCATCCAGGGTCCAGGCCCCGTCATCGTTCAAGACTTCCTGTGCCTTGGGGATATGGGTCATGGCGGACACGGGCAGGCAGCCCAGTTCCGACAAGAAGCCGCGCATGCCCATCGCTGCGCGCGCCCCACCCCATTGCCCCGCCGAATAGGTGACAATTGCGCTCGGTTTCCAGGCAAAGCGTGACGCGCCGAAGTGATTGAGAAGATGGGCCAGCGCGGGCGACATGGAATGATTGTATTCGGGGCTGACCATCACGTAGCCATCCGCTGCCGAAATCTTCATGGCCAGATCGCTCAGGGCTTGCGGGGCTCGGCCTTCGGCATAAGCGAAATGCGGCTTGAACACATCCGCCATCCCTACGTCCAGCGGATCGACCAGTTGCACGTCATGGCCGCGCTTTGCCAGAAGCCGCTGGCACATGGCACTGACCCGCAGTCCCAGACGCGCAGGGCGCGGTGGTGTACTGTCCCGAGCAGAGCCTAGAAATACCAAAATTTTCATGCGCCATGTGTAGCGGACCCGCAGGTGGCAATCAAATGAATGTCCCCATTGACCCCAGCGCTATGATGGTTAGTTTCGGGGTATAGGCAGGGGCGTCCGCGGGTGCGTGGGCTGAGAAGTACCCTTTGAACCTGAACCAGATCATGCTGGCGTAGGGAGTCTGTGGTGTAGCGTTCGGTGGCCGACCTGGCCCTGTCCCGACACCGCGTCTCCCCGCCCGCCTAGGGGGAGTGATATGAAACAGACTGGCAGCTATCTGAAGAACATGCGCGCGACTGCGCCGCTCGTGCACAATATCACCAATTTCGTGGCCATGAATTTCATGGCGAATGTACTCCTGGCGGTGGGGGCATCACCGGCGATGGTGCATGCGCGCGAAGAAGCGGCGGAATTCGCGGCACTCGCGCAGGCGCTGACGGTCAATATCGGCACGGCAGACCCGGAATGGGGTGTGGCCATGCAGGAGGCGGCAACGGTTATGACCGACCACAAGCGGCCTTGGGTGTTCGACCCGGTAGGCGTGGCGGCAACCCGGTTCCGGCAGGACCTTTCGCAGAAACTTCTGGCCCTCAAACCGACCGTCATTCGAGGAAATGCCTCCGAAATCCTGACGCTTGCCGGGCTGTCCGGCTCTGCGCGCGGAGTGGATGCGGGCGATCATGTGGAGGTGGCAATGGACGCGGCAACCACCCTCGCACAGTCCATCGGTGGCGTGGTCGCCGTATCCGGCCCGGTGGATTTCGTGACCGACGGCACTCGCGCCTTCCGCGTCGCAAACGGGCACCCGCTGATGGCACGGGTCACAGTCATGGGCTGCTCGCTGAATGGCGTGATCGCAGCATTCTGTGTGGACCAGCACGTGCTGGAGGCAACGGTCGCGGCATTGGCAAGTTATGGCCTCGCAGGCGAGGTTGCAGCGCAAACAGCTGCGGGGCCTGGCAGCTTTCAGCCCGCGTTCCTCGATGCCTTGGCGGCCCAAACGCCCGAAGATCTGACCGCTGGCGCAAAGGTGAGTGCGGCATGATCGGACCGATCTACGCCATCACCGACCCTGATGCGCCACATCGTGTGACTGCGCAGGCCATGGCCGCTGCGCGGGGCGGGGCCTGGGCAGTGCAATTGCGCGACAAGCATGCCGCGGATGAGGACCTGCTGCATCTGGCCCGCGCTCTGCTGACCGCGCTTCGCCCGTTGGGAGTAAAGCTCATCATCAATGACCGGCTGAATGTGGCATACGCGGCAGATGCCGATGGGTTGCATATCGGGCAAGGCGACGGTGACCCGACACAGGCGCGCGCGCGGCTCGGGCCGGACAAGCTGCTGGGACTGTCGGTAGAAACCCTTGCGCAAGGCGCGGTCGTTCCGGCTTGTGTGGATTATATCGGCATCGGCCCTGTGCGCGCAACTTCGACAAAACCTGGCCATGCGACGCCCCTGGGCATGGACGGGCTGGCCTCGATCGTCGCAGAAGCGCGCGTTCCCGCCTTTGCAATAGGCGGCATCGGGCCAGGGGATACCCTCGCGATCAAGGAGACGGGGGCCGTGGGGATGGCGGTCGTTTCGGCCATCAGCCGTGCACCGGACCCGGAGGCGGCGACGCGCGCGCTTTTCAGAGAATGGAGCAGCGCATGATCCCCAACATTCTGTCCATTGCCGGCTCCGACCCATCCGGAGGCGCTGGCATTCAGGCCGACATAAAGGCCATTTCTGCCAATGGCGCCTATGCCATGGCCGCGATCACGGCGCTGACCGCTCAGAACACCTGCGGTGTGCAGGCAGTGCAGATGGTCGAGCCGGAGTTCGTCGCGAGGCAGATCCGCGCGCTGCGCGATGACATCCGTATCGATGCAGTGAAGATCGGGATGCTCGGCACGGCAGCGATCATCGAGGCTGTCGCGGATGCTCTCGACGGGCTGGATGCACCCATCGTGCTGGACCCGGTCATGGTGGCCAAGGGCGGCGACCGGTTGTTGCAGACCGATGCGGTGGCGGGCCTGCGCGGGCTGCTGCCGCGCGCCACGGTCATCACGCCCAATCTACCCGAGGCCGCCGACCTGCTGGGCCAGGCAGAAGCCACGACCCGCGACGCGATGGAGGTGCAGGTGCGCGCGCTTTTGGCGCTGGGGCCGAGGGCAGTGCTGCTCAAGGGCGGGCACCTCGCAGGCGACGAAAGCCCCGACGTGCTTGCGGATGCCGAAAGCCTGACCTGGCTGCCGGGGCCGCGCCATCCCACCCGCAAGACGCATGGCACCGGATGCACTCTCTCCTCGGCGCTGGCGACCTCGCTCGGCCACGGCCGTCCGCTGACGGAGGCCGCTGAGCGGGCCAAACGCTATGTCGCCATCGCAATCGAGCAGGCCGATACGCTCGATGTGGGCCAAGGCCACGGCCCGACGCAACATTTCCACGCAATGAAAGGGCGATCATGAGTTTCACACAGACAGTTTTCGACCAGACGGCCGAACTTTGCGCCACGATCCGCGCGATGCCTTTCAACCGCATGCTGGCCGATGGATCGCTAGCACCGGTTGTATTTCGCCACTACATGATCCAGGACGCGCTTTACCTTGAAGGTTTCGCGCGTGCCCTCGCGCAGACCAGCGCCCGCGCGCCGGATGCCGAGGCCGTGCGCCAACTGGCGCAATCGGCGGCAGGCGCCATCGCGGTCGAACGGCAGATGCATGCCCATTATCTCGGCCTGTTCGGGGTCTCGGCAGAAGAATTCGCCGCCACCCCCCGCACGCCTGTCTGCGACCACTATGTCAGCTTCCTCAATGCCACCTCGGCCACTGCCAACGTGGCCGTGGCGACGGCCGCGCTGTTGCCGTGTTTCTGGGTTTATCGGGATGTCGGGCGTGACATTGCGAGCCGTGTCAGTGTGGGAAATCCCTATCAGGCGTGGATCGACACCTACTCGGGCGAGGATTTCGACGCCGCTGTGACCAATGCCTGCGCGCTCGCAGACCGACTGGCCGCGCAGGCCAGCCCCCGCGACCGTGCCGAAATGGAGCACGTCTACCAGCGCAGCGCGCTGCTGGAATGGATGTTCTGGGACAGTGCTTACCGCCAGGCGGGCTGGCCTGATCCGGTCGCGACCGATCATCCGCAACCTGCCTGAACCCGAGTTTGCTCAATGAGCGGGGCACGCCAGGACAGCACCGCGCGCGTCACCAGTTCAGCGCGCGACCTTGGCGCTGGGGTTGTGCGCAAAGCCTTGTGTGCCCTTGTCCAGCCCATGACCCATTGGTCTGCATTGACACGATTCCGGCCATGCGGCAGCCCATGCGCCCCGGCCTGGCATAAGCCCCAGATGCATCAGGCGGCTTCTTGCGCCTTGATGCCGGAAATCGCCTGCACCAGCGAATCCTCGGTCACGTCATCAATGCCGAATTCGCGCATGATCCGGCCATGATACATGGCCACAATCCGGTCAGACACGCGCAGCACCTCGGGCATTTCCGAACTGATCACGATCACGGCGTAGCCCTGCGCCGCCAATTCGCGCAGCAACTGGTGGATCTCGGATTTCGAACCAACATCAATGCCGCGTGTCGGCTCATCCACGATCAGCACGCGCGGCTTCATGGACAGCCATTTGCCAATGACGATCTTTTGCTGGTTCCCACCCGAGAGCACGCCCGCAGATTGCTTCCAACTCGGTGTCTTGATCGCCAGCCTGTCACGATACTTGTCGAAGATGCCCAACTCGGCAGCTTGCGACATGAAGGGCCCTGATGTCAGATCCTGGACCTGCGGCAGGGTCATGTTGTCCCGGCAGTTCATCTGCAGCACGAGGCCCTGTTCCTTGCGGTTTTCCGGCACAAGCGAAATACCAAGCGAAATCGCGTCCCGGGGCGAAGTGATCTCGACCTTCTCGCCATCGATGAACACCTCGCCGGATGTCGCGGTACGCAGGCCGAACAGCGTTTCGGCGATCTCGGTCCGGCCGGCGCCGACAAGCCCGTAAAACCCCACCACTTCCCCCTCGCGCACCGAAAAGCTGATATTCTTGAACAGCCCGGGACAGGTCAGGTTGCGCACCTCCAGCATGGTCTTGCCGAATTCGGGTGCAGACTCGTTGCGCGACAGGTCCAGGCTGCGACCGATCATCAGGCGCGTGACTTCGTCCTCGTTCGTGTCTTTAGTGATCAGGGTTCCGCGATAGGCGCCGTCGCGCAGCACGGTAATCCGGTCGGACAGCGTGAAGATCTCGTCCATGCGGTGCGAGATGTAGACAATGCCCACGCCTTGCGACTTCAGGTCATT
>SLJW01000217.1 GCA_007134865.1 Paracoccaceae bacterium | reverse complement strand
GCGGCCCTGCTCAGTCATCAACACCGCGTTGGTGCAGCCAGCAATACTCTTACTCGGCGGCCTGACGCTGAACCATCATGTCTCCCAAAAACTGCGCGAGTTCCTCACCCAGGTCGGAGCGCGCCAACCCGAAAGCCACAGTCGCCTGCAAAAACCCGGCCTTTGATCCGCAATCATAACGCTGCCCCTCAAAACGGAACCCATGAACATTCTGCCGCTGGGTGATCTCGCGGGCTATCGCATCGGTCAGTTGGATCTCACCGCCAACACCGGCCTCGATATCGCCCAGATGGCGTAGCACGTCTGGCGTCAGGATATAGCGCCCGATGGCCGCGAGGTTCGACGGCTGCGCGCCAGGGGCGGGTTTTTCGACCATGCCGCGCATGGGCAGGACACGACCAACGCCAGGAGCCACATCCATGATACCGTAGCTCGACGCCAGTTCGGGCGCGACCTCCATCGCCGCGATCATGTTGCCGCCGGTTTTCTCATACGCCTCGACCATCTGCTTGAGACAGGGCGTCTCGGCTGCGATCACATCATCGGGCAACAGCACGGCGAAGGGCTCATCGCCGATCAGATGGCGCGCGCACCAGACCGCATGGCCAAGGCCCAGCGCCTGATTCTGGCGCACATAGGCAATCGCACCGCTGTCCATATTGGTGGCGCCCAGCACATTCAGAAGCTGCGTCTTGCCCTTAGCGCGCAGCGTCGCCTCGAGTTCCGGGGCACGGTCGAAATAATCCTCCAGCGCGCCTTTGCCGCGCGAGGTCACGAAGATGAATTCGGTGATCCCGGCCGCGCGGGCCTCATCTATCGCGTATTGGATCAACGGGCGGTCCACCAGCGTCATGATCTCTTTCGGGACCGATTTGGTGGCGGGCAGAAACCGTGTGCCCATGCCTGCGACTGGAAAGACTGCCTTGGTTACCCTGCGGTTCATGCTGCGCTCCGTGATTTTACCTGTCCTGCAGTGCCTTCTGGCTTGTCGCACGAGCGGCTAAACAACAGGTGAATCGCGGCAGGTTTGTGGTGAAAACAGGGTGAAAACGGGTCAAGGCTGGCGCGTTTCCGCGCGCTGCGGCGGTCAAATCATCCTTTTACCAGTGCAATTTCCGGATGACGGGCGATGAAAAACGGGTTGGCATAGCCCGGCTTGCCATAGCGCAGAGGTGCATGTGTGTCGAAATCGAGCACCTCGCCCCCTGCGGCGCGCAACACGGCATGGCCCGCTGCCGTGTCCCATTCCATGGTCCGGCCCAACCGGGGGTAGAAATCGGCCTCGCCCGCTGCGAGCAGGCAGAATTTCAGCGATGAACCCGCCGAGCGCATGTCCGCGACATTATAGCGCGCGATATAGGCATCGGTCGCGGCGTCGCGGTGTGATTTCGAGGCCACCACCACCAGCGCCTCCGGGTCGGGCGCGCGCATGGAAAGGACTGACAGCGGCCCCGACTGCACAGGGTGGAATGGTCCCTGTTCTTCAACAGCGCTGCCATCAGCGCATGTGTAGAACATCCGTTCGCGCGCGGGCGCATAGACCACGCCCTGCACGGGCACGCCCGCCTCAACCAGCGCGATATTGACCGTGAAATCTCCGCGGCGCTGGATGAATTCCTTGGTGCCATCAAGAGGGTCAACGATGAAGAAGCGCTCGGCCGAGACCGCGTGGCTTGCCGCCTGTTCCTCGGTCACAAGCGCGATCTCGGGAAAGGCGGCGCGCAGACCTGCGCTGATGATCCGGTCGGCGGCCTCGTCAGCTTCGGTCACGGGGCTGGCATCGGCCTTGCTGCGTATCTCCAGATCGGGGCGCTGATAGACGGCCATGATCGCCGCGCCGGCCTCCAGCGCCAGGCGGCGCATCACCGATTGCAGGTCCTGTTCCATCGCTCTGCCCTTTCTCATACCTGTCCTCAAGCCACATTCATTGCGTGGCAAGGTTTTTCGCCTTATCCTCATACCTGTTCACGGCGCCTAACCCATGCGCCAGGATGCGACAAGACGAAAGGCCCGCGATGCTCGCTCCGATACGCTCCCGCTCGATGTGGACACAGGTGCTGACCACGCTGGAGCTGATCTACAATCAGGCCGTGCGCAATGTGCGCAAGGACCATGGTAATGCCATCATCGGCCTGATGCTGAACATTGCCCAGACCATGCTGCTGGTTGCGGTCTTCATGATCATTTTCGTCTTTGCCGGTATGCGCGCAGCAGCCATCCGGGGCGATACGCTGATTTACCTGATGAGCGGGGTCTTCCTGTTCATGGCCCATGTCAAGGTGATCGGTACAGTGGCCTCGGCCGAAGGGCCGACATCGTCGATGATGAAACATCGCCCCATGAACACGCTGGTGGCCATTGGTGGGGCGGCCCTGGCCGAGCTTTACATTCAGGTGCTGACAGTCTTCGTGATCCTGTTCATCTACCATGTGGTCTGGACTCCGGTCGAGATTCACCAGCCAGTCGCCGCTTTCGGCATGTTGCTCGCTGTCTGGTTCGCGGGCCTGTCCATCGGTGTGGCGCTCTATGCGCTCAGGCCATGGATGCCGGGGGCCAGCCGCATGCTGACGATGCTGATCACGCGGATGAACATGGTCGCCTCGGGCAAGTTCTTCCTCGCCAATTCGCTGCCCGAATCCTATCTGCACTACTTCATGTGGAACCCGCTGTTTCATGCCATCGACCAGGCGCGCGGCTATGCCTTCATCAATTACAACCCGATACACACCTCGACACTCTACCCGATCTATTTCGGGCTGATCTTGATCGTGCTGGGCCTGTTGGGCGAGTTTGCCACACGCAAGACGGTTTCGATCAGTTGGAGCGCCAAACACTGAAGCGTGCCGAGGGCTCAGATCGCCGCAATCTCCGCCAGCACAGCCTCCACCGCCGCGCGCGGATCCGGGGCTTGCCAGATAGGTCGACCGATCACCACGTGATCAGCGCCGTCCGATAGCGACGCCGCAGGCGTTGCCACGCGCTTCTGATCACCCAGCGCCGCACCGGCGGGTCGCACACCAGGGGTCACGATCAGCTTGCCTGTCGCCTCGGGCAGGGCGCGGATCGCCGCGGCCTCTTGCGGGCTGGCGATCACGCCATCGGCCCCGGCTACAAAGGCGCGCGCGGCGCGTTCCAGCGTGATCTCGGTCAGATCACCGGGCCCGATCAGGTTGGCATCCAGATCGGCCCGATCAAGCGAGGTCAGCACCGTAACGGCCAGAATCTTCAGCCCCGAGCCACCCGCTCCCTCGCGCGCGGCTGCCACCACATGCGGATCGCCCTGCACGGTCAGGAAATCCAGATCATAAGCGGCAATCCCGCGCACTGCGGCTGTGACCGTCGCCCCGATATCGAAAAACTTCATGTCGAGGAAAATCCGCTTGCCATGCTCCTGCTTGAGTTCATTGGCCAGCGCCAGCCCGCCCCCGGTCAGCATCCCGAGCCCGATCTTGTAGAACGAGACCGTCTCTCCGAGCTGTTCAGCCAGTTCCAGCCCGGCCATCGCATTGGGCAGGTCGATCGCAACAATCAGGCGGTCATCAGCAACTGGCATGGCGGGGCTCCCCTAATGCAAACGGAGGCAGCCCTAGCCACTCCTCCAGCCCTGCGCAAGCCTGCTCAGTCGAAAAACTCCTGAAACAGGCCACTCACCAGCATCGTCAGCAGGTCCTGATTGACATAGCCGGTTGGCACCAGGTCGAAGCGCTCCTGCGCCTGTCGGATCGCCACGCGCGTCTGGTCGTCAAAGACCCCGTCAATCGGCCCCGGGTCAAAGCCCAGCCGCGCCAGCCGCCGCTCGATCAAGACCCGGGTCGCCCGGTTCAGGCCGAGTGCGGCCTCGGCGGCAGCCGCCTGATTATCTTCGGGTGGTGCTGGCGTGGGCTCCGGCTCTGGCGCGGGTGCAGGCGTTGGGGGCGGTGGCAGGCGCTCTTCGATCCGCGACCGCGCCAGATCGGCGAACTCGCCGCGCGGCCAGTCGCGCAGATAGGCCTCATAAGCGTCAATCGTGTCCATCCGCCGAGCGCGCCGCCAAGCCTCAAGATCACGATCACGCTCGGCTGCGGCCGCTTCAGCAGCAATCCGGTCCAGCCGTTCGCGTGCAAGCCCCGCGAAAATCCCCTGCGGATAGCGCTCCAGATAGGCGCGCAGCCCCGGCTCATCGCCCGCGGCACCCGTTGCGGCCCAGAAATCGCGATCCTCGCGCTCGGCTGCCTCGCGCCGCGCGCGTTCCTCGGCCTCGATCTCGGCCTGCCGTTCGGCGGCCTGCGTGGCGAGCGCCATGATCTGGTCGCGGTCGAGATAGCTCGTGACCGGGCGCCCGGTGGCTTCCTGCCAGCCCGCGATAGAGCCCCGCGTACCGGGGCCGAAAATGCCATCGATCCCGCGTGTATCATAGCCCAACATACTCAGGTCGCGCTGGATTGCGCGGCGCTCGTCACGGGTCAGGAACAGCGCCGCCTCGATCCGGTCGGGGGCCGAGCGGATGCGCTCGATCTCGGCCCGGGCGGCCTGCGCATTGAGCCCGTTGGGATAGGCCGCGAGATAGGCGCGGAACGCCGCTTCGGTATCGGCCTCGACCGCCGCCTCAAAGGCGCGCCGATCGGCGCGCGCGAGGGGTGCGAAGCCTTCGGGCAGGAACGGCGCGCGTAGGTCCAGCGTGCCGCTTGCATCCAAATCAGGGTTGCGGCGCAGCATGGCGACCAGCGCGGTGCCCGGCTGCAGAATATCATCCAGCACGGCAAGCACATCCTCGGGCGCACCGCGGATCAGCCCGACACCCTCGGGCAGATCAAGTTCCTCGGGCAGACCCGCCGCCAGGCCCGCGCCCAAGGTTTCTTCGGCGTCCTCGTCCTCATCTTCCACGCGCTTGCCCAGCAGCACCAGCGCCCGATCATCGGCCAGTGCTGCAATCTCGAAGACGATGTCGAGCCGCAGGCCCTGCCCGTCTGCCAGTGCAAGGCTGGGGGCATCGGCTTCGCTGCTCAGCAGCCAGGCTCCGCTCGACGATTGCGCGAAATCACCTATAAAAAACACAAGGACATGACCCGCTTCGGCGCTCAGGATGCTCTCCTGCGCTCCGGCAAGCTGAGCGCGCATCTCTTCAGCGGTAAGATCACTCCCGGAGATCACCTGAAAGCCGACGGTCTCGAGCCGCGTGACCGCCACTTCGAGGTCGGCCGCGCTGTCATTGTCGATAACCAGCGCGACCCCTTCGGCCTGTGCGTGTGCGGCCAGCAGCACGCCTGCGACCGCCGCCCGGATTCCCGTAAAGACCCTGCGCATCGTCATCCCTCCGCCCTTTGTGCTCCGGGGCGGGCCTCAGTCGTAGCGGCGCAGATCCTCGATCACCAGACCATCATTCGGCAGCGACCCCGGAGGCACCAACTCCACCTCGCCCCTGAGCTTCAGAGTAGACAGCACGGTCGTTTCATACAATGCCGGATTTTGCGCGCGGGTCTCGATCCGCACGGTCATCACATCCTTTTCGCCCGCGCGGCTGGCAATGACGCGTGCGCGATGGATTTCTTCGTGATGCGCGACCAGCGCTGCCACCTGCTCGGGGCGGACGAACATGCCCTTGATCTTGGTGGTCTGGTCAGCGCGGCCCATCCAGCCCTTGATGCGCATATTGGTCCGCCCGCAGGGGCTTTCCCCCGGCAGCACCGCGCTCAGATCACCCGTCGCGAAACGGATCAGCGGGTAATCGGTGTTGAGCGTGGTCACGACCACTTCGCCAACCTCGCCCTCGGGGACCGGATCACCCGTGCCGGGGCGCACGATCTCGACGATGACACCTTCATCCACGATCATGCCGTCGAGCGCGTCGCTTTCATAGGCGACATTTCCCAGATCGGCGGTGGCGTAACACTGGCGGCAGGTGATGCCGCGCTCCTCGTAATAGGTGCGCAGGCTCGGGAAGAGCGCGCCGCCCCCCACCACGGCCTTGGTGATGCCGAGGCTGACCCCCATCTCGTCGGCCTTCTCGAGGATCATCTTGAGGTAATCGGGCGTGCCCGCATAGGCGGTCGCGCCGACATCGCGCGCGGCGATGACCTGCAACTCGGTCTGGCCCGTGCCCGCAGGCAGGACAGTGGCCCCGACAGCACGCGCGGCATTCTCGAACATCATGCCTGCGGGCACGAGGTGATAGGAGAAGCAGTTCTGCACCACATCGCCTTTGCCCACACCCGAGGCATGCAGGAACCGCCCCAGCCGCCACCAGTCATGGCCAGTGCGCCCCGGCTCATAGATCGGCCCCGGCGACTGGAACACATGCTCGAACTCCGAAAGCGGCGTGGGGTTCAGCCCACCGAACGGCGGCTTTGCCCCCTGCGCCTCGACCAGCGCGGATTTGCGCAGCACTGGCAGGCGGGCGAGTGCATCGCGGTCAGTGACGGCATCGGGGTCCACATCGCCCAGATGCACAGCCAGCCCCGGCGCGCGGAGTGCCGCGCGCAGCGCCTCGGGCAGCGCGCGAGCCAGATCAGCGGCGCGGGCCTCTTCTGTGCGGGTTTCCAGTGCGTCAAACGGGGTCATTTCGCTGCCCTCTCGCATCTCGTTTGCGGGTCCATCAGCCATGTCAGGCCAGCCAGCGCTTGCGGCGACGATAGGAACGCACTTCGCGGAAGCTCTTGCGCCCCTTGTCGGACATGCCGAGGTAGAATTCCTTCACATCGGGGTTTTCGCGCAGATCCTTCGCGCTCCCTTCCATCACGATGCGCCCGTTCTCCATGATGAAGCCGGTATGCGCATAACGCAGCGCGACATTGGTGTTCTGTTCGGCCAGCAGGAAGGTCACGCCCTGCTCGGAGTTGAGCCGTGCGACGATCTCGAAAATCTGTTCGACAAGCTGCGGGGCGAGCCCCATCGAGGGCTCATCGAGCAGGATCATCTTGGGCCGCGACATCAATGCACGCCCGATGGCGGTCATCTGCTGCTCACCGCCCGAGGTATAGCCGGCCTGCGACTTGCGGCGCTCTTTCAGGCGGGGGAAATACTGATAGACCAGATCGAGTTCCTCGGCGACGGCAGCGCGCCCGTCGCCACGGGTATAGGCGCCGGTCAGCAGGTTTTCCTCGACCGTCAGGTGTTCGAAACAATGCCGCCCTTCCATCACCTGGACGACGCCCATCTTGACCAGATCGGCCGGGTCGAGACCGACGACCGATTTGCCGTCATACAGGATCGAGCCCTTGGTCACTTCGCCGCGTTCGGAATGGATGAGGTTGGAAATGGCCTTGAGCGTTGTCGATTTGCCCGCACCATTGCCGCCCAAGAGGGCCGTGATACCGCCTTTGGGCACCTCAAGGCTGACCCCTTTCAGCGCCAGAATGACGTGATTGTATAGCACCTCGATATTGTTGACCTCGAGAAGCGCGGTCTGGGTCGGGCTGGCGTCGAGCATTGGTCAATGCCTCTTGATTACAGGTCTGGAGGGGGGG
>SLJW01000189.1 GCA_007134865.1 Paracoccaceae bacterium | reverse complement strand
GCCTCGGCCAGCGCGGTCTTCTCGACCGGCGACCACATCACGGGCTTGGAGCCCTGATAGAGCGAGCCGTTCATCAGGAGTTTCATGAACTCATCGGCGATAACGGCCTCGGCGTGGTAATCCATCGTGAGGTAAGGCCGGTCCCATTTGCCGGTCACCCCCAGCCGCTTGAATTCCTCGCGCTGGATGTCGATCCAGCCTTCGGCGAAGCGGCGGCATTCCTGACGAAAATCGACGATATCGACCGCGTCCTTGTCGAGCCCCTTGGCGCGGTATTGTTCTTCGATCTTCCATTCGATGGGCAGACCGTGGCAATCCCAGCCCGGCACATAGCGTGCATCGCGCCCCAGCATCTGCTGCGAGCGGGTGATGAAATCCTTCAGCACCTTGTTGAGCGCATGGCCAATATGCAGGTGGCCATTGGCGTAGGGAGGTCCGTCATGGAGGATAAACGGCTTGCGGCCCTCTGCTTGCGCGCGCAGGCGGTCATAGATGCCGAGGCGCTCCCAGCGGGCAAGCCAGTCGGGCTCGCGCGCGGGCAGGCCCGCGCGCATCGGGAAATCGGTCTCGGGGAGGGACAGGGTGTCTTTGTAATCGGGGGCAGTGTCAGTCGTCATCGGATCATCTTTCACGAAAGGGAGGGGCGCCATGGCGGACCCGGCACTCCGGGCGCAAAGGGTCAGAGTGCCGGGACGCTAATTCGCGGGATGATCGCTGCAATGAACATGGGGCGCGTTATAGGAGGGGTTTGGGGGGGCGTCCAGAGGCAAGCAGGTGGGGGATTGCAAACTGGCGCGGGCTCACGCATGGATCAGGCGATATGAAGGAGAATGCCATGCTGATGCCGTTTCATT
Source organism: Paracoccaceae bacterium (assembly GCA_007134865.1). Lineage (GTDB taxonomy): Bacteria > Pseudomonadota > Alphaproteobacteria > Rhodobacterales > Rhodobacteraceae > Roseinatronobacter. The sequence continues at coordinate 6,678 of SLJW01000189.1, read as the reverse complement.
TCGCTTATCATGTGCGCGATCTTGATGAGGCGCGGGCCTTTTATGGTGGCGTGCTGGGCTGTGCCGAGGGGCGGAGCACCGAGACCTGGGTCGATTTCGATTTCTTCGGGCATCAGATCAGCCTGCATCTGGGTGAACCCTTCGCCAATGCGCCGACCGGAAAAGTCGGGGAGCATATGGTGCCGATGCCGCATTTCGGGCTGGTGCTGGACCTTGAGCGGTTTCAGGCGCTGGCAGAGCGACTGGAGGCCGCCGGGGTGGCGTTCATCCTGCCGCCGAGCCTGCGCTTCGAGGGGCAGCCGGGGGAGCAGTGGACCATGTTCTTCCGCGACCCTTCGGGCAACCCGATCGAGGTCAAGGGCTATCCCGAGCCGTCGCAGATATTCGCGTCCTGAGTCTCGCTGGCGACCCAGCCGGCGACACCCGGACCCATGGCCGCGACCGGCAGGCCTATGATCGCGGGCAGGCTGTAGGGGTGATGGGTGCGGATGCACTCGGCCACTGCGTCGAACCCTGTGGCGGGGGCCTTCATCCGCAACAGCACCTCGGTCTCCGAGTCGATCTGTCCCTGCCAGCAGAAGAGCGACTCGACCTTGGGCAACAGATTGGCGCAGGCGACCAATCGGTCGCGCAGGCAGGCTGCGGCAATCATGCGGGCGCTGTCCTTGTCCGGACAGGTCACTTCGATTTCCAGAACATCCATGAGCAGTCTCTTATCGTCGTCGAGAGGCTCAGTATGGGGCTGGTCCGGGTCGCGCGACCATGATCTGGCTCAAACGGGTGCTCAGCAATTGGGGATATTGACCGCCAGCCCGCCCAGTGCGGTTTCCTTGTATTTTTCGGACATATCGGCACCGGTCTGGCGCATCGCCTCGATACAATTGTCGAGCGGCATGAAATGGGTGCCGTCGCCCCTGAGCGCAAGCGAGGCCGCCGAGACGGCCTTGATCGCACCCAGCCCGTTGCGCTCGATACAGGGCACCTGCACCAGCCCCTTCACCGGGTCGCAGGTCATGCCGAGATGGTGCTCAAGCGCGATTTCGGCGGCGTTTTCCACCTGTTCGGGCGTGCCGCCCAGCACCGCCGCCAGCCCTGCTGCCGCCATGGCCGAGGCCGAGCCGACTTCGGCCTGACAACCGCATTCCGCGCCCGAGATCGAGGCGTTGTGCTTCACGAGCCCGCCGATGGCCGCCGCTGTCAGCAGGAACTCCCCAACGCGCGAGGGCTGCGCGCCGGGGACATGGTCGAGCCAGTAGCGGATGGTGGCCGGGACCACACCCGCCGCGCCATTGGTGGGCGCGGTCACGACCTGCCCGCCTGCGGCATTTTCCTCGTTCACGGCCATGGCATAGACCGAGATCCAGTCATTGATCGTGTGCGGGGCCGTGAGGTTCAGCCCATATTCGGCTTGCAACGCGGTATGGATACCGCGTGCCCGGCGGCGCACGCTCAGCCCCCCCGGCAGCACCCCATCCGTGGCAAGACCACGGTCGATGCAATCACGCATCACCTGCCAGAGACGTTCCAGCCCGTCATCGAGCGCCTGCGGCCCCATTCGGGTCAGCTCATTGGCGCGTTTCATCGCGGCGATGCTCTTGCCGGACTCGCGCGCCATTTCAAGCATCTGCGCCGCGCTCTCGAACGGGTAAGGCGTGGTGGGCCCAGTGGGCGCGGGCGGGTTGGACAGTTCGGCATCGGTTACGACGAAACCACCGCCGATGGAATAATAGGTCTCCTGCGCGATGACATCGCCCTGCGCATCCGTGGCCATCAGGCGCAGGCCATTGGCGTGGCCCGGCAGCGGCGGGCCATAATCGAAGATCAGGTCGGTTTTCGGGGCGAAGCGGAGCAGCCCCAGACCCGGCGCCTCGACCTGGCCGCGTTCATGGATCGCCGCCAGCGCCTCCTCCGCGCGCTCGGCGTCATAGGCATCGGGGGTGAAACCCGCGAGCCCGAGGATCACGGCGCGGTCGGTCGCGTGCCCTACACCAGTAAAGGCGAGCGAGCCATGCAGCGAGGCGCGCAGGCCCGAGACGGCAAAGGGCAGACCCCGGAGATGGTCGAGAAACCGCGCCGCTGCCACCATCGGCCCCATCGTATGCGAGGAGGACGGGCCGATACCGATCTTGAACATCTCGAAGACAGACAGAAACATGCATGCATCCTTGAGCTTTTCCGCATGACTATATGCAGAGGCCACTCGGAGGACAGGCCGAATGCGACCAGAGGCAGGCTTTCCCAGACATGCCACGGTGCCACGATTTCTTGATCTGGTTCATGGACATGGGTCTTGCCACCTGCCAGCCTTGGGGCATGAGCATCACACGATTCGCCCCCGCCCTTCTCGCAGCCCTCGTGCTGAGCGCCTGTTCACCATGGACGAGCCCGCAGACCGGGCGGAACCTCTATGCGCAGAATTGCGTTGCCTGCCATGGCAGCGACGGGCAAGGCGGGGCGCAAATGCCTGACCTGACGATGATCGCTGCGCGGGCGGGCGGGGTCTATCCGCAAGCGCGCGTCCTCGACAAGCTTGATGGCTATGCACGTGGTCAGGTTGCCTATGAAGGTGTCGAAATGCCCAATTTCGGTGATCTGCTGACCGGGCGGCTGGACCGGGTTGATCTGCCCGGCGGGCGGTCGCGCCTGCTGCCCGAGAAGATCATCGCACTTGACGCCTATCTACGCAGCATTCAGCGCTGACCCAAACGCCGATTTTCGCTTTAATCCGAGGCCGGAAATTGCCTATAAGGCACCCGAGTAAGTGCGAGGGCCGCCATGACCGACCAGTTGACCCCGATTGACCGGGCAAAATACGCCGCAGCCCACTGTGCCGCCGATTTCGTGCAGGACGGAATGCGCGTGGGCCTTGGCACGGGCTCGACGGCCGCCTGGCTTGTTCGCCGACTGGGTCAGCGTGTGCGTGAAGACGGATTGCGGATCATCGCTGTGCCGACCTCGACCCGCACCGCACAGCTTGGCCGCGAGGTGGGGATCAACATCGTGTCGCTCGATGAAGCGCGCTGGCTGGATCTGACTATTGACGGCGCCGACGAGTTCGACTCGGAACTCACGCTCATCAAGGGCGGTGGCGGCGCGCTGTTGCAGGAAAAGATCGTGGCGACGGCCTCGGACCAGATGGTCGTCATCACCGATGCCGCCAAGGAAGTGAAGACGCTCGGCGCCTTCCCCCTGCCCGTGGAGGTGGTGCCCTTCGGCTGGCAGGCGACCAAGGTTCTGGTCGAGGAGATTCTTGCCTCGATGGATGTGATGGGCCGCCAGTCCAGCCTGCGGATGAATGGCGACCAGCCCTTCGTGACCGATGAGGGTAACTTTATCCTTGATCTGGCACTGGGGCGTATCGGCAATCCGCGTCAGCTTTCGCTGGTGCTCAATCAGGTGCCCGGCGTTGTCGAGAATGGCCTTTTCGTCGACATCGCGGATCAGGTGGTGATCGGACATACCGATGGGCGTTGTGAGATGCGCGACCTGACCACCGGCACCCCCGAGACCAGTTTCGCGCAGGTCAATTTGCGCGAGGCGACCAATATCTTCAGCGACCTGTGAGTGTGATGGCTTTTGACTACGACCTCTTCGTGATCGGTGGCGGCTCTGCCGGGGTCCGGGCGGCGCGCATTGCGGCGGGCGAGCATGGCGCCAAGGTGGCGCTGGCCGAAGAATACCGCATGGGCGGTACCTGTGTCATTCGCGGCTGCGTGCCCAAGAAACTGATGGTCTTCGCTTCCAGCTTCCCCGGTGAAGTGGCCGATGCGCAGGCCTATGGCTGGGACGCGCAAATCGGCGCTTTCAACTGGGGCCAGTTCCGCAGCCAGCTTGACGCCGAGCTGGACCGGCTGGAGCGCGCCTATCGCAACAATGCCGGACGCGCAGGTGTCGAGATTTTCGACTGCCGCGCGACGCTGGCGGGCCCGCATGAGGTGCGGCTGGCCGATGGGTGTGAATTCACGGCCAAGCATATCCTGATCGCGACCGGCGGACGCCCTGTCGTGCCCGAGAAATGGCGCGAGGCAGGCTGCATGACCTCGAACGAGGTCTTTCTGATGGACCGGTTACCCAAGTCGATCCTGATCGTGGGCGGGGGGTATATCGCCAGCGAGTTTGCCTGCATTTTCAATGGGCTTGGCGTCAAGACCACGCAATTCTACCGTGGCGCGCAGATATTGCGCGGCTTCGATGAAGAGGCGCGCGGCCATATCGCGAATGAGATGCAGGATAATGGGATCGACCTGCATCTGGGTACTGATATCATGGAGATGGAGCGGCGGGACAGTGGCACATGGGTGAAGGCGACCACCGGCCATGACGGAACCTATGAGGCCGTTCTCTTCGCGACCGGGCGCAGGCCAAACACCGATGGACTGGGGCTCGAGGAACTGGGGCTAGAGCTTGGGCCGAATGGGGCAATTCCCGTGGACCGCTACAGCCAGAGCCGCATCCCGTCGATCTATGCCGTGGGCGATGTGACGGATCGCGCCAATCTGACCCCCGTGGCCATCCGCGAGGGCCATGCCTTCGCCGATACGGTCTTTGGCGGGACACCCACCTATTTCGACCATGGCCTGATCCCGACAGCGATCTTTACCCAGCCCGAATTCGGCACGGTCGGACTGAGCGAGGAGGAAGCCCGCGCGCAAGGCCCCGTCGATGTCTATTCGACAGCGTTCCGACCGATGCGCTCGCTCTTTGCCGGGCGCAATGCGCGGGCGTTGATGAAGCTGATCGTCTGTCGCAAGACCGACAAGGTGCTTGGGTGTCACATTGTCGCGGAGCATTCGGGCGAGATGATCCAGCTTGCGGGCGTCGCTGTGGCCATGGGCGCAACCAAGGCTGATTTCGACCGCACGCTCGCAGTGCACCCGACAATGGCCGAGGAACTGGTAACAATGCGGACACCAACGCGCAGCTACGGCGATTGAAGGTTGAATTTGAGGCTCCTTGGCCCAATTGATGATGTAAAGTGAAAACTTGCGACAAAGAAGTGGAGTCCAGATGTCTGGAAATAACGGTGGACCTTGGGGAGGCGGTGGCAATCGCGGCGGCGGCAACCGCGGCAGCGGCGCTGGCGGCGGGCGCGGGCCCGGTGATCAGCCGCAGATCCCCGAAATCGATGATATCGTGAAAAAGGGCCAAGAGCAGTTGCGCGTCCTCATGGGCGGCGGTGGCGGCAAAGGCCCGGGTGGGAGTGGCAGTGGCGGTCCCGGTTTCTCGAAACGCGGCGTGACCCTTGGCCTGGTAGGTCTGCTGGTGCTTTGGCTGTTCGCGTCCTTCTATTCGGTGCGTCCTGAAGAGCGTTCGGTCGAACTGCTGTTCGGCTCGTTCTACAAGACCGGCAATCCGGGTTTGAACTTCGCGCCTTGGCCGGTGGTGAGGCATGAGATCGTGCAGACCACGACGGAACGCGTGACTGAGGTCGGCACGGGCCGCTCGGCACTCGATACGGGTCTGATGCTGACCCGCGACGAGGCTGTGGTGGATATCGAATTCCAGGTTGTCTGGAACGTTTCCGACCCGGCGCGCTTGCTCTTCAACCTTGCCGATCCACGCGAAACAGTGCGTGCCGCCTCGGAATCGGCCATGCGTGACATCATCGCGCGCTCGGAACTCTCGCCCATTCTCAACCGTGACCGTGGCGCGATCGCGGCTGACCTGCGCGCCGCTGTGCAGGAACTGCTCGACAGCTACGAATCGGGCATTAACGTGATCCGGGTCAATTTCGACAAGGCCGACCCACCCGAACAGGTGATCAACGCCTTCCGCGACGTGCAGACCGCCCGTCAGGAGCGGGACCGTCTGGAGCGTGAGGCCGATGCTTATGCCAACCGTGTTCTGGCACAGGCTCGCGGTCAGGCTGCCCAGATTCAGGAGGAGGCCGAAGCCTATCGCGCCGAGGTGATCAACAACGCACAAGGTGAGGCCGCACGGTTCGTTTCGGTTTACAGCGAGTATATCAACGCGCCCGAAGTGACCCGGCGTCGGATGTATCTCGAAACCATGGAACGCGTTCTGGGCGACATGAACCTGACCATTCTGGACAATGTGACAGCAACCGGTGAGGGCAATAACGGAACGGGTGTCCTGCCCTTCTTGCCACTTGACCAACTGCAACGCCCAAGGAGCCCGAACTGATGAAAAAAGCTGGTCTTCTTCTGCCGGTCGTTGTCGTGGCAATAATCACGGCCTTCTCGGCGCTGTTTGTCGTGGATGAACGCGAAAACGTGCTGGTGCTACAATTCGGCCAGGTGCGTCAGGAAATCACCGAACCCGGTCTGGGCTTCAAGATTCCGTTCATTCAGGAAGTGGTGCGCTACGACTCACGGATCCTCGGTCTGCAAACCCAACCGCTCGAGGTCACACCACTCGATGACCGTCGCCTTGTCGTCGATGCCTTCCTGCGCTGGCGTTTGGCCGATGTGCGTCGCTTCCGCGAGGCTGTGGGTATGGATGGTGTCCTCGCCGCACAGGGACGGATGGATCGCATCATGAATGCCGCCATCCGCGAGGTTCTGGGTTCGGTGCCGTCAAGCGCAGTGCTCTCCGAAGATCGGACCGCATTGATGAACCGCATCCGCGAGCTTGCCCGCCGCGAGGCCCAGACATTGGGTATTGAGGTGATCGATGTGCGGCTGACCCGTACTGACCTGCCGCGCGAGAACCTCGAGG
>SLJW01000094.1 GCA_007134865.1 Paracoccaceae bacterium | reverse complement strand
TACAGGTCTTTCTCGGGTGCCTCATAGGGGGCGATGCTGTCTTGCGTATCGAGAGCCATCTGTGTCTCCATGCTTGCGGTTCGCGGCCCCATCGTCATTGCTGCAGTGCAGAGTAACATGTGGCGCTTGCAGCATGGATAGATATGCCCGCGCAACAATGCAACCCGTAAAGACAGTAATTTGTAATTTTATGTCGCATGTTTCAGGATTTTTCCGGCAGATCGAGTTCAACCCGATGTCTTTCGGCTATCCCTACGGGCGAATCGCACCGCTGAAGCGCGGATGCCGCGTAAAAACTCAAGACATCGGCCTGGCCCGGCATGGTCTCGATGATATCGCCCTTGCGGGCGACGATGCCGCGCAACTCCAGCGCGGCGATCCCGGCGTCGAGCGCATCCTGCCCGTCCTCCTCGACAAGATGCATCCAGGCCCGCCGCTCGGCGAAGGTCTCGCGCAGCTGCGCCGCCGCCCGCGCCAGTTCCACATTGCTTGCCCGCCCCTCGCAGCGCGCCAGCGCCGCAGCCGCCAGCGGCACCGGCAGGATCGGCACCGCCGCCCGGATGCGCTCCATCAGTGCATCGGCGAGCGTCTCGGTGCTGGCATCGGGGGTTTCGGTCAGGAACTCGCGCAGCGAGAGTGGTGCGCCGTAGCACACCGCCGCATAGCCGAAGCGTGTGAAGTGCCCGCGCAGTTTCTGCCAGATGACACGCAGGGAAAACCCCAACACCACGCGGACCCGCACCGGAAAGCGCCGGATACCTTGCAGCCCTGCGCTGATCAGCACGCGGTCCTCCAGCACCCGGTCATAGTTCAGCGCGACCGGCACAAAGACGACATCGTGGCTTTCATGCAGGTTGAAGCCGCGCACGATGTAATGCAGCAGCCCTTTGCGGCCTGGCCCTACGGTCCCTTTCAGGCTCAGCCCGCCTTCGGGAAAGATCGCCTGCGTCGTGCCTTGCTGGATCGACATCTGCACATAGCGCGCGAGCACAGCCCGATAGAGCGGGTTCGAATAGCGACGGCGGATGAAATAGGCGCCCATCGCACGGATCAGTGCCTTGAGCGGCCAGACCCGCGCCCATTCGCCCACCGCGTAGCTCAGCGCCGAGTGTTGCGAGGCCAGCCAGGTGATCAGGACATAATCCATGTTCGAGCGGTGATTCATCACGAAGACCACCGAGGCCTGCGAGTCGATCTGTGCCAGATGCGCATTGTCCGCCCCGCCCAGCCGCACCCGGTAGAGCCCTTGGCTGAGGCGTTGGGCAAGCTTGATGGCAAGGCCGAAATAGGTCGCGGTCGAAAACCCCGGCACGATCTCGCGGGCATAGGAGCGCGCCTTCTCGAAGGCGACATTGGGCGGCACGCCTTCGTCACGTGCATAATTGCGCACGGCTTCCATCACCTGCGGGTCATAGATCAGCCGTGTCACCTGATCTTCGCGGCGCATGATCTTGAACGGCTCGATCGGGCGTTGCAGGCGGGTGTTGAGCTTGGCAACCGCGCGCTCCATCCGGCGGCGGAAGAACCAGCGCACCGAGGGAAACAGGAAATGCGACGCGAAGGTCACCGCGGCGAAGCCGAGGATCAGCAGAAGCGCCCAATAGGGTAACTCGACAGGCTCGAACATGGGCGTAATCTTGCAGGAAAAGGGGGCATGGTAAATCCCGCTTGCGCTGCGCGCGTACGGACGCTGGCTTTAGCCGTCCGGGCCGCCTCTTTGCCTTCCGCCCCATCGCACGAAATACCTCAGGAAGCGCGCACAACCCTCATATTTTCTTGCCAAAAATACTCAATCGCGATTGCTGGATGAACAGCCCTTGGTGTCGTGATCCCAGTGTCTCTGCACCGGTAGGATCACAACATCGGAGATGCGACAGGCAAAAGGGGGCCGCGCGCAGCGCGGCCCCCTTCGAAAAGCGAAAATCCAAGCTGCGCTTCAGCCGACCAGTTCCAGCCCAGAGAAGAAATAGGCGATCTCGATCGCCGCCGTCTCGGGCGCGTCCGAGCCGTGGACCGAATTCTCGCCGACCGATTGCGCGAATTCGGCGCGGATCGTGCCGGGGGCGGCATCGGCAGGGTTGGTCGCGCCCATCACTTCGCGGTTCTTGGCAATCGCGCCTTCGCCTTCCAGCACCTGCACGACAACCGGGGCCGAGGCCATGAATTCGCACAGCTCGTCATAGAAGGGGCGCTCGGCATGGACCTCGTAGAACTTGCCGGCCTGAGCCTTGGTAAGATGGATGCGCTTCTGCGCGACGATGCGTAGCCCGGCTTCCTCGAACTTGGCATTGATCTTGCCAGTCAAGTTGCGGGCGGTTGCATCAGGTTTGATGATCGAAAGCGTGCGCTCGATGGCCATTTGTATTCTCCGGATAAACTGTCAGGGCAGGGGCTGCCCAAGCCGCGCTGGCCTTAGCATGGCAGGCAGACAGAGAAAAGCCTCAAGCCTCGATCCGCCCCCACAGATCGTACTCCCCCGCCTCGTCAACCGTGACGGTGACGATATCGCCGACTTGCACCCCTTCCGTGCCTTCGTCAATGAAGAGATTGCCGTCGATCTCGGGCGCATCGGATTTGGTGCGGCAGGTGGCGATGCCGTCCGTGTCGATCTCGTCGACGATCACCTCCATCCGCTGGCCGACCTTGGCAGCCAGTTTCGCCTCGGAAATGCCTTGCGCCTTCTCCATGAAGCGCGCCCAGCGTTCGGCTTTTACCTCGTCGGGAACATGGTCGGGCAGCGCGTTGGAGCGGGCACCGGCGACGTTTTCATACTGAAAACACCCCACGCGGTCGAGCTGTGCCTCATCCAGCCAGTCGAGCAAAGTCTGGAACTCGGCTTCGGTCTCGCCCGGATAGCCCACTATGAAAGTCGAGCGCAGGGTGATCTCGGGGCAGATCGCGCGCCACTCGGCAATGCGGTCGAGCGTCTTTTCAGCCGCGGCAGGGCGGGCCATGCGGCGCAGCGTGTCGGGGTGAGCGTGCTGGAAGGGGATGTCGAGATAGGGCAGCACCAACCCCTCTGCCATCAGCGGGATCAACTCGCGCACATGCGGGTAGGGGTAGACGTAGTGCAGCCGCACCCAGGCGCCCAGGCTCCCCAGATCACGCGCGAGGTCCGTGATATGGGCGCGGTGGCCACGGTCCTCGGCATGTTTCAAGTCCACGCCATAAGCGGACGTATCCTGAGAGATCACCAGCAATTCCTTGACCCCGGCCTCGACCAGCTTTTCGGCCTCGCGGATCACCGCATGGGCCGGGCGCGAGACCAGCCGCCCGCGCATGTCGGGGATGATGCAGAACTTGCACTTGTGGTTGCAACCCTCTGAAATCTTGAGATAACTGTAATGGCGCGGGGTCAGGCTGACGCCGCGCGCGGGCAGCAGATCGATAAACGGGTCGGGACTGGGCGGCACTGCCGCATGCACGGCATCCAGCACCTGCTCATATTGGTGCGGCCCGGTCACCGCCAGCACCCTGGGGTGCGTACCGGTAATATACTCGGGCTCGGCGCCCAGACAGCCGGTCACGATCACGCGGCCATTCTCGGCCAGCGCCTCGCCGATGGCCTCCAGGCTCTCGGCCTTGGCCGAATCGAGAAAGCCGCAGGTGTTCACGATCACGGCATCCGCGCCCGCGTAATCGGGGCTGATCGCATAGCCCTCGGCGCGCAACCGGGTCAGGATGCGCTCGCTGTCCACCAGTGCCTTGGGGCAGCCGAGCGAGACCATGCCGATGGCGGGCTGGCCGGGGCGGGCGGGCTCGCTCAGGTGGGGGCGGGGCGCGATATCAGGGCGCAATTCGGGCGGGTTCTGACTCATGGGCGGCATATAGGCCAGCGCGGCGGCAGCGAAAAGCCCTGATGCGCGGCACCTCTCAGCGCGGGCCGAACCACATCCGCGCCATCAGCCCGTCGCGGCGGATGAACTGGTGCCAGAGGGCGGCCGCCACATGCAGCGCGATCAGCGCCATCAGCAGCATTGACAGCACCCCATGCACTGCGCGGGCCGGAACATCGTCGAAATCGGCGGGCATCGGACCGTCTCCGAAAACCGCATCGGGCAGCCCGGTCTGGCGGGACATGACGATCCCCGAGACCGACATGGCGATGGCCACTGCGTAAAGCGCCCAATGGGTCAGCGGAGCCACGCGGTCGGGCAGCGCCTTGCCGGTTTGCACGCGCGGCGGATGCGCCGTGCCCAAGCGCACGCCAAGCCGGACCAGCATCAGCGCGAGGATCGTCAACCCCAGCCCCATATGCAGGGTGAAGGAGATCAGCTTTGCAGGGTCGGCATTGTCCTGCGGCGTCAGGATGAAGCGCCCGGCAATCAGCGCCCCGATCAGGAACAGCGCGAGCAGCCAATGGAGCGTGACAAGAGCAGGGTGATAGCGGCGGGGCATGGCGCAAACCTGTGTCGTACCAGACTGAGATGTTAGCGTGCAGAGTTTGCGCCAATGTTTCAAGCGCAATTGTGAAGGCTGCATTTCCAAGGCGGTTGACGAATACCAACGGCTTATGTCGGCCTGTGCGGTCATATACCGGGGCTTGTCTTGTCGCTCAGGCGAGTTCTGACGGGCAGGGTGTGGCCTGCAATTCTGCATCCACGAACCATGCGGCAGGCGGAGCCATGCGCGCGCGCAATCGGCTGAGCCGCCAGGCTGGCTGCACGGGTGCGTAAACGGGCGCCGTGCGTGCCGGGCAGGCCGCCAGATGCCAGCGGCTTTCGGCGCCCGGCGTGCCGCCCTCGCCCGGGGTCAGAACCAGCGCGTGCAGGCTTTCCGCACGGTCCTTGCTGCGCCGCCGGGAAAGGCCAGTCTCGGCGGCCAGATGCAACCGGCGCAGCGGTGTCAGGGCAGGGGGGTCGGGTTGTTCGACCACCACCAGCGCGACCGCGCCCGAGCGCAGCGTCTCTTCAGCGCAGCCCAGACAGTCGATTGCGCGCCTGGGCGCGACCGTGATCAACCCCTCGGGGCTGACCCAGTCGCGCAGCCCCAGCGGGCAGAGCCGGTCCACGCCCCAGCGCGGGCGAATCCAGATCACCGGTGCGCCTGCGGGCAGGCGCGCCATCATCCAGACCGCCAATGTCTGACGGGCAGGCCCGCAGAACTCATGCGCGCGCCCGGCGGGCAGATCGAGTAGCGACCGGAGCGGCACGGACAGGGCAGGTGTTTCGACAGCAGCAATAGGGGACATGCAGAATGTTCCTGTTTTGTTTTCAATTTAGCATAGGCATGCAGACAAGCAAGCACTGGCCTGCTCTGGACATTCCCTTTGCGCTCGTGTGTGCTCTGATCCGAACCCGCCCCTTCAGGTGATGGAGCCCGCCCATGCTGCGCCTTGTCCTGCCCGCTCTTGCCGCGCTCGCGCTGGCCGGGTGTCAGATCCCCGAAGAGGACGCGCCAATGCCCGACACCCCCGAACTCTGCGCTGCCGAAGCGTATCAGCACTATATCGGCCAGCCGCTGGCCCGTCTCGATACCAGCACGCTGCCAGAGCCGTATCGCATCATCGCGCCGGGCATGGCAGTGACGCTTGATCACCGGCCCGAGCGGCTGAACATCTCGCATGATGCGCACGGTATCATCCGTCGGATCACCTGTGGCTGACGACACGGGTTTTCGCGGGCGACCAAGACATTAGATTGCGCCACAACAGCACTGACAAGAGGCAGACAGATGAAGAAAATCACACTCGGTCGCTCGGACCTCTCGGTCTCGGAATATTGTCTGGGCACCATGACCTATGGCACCCTGACGGACGAGGCCGATGCGCATCGCCAGCTCGACATGGCGCAGGAGGCGGGGATCAATTTCCTCGACACGGCCGAGATGTATCCGGTCGCCCCGGTCCGGCTGGAAACCGCCGGCGAGACCGAAGCCGTCATCGGGCGCTGGATCGCCAAGGCACGCCCGCAGGAACTGGTCATCGCGACCAAGATCACCGGCGAGGGCTCCGCCGCAGTCAAGGATGGCGCGCCGATCACACCTGCGCGGATGCGCGAAGCGGTCGAGGCCTCGCTCAAGCGGCTGCAGGTCGAGTGCATCGATATCTATCAACTGCACTGGCCCAATCGTGGCTCGTATCACTTCCGCAAATACTGGGGCTTCGACCCGTCGCAGATGGACCGCAGCGAGGTGATCGCGCATATGACCGAGATCCTCACCTGCGCGCAGGAACTCATCAACGAAGGCAAGATCCGTTATCTGGCGCTGTCGAACGAATCCGCCTGGGGACTGGCGATGTGGCTGCATCTGGCGCAGACGCTGGACCTGCCGCGCGTGCTTACGATCCAGAACGAATATTCACTGCTGTGCCGCATCTTCGATCTGGACCTGGCCGAGGCCTGCGCGCTGGAGGATGTCCCGCTTCTGGCCTATTCCCCGCTCGCCGCTGGCATCCTGACGGGCAAATACGCTGGCAATGTCACGCCCGAGAACTCGCGCCGCGCGCGCACGCCCGATCTGGGTGGCCGGATCACCGGGCGGGTGTTCGAGGCGGTCTCGGGCTATATGGCCATCGCGCAGGAGCATGGGCTCGACCCGGTGCATATGGCCGTGCAATGGACGCTGACGCGCCCCGCGCCCACGCTGCCGATCATCGGGGCCACGACCTCGGAACAACTGGCGCATATGATTGCGGGCTCGGATGTGGTGATTTCGGACGAGGTCAAGGCCGCCATCGACCAGTTGAACCGCGCCATGCCGATGGTGTTCTGAGCATGCGCGGCCAACGGGTCTTTGCCGAGACGCGCGCGGTGCTGTTCGACAAGGACGGCACGCTGTTCGACTTCTCGGCAAGCTGGTCGGGCTGGGCGGGGACTCTGATCCTTGATCTGGCCAATGGCGACGAGGGCCGAGCGCGCGCGATTGCCGCTGTGCTCCGCTATGATCTGGAGGTTGGCGTTTTCGAGCCCTCCTCGCCCGTGATCGCGGGCACATTGGAGGAACAGGTGGTCCTGCTGGCCCCCTTCCTGCCGGACATGAACCCGGTCGAGATCCGGACCATGCTGCACCAGAGCGCGACCGAGGCGCAGATGGTCCCGCCGGTGCCCCTCTCCCCCCTACTGGGGGTGCTGCAGGGCGCCGGGCTGACACTCGGGGTGGCTACCAATGACGGTGAGGCCCCGGCGCGGGCGCATCTGACCCGCGCGGGCGTGCTGGGGTCTTTCGCGCATGTGCTGGGCTATGACAGCGGCTACACGCCCAAACCCGCGCCCGACATGCTGCTGGGATTTGCCGCGCGCGCCGGGCTCTCGCCTGGCACTGTCGTCATGGTGGGCGACAGCACGCATGATCTGATCGCCGGGCGGGCGGCTGGCATGGTGACAGTTGGCGTGCTGACCGGGCTCGCCCCGCCCGAGGTGCTGGCCCCCCACGCCGACGCCGTGATCCCCGATATCGGGTATCTGCCGGAGGTGTTGGGGGTGGGGTAGGGGTGTTGTGTGGAAGGGCGGCTATGCGGACCTTGCGGACATTCGTGGTAAGCCAGACCGTAAACGACTGGCCGCTTGCGCTACATGAGGATTACCGATCATGCCACCTATCACACCAGAAGAGTCCATTCTAATTC
>SLJW01000213.1 GCA_007134865.1 Paracoccaceae bacterium | reverse complement strand
GCGCGATCTGGACGGACATGATCGACACGATGGAGGCAATGCCGGGCGTGGGCCTTGCTGCGCCCCAGATCGGGGTGATGCTACGGCTGGCAGTGGTCGATGCCTCATCCGTGCGCGGGCAGGTCGTGCGCATGGCCAATCCAGAAATCCTGCACGCGAGCGGCCAGATGCGCGCGCATGAAGAGGCGAGCCCGAACCTGCCTGGTGTCTCTGCCCGGATCGAGCGGCCAAGGGCGGTGACGGTGCGGTTCCTGAATGACGCGGGCACAATCGAAGAGCGGGATTTCGTGGCACTCTGGGCGACAAGTGTGCAGCATCAGATCGATCATCTGGACGGGCGGATGTATTTCGACCATCTCAGCAAAACCCGCCGCGACATGCTGTTGCGCCGCGCGCGGAAGGTCACGCAATGAGCGATGCTGGCAAGAAGATACGCGTGATCTTCATGGGCACGCCGGATTTCTCGGTGCCGGCACTGGAGGCGATCCATGCCGCGCATGAGATCGTCTGCGTCTATACCCAGCCGCCGCGCCCTGCCGGGCGCGGCAAGCACCCTCGCCCGACTCCGGTCCATGCCCGCGCCGAGGCGCTGGGTCTGCCCGTGCGGCACCCGGTCTCGCTGAAGGGGGCAGAGGCGCAAGCGGAATTCGCCGCTTTGGACGCCGATGTGGCGGTGGTCGTGGCCTATGGGCTGATCCTGCCGCAAGCCGTGCTCGATGCACCGCGCCATGGTTGTCTGAACATCCATGCCTCGCTCTTGCCCCGCTGGCGCGGGGCCGCACCGATCCAGCGCGCAATCATGGCGGGCGACGCCGAGACCGGGGTCTGCATCATGCAGATGGAAGCCGGGCTCGACACCGGGCCAGTGCTGATGCGTGCCGCAACGCCGATCACCGAAGCGGATACCAGCGCGCGCCTGCATGACCGGCTGGCGCAGATGGGAGCGGCGCTGATTGTCGAGACGCTGGCACGGTTGCCGGATCTCGTGCCGGAACCCCAGCCCGAGGAAGGCGTCACCTATGCCGCCAAGATCGACAAGGCAGAGGCGCGAGTGGACTGGACACGGCCGGCTGAGGAAGTCGCGCGCCACATAAGGGGGCTTTCGCCCTTCCCCGGTGCGTGGTGCGAGGCGCCATTCGGACGACTGAAATTGCTTGATGCACGCGCGGTTGCGGGCGAGGGCGCGCCGGGTGACGTGATCGCGGAACTGTCAGTTGCCTGCGGCAGTGACGCGGTGGATCTGCGCGAGGTCCAACGCGAGGGCAAACGGGCGATGACGGCGGAAGACTTGCTGCGCGGGACTGGACCGCTGGTCGGCGCGCGCCTCACTTAGGTGCCGGGCGTTATTCCTGATAGAAACCCAAACCATGATGGTCGATGGAACCGTTCTTGCATTCGCTGGCATCATGATGTTGCTCAGCGCGGTTCTGGTCGCTTTTTCGAGGCCTCCATTTCAAGCGCTTCGGGGCTCAAACAGACTTCTTGAGGGCCTCGACCAGATCAGTCCGCTCCCATGAGAAGCCGCCATCCGCTTCAGGCGCGCGGCCAAAATGGCCGTAGGCCGACGTGCGCGCATAGATCGGGCGGTTGAGGCCGAGATGCTCTCGGATACCGCGCGGGGTGAGGTCCATGACCTGGCCTACCGCCCGCTCGATCACCTCATCCGCGACGACACCCGTGCCATGGGTGTCGACATAAATCGATAGCGGCTTGGCCACGCCGATGGCATAGGAGATCTGCAGCGTGCAGCGCTTTGCGAGGCCCGAGGCGACCACATTCTTGGCCAGATAACGGGCAGCATAAGCGGCCGAGCGGTCGACCTTGGTCGGGTCCTTACCCGAGAATGCGCCGCCCCCATGGGGCGCAGCGCCGCCATAGGTATCAACAATGATCTTGCGCCCGGTCAGACCGGCATCGCCATCCGGACCACCGATGACGAATGTGCCGGTCGGGTTCACCCACCATTCCGTGCGCTCGGTCAACCACCCAGCGGGCAGTACCTCGCGGATATAGGGCTCGACAATCGCGCGGATATCGTCCGAGCTCTGGTCTTCACTCGCATGCTGGGTCGAGAGCACAAGCTGCGTCACCTCGACCGGCTTGCCATCCTCGTAGCGCAGCGAAAGCTGCGACTTGGCGTCGGGACGCAGGGTCGGCTCTGCCCCCGATTTGCGCACCTCGGCCAGTCGCCGCAGGATCGCATGGGCATATTGAATAGGCGCTGGCATCAGGTCGGGTGTATCATCGACCGCATAGCCGAACATGATCCCCTGATCACCGGCACCATCACGGTCCACACCTTGCGCGATATGGGCGGATTGCTCGTGCAGGAAATTCAGCACATGGCAGGTGTTCCAGTGAAACTTTTCCTGCTCGTAGCCGATATCTCGAATGCAATCGCGCGCGATCTGCGGAATGCGGCCCATGTAATCCTTCAACCGCTCGGGGTCCGAGAGCCCGATCTCTCCCCCGATCACTACCATGGACGAGGTCGCAAAGGTCTCACAGGCGACGCGCGCCGTGGGTTCCTCGGCGAGAAGCGCATCAAGGACCGCATCGGAAATCCGATCACAGACCTTGTCGGGGTGCCCCTCGGACACCGATTCCGAGGTGAAGATATAATTCTGACGTGCCATGCCTGCCCATCCCTCAAACCGCAGTCAGACCGAGCGGAAGCGCCCGCAAAATCCTGCATCTGTTCCTTTGTATCGCCCTCTAGCAAGAAGGATGGGTCAGGGCAACTCTCTGACCTCTGCGACGCGCTGGCTCAGGAATCACCTGCGGACAGGCTTTCAAGAAAGGCGAGTATCTCGGGGCCGATCCCTTCGACAATCACGGCAACCCCCTCGGCATTGGGGTGAATGTTATCGTCCTGCATCAGATCGGCGAAACTTGCGCCGGCATCGGCCTTGTCGCTCATGGGCTGCATGAAATTGGGGTAGAGCGGCACGTCATATTTCCCGGCCAGATCGATGAACATCCGCTCGAAGGCAAGCTGGAATTCGGGCCCGTAATTCCCCGGCGCCGGCAGACCCGCGAGCATCGCCGGGATGCCCTCAAGCTCCAGCCGCGCGAGAATCCCGTCAAGATTCTCGCGGCTGGCAGCCGGGTTGATGCCGCGCAACAGGTCATTGCCGCCCAGGATGACCAGCATCGCATCGACCGGCTCGGCCAGCGTCCAATCCATCCGCGAGAGCCCCCCCGCTGTGGTATCCCCCGACACCCCGGCATTGATCACGACCACATCCTTGCCCTGCGCCTGCAGCCATGCCTCCAGTTGCGGCACGAAGCCCTCGTCCGAAGGCAGGCCAAAGCCTTGCGTCAGCGAGTCGCCCAGCGCGACAAGCCGCAGCGGCTCTGCCGTTGCCGCACCGGCGGAAAGCCCGAGCGCAAGCGTAAGTGACAAAAGCGCTGCATTGCAGCGGTTGCCGAACGACCCCGATGCCCCATATGCAATGGAGCGCGCGGCACAAAGGATGGAATGGATGAAGGACATGGTTCTCTCGCTCAAGGATGTGGAATTGACGCTGCAAGGCAATGCCGGGCCGGTCAACATCCTGCGCGCAATCACGCTGGATGTGGCGCGCGGCGAGACGCTGGGTCTGGTCGGACCTTCGGGGTCGGGCAAATCTTCGCTCCTCATGCTCATGGGCGGGCTCGAGCGCGCTACGGGCGGGCAGGTCATGGCGCTGGGGCATGATCTGACCAACTTGGGCGAAAACGCGCTCGCCCGGTTTCGCAGAGAGCATATGGGTGTGGTGTTTCAGTCTTTCCACCTGATCCCGACCATGACAGCGGTTGAAAATGTCGCGACCCCGCTGGAATTGGCTGGCCGCAAGGATGCATTCGAGCGCGCCGAAGAAGAGTTGGAGGCAGTGGGCCTTGGCCACCGGCTGGACCATTACCCAGCGCAGATGTCCGGCGGCGAGCAGCAACGCGTCGCACTGGCGCGCGCTGCCGCGCCGCGCCCATCGATCCTGCTGGCGGATGAGCCGACCGGCAATCTCGACGGGCCGAATGGTCAGACGATCATGGACCTGCTCTTCGGGCTGCGCGACCGGCACGGCGCGACGCTGATTCTTGTCACCCACGCGCCCGACCTTGCTGCGCGCTGTGACCGGGTGATCCGGCTGGCGGATGGGTCCATTGCAGGCGAAGATGTTAAACGTGCCGAGGCTGCCGAATGAATGTGGCCTGGAACATCGCCAAGCGCGAGCTGCGCGGGGGCTTGCGCGGGTTTTGGGTGTTTCTTGCCTGTCTCGCGCTCGGTGTGGGCGCAATTGCGGCAGTGGGCTCGGTCCGCGGCGCGATTGACGCAGGCCTCGCGCGGGAGGGTGCGACGCTGCTGGGCGGCGATGCCGAATTGCGCATGACCTACCGCTTTGCGACCGAGGAAGAGCGCGCATGGATGGAGGCTTTTGCGGCAGAGGTCTCGGAAATCGTCGATTTCCGCTCGATGGCCGTCACTGGCGAGGGTGAGACCTCCGAGCGCTCGGTCACGCAGGTCAAGGGGGTCGATTCGGCCTATCCGCTGGTGGGGCGCGTGGGGCTGGAGCCGGAGATGCCGCTGGCCGAAGCGTTGGCCGAACGCGACGGGCTGCCCGGTGCCGTGATGGAGCGCATCCTCGCCGAGCGGCTGGGGCTGGAATTCGGGGATGTGTTCCGCCTTGGCGTGCAGGAATTCCGCCTCAATGCCCATCTGACCCGCGAGCCCGACGGGCTGGGCGCGAATTTTGGCTTTGGCCCGCGCACCATCCTGCGGGCCGAGGCGCTGGAGAGCGCTGAACTGCTCGGCCCTGGCACGCTCTATGAGACAAATTACCGGATGCTGCTGCCGGGCCAGAGCCTTGATGCGGCGCGGGCGATCGCAAACGCCGAATTCGACGGCGCGGGCGTGCGCTGGCGCGACAGCCGCAACGCCGCGCCGCAGATCCGGCAGGTGATCGAGCGCGTGTCGTCCTTCCTTGTGTTGGTGGGCATCGCTGGTCTGGCCGTGGGCGGCGTCGGCGTCTCGGCGGCGGTGCGGACCTATCTTGATGGCAAGACCAAGGTCATTGCCACGCTCAAGACCATTGGCGCCGAAAGCCGCACGATCTTTGCGGTGTATTTCTTCCAGATCGGCGTCCTGACCGGGCTGGGGCTGGTGCTGGGGCTGATCCTCGGGGCCATCGTGCCATTTGCCGTGGCGCCGCTGGTGATCGATCAGATCCCCGTCGATCTCGAGATCGGGTTACACCCGCGCGCGCTGATCGAGGCCGCGATCTATGGCGCGCTGACGGCGCTCATCTTCACACTCTGGCCCTTGGCCCGCACCGAAGAAGTGCGCGCCGCTGCGATCTTTCGCGGCATTGCCGAGGCCAGCGGGCGCTGGCCGCGCTGGCCCTATCTCGTGGCGACTTTGGCGCTGGTGGGGGTGCTGGTTGGCATCACCGCTTGGTTCGCTGCTGTCCCGTTCTTGGCCTACGCCACGGCGGGTGGGGTGATCGGGGCGCTGGCTGTACTGACCGTGGCAGCCATTCTGGTGCGCGCGCTTGCGCGCAGGCTCGGACGCGCCCGCGCGTTGCGCGGGCATACGGCGCTGCGCATGGCAATGGGCGCTATCAGCAACCCGCGCGAGGGAGCGACGGCGGTGGTGCTATCGCTCGGGCTGGGGCTAACCGTGCTGGCCGCTGTCGGCCAGATCGACAGCAACCTGCGCCGCGCCATCGCGCTAGACCTGCCCGACCGGGCGCCGAGCTATTTCTTCCTCGATATCCAGAATGACCAGTTGGCGGGCTTCCTCGCGCGACTGGATGCAGACCCGAATGTCGACAAGGTCGAAACCGCGCCGATGTTGCGCGGCGTCGTCTCGGCGCTCAATGGCATTCCCGCGCGCGAGCATCCGCGCGCAGGCCATTGGGTGCTGCGCGGCGACCGGGGTGTGACCTATTCGGCCACAATACCCGAGGGCACCCGCCTGACGGCGGGTGAGTGGTGGCCCGAGGATTATTCGGGCCCGCCACTGGTCAGCTTCGGGGCCGAACAGGCCAATGACCTCGGCATCGGCGTCGGGGACAATGTGACCGTGAACATCCTTGGCCGTGATATCACCGCCGAAATCGCCAATCTGCGCGAGGTCGATTTCTCGACTGGCGGGATCGGTTTCGTGATGGTGCTCTCGCCCGAGCCGATCCGCGCCGCGCCGCACACGCATATCGCAACTGTCTACGCGCTTGAGGCTGCCGAAGGTGCGATCCTGCGCGACCTGTCGAACATGTTCCCCAACATCACCGCGATCCGCGTGCGCGAGGCTGCCGAGCGCGTGACAGAGGCGCTCTCGACCATGGCCACCGCTACGCGCTACGCAGCCCTTGCCACGTTGCTGACGGGTTTTGTGGTGCTGATCGGTGCAGCAGCGGCGGGTGAACGGGCGCGAGTATTCGAGGCGGCGGTGATGAAGACACTGGGCGCCACGCGCGGGCGCATCCTTGCCAGCTTTGCGCTGCGCGCAGCGCTGATGGGGGCGGCAGCGGGGCTCGTGGCGCTGGGCGCGGCGGCGCTGGCTGCATGGGGTGTCATGCGGTTCGTGATGGAGGCGAGCTACCAGTTCGAGCCTATCTCGGCCATCGCCATCGTTCTTGGCGGCATTATCGCGACCTTGCTGGCCGGTCTCGCCTTCGCCCTGCGCCCGCTTTCGGTGCGACCGGCACAGGTGCTGCGCGCGCAGGAATAGCGTTGCGCGCAGCCGTTCGGGGCGCGTATGCCGAATGAGGCCCGCGCGAAAAAGATTCTGCTCTCGGGATTGTTGCAGTAAGCTAGGGCCAGCTTGCGGCGCGGCCTTTCTGCGCCCACTTGCTGCTCGAACCCTGGAACGGAAAGGATCTCCGCATGGCCAAGAAAATCCTGCTGCCCATCGACCTCAATTCACCGGTCTCCTGGATCAAGCCCCTGGCCGAGGCGCAGAAGATGCTGGTCGGAGGCGGCGAATTGCACGTCGTGAGCGTGCTGCCCGATTTCGGAATGTCGCTGGTCGGCTCGTTCTTCAAGGCGGGCTTCGAGCAGACTGCCCTGCACAGTTTCGGCGAGGCGCTGCAGAAATGGGTCCGCGAGAATGTGCCCAATGCAGTCGAAGTGCATCCGCATGTGCTGCACGGCAATATTTATGACGAGATCCTGCGCGCCGCCGACAAGCTGGATGTCGATGTGATCGTCATGGGCGCACATCGCCCGGAGGCGAAGGATTATCTGCTAGGGCCGAATGCGGCGCGCGTCGTCCGCCATGCCAAACAATCTGTCTATGTCGTGCGGGATTGAGACCGCGCAACGGGGCGAATTCTTCAGTTTGCACCCCATCGACGAGCCGGGCCGCGATGAGGGGTCCGGCTGAAGCCAATTGCGACTTGGTACGGAATACTCCGCGACGGATAGCGCTTCAGGTCTGCTTGCCCCGCGCGATACGGGCATAGGCTGCAAGCCGCTGGTCGGCCCGTGCGCGGGCCTGTGCAAGCAACTTGCGGGGCGCTTTCTGCGGCCCCTCTGTCCGGGCGATGCGGGCAAAGCGGGCCAGTGTCGTGCCACGCGAATCGCGCGG
>SLJW01000111.1 GCA_007134865.1 Paracoccaceae bacterium | reverse complement strand
CTGCGGCATGCCCACCCCGGCGACAACCCGCGTCGTGCAGATCGAACCCGGCCCGATCCCCACCTTGACCGCATCCGCACCTGCGTCGATCAGCGCGCGGGTGGCGTCGCCCGTGGCGACATTCCCCGCCACCACCTGCACCGAATTCGAGACTGCCTTGATCCGCTCGACCGCCTTGGCCACGCCTTCGGAATGGCCATGCGCCGTGTCGATCACCACCAGATCGACACCGGCATCGACCAGCGCCATCGAGCGCTCGAAACCTGCATCACCCACGGTCGTCGCAGCCGCCACGCGCAAGCGGCCCAACTCATCCTTGCAGGCGGTCGGGTTCAGTACGGCGCGGTCAATGTCGCGCAAGGTCAGGAGCCCCGTAAGCCGACCTTTGGCATCAGTGACCAGCAGTTTCTCGATCCGCCGCGCTTGCATCAGCGAGCGCGCCTCGTCCCGGTCGGCTGGCTCACGCAGGATGGCGAGGTTCTCGGCAGTCATCATCACCTTGACCGGGGTCGAATCGTCACTGGCAAAACGCATATCGCGATTGGTCACGATGCCCAGCACGCGGCCCGACTCGTCGATTACGGGAAACCCGGTCACATTATAGCGCGCCTGCAATTCCTTGGCGTCGCGCAGGGTCTGCTCGGGCGTCAGCGTGATCGGGTTATAGACGATCCCCGATTCAAACCGCTTCACCCGCCGGACCTCCTGCGCCTGTTCATCGGGTTCGAGATTGCGATGGATCACCCCCATCCCTCCGGCCTGCGCCATGGCAATCGCCATCCGCGCCTCGGTCACCGTGTCCATCGCCGAGGAGAGCAGCGGAATATTCATCCGGATCGATTTCGTGACCTGCGTCGAAGTATCGGCCTGGGTCGGCAGCACCCTTGAGGCCGCTGGCACCAGAAGCACATCATCAAAGGTCAGGGCCTCGCGAATCTCCATGATCCGACTCCTTCAGGATTGAACCGCTTGGCAGGGGTCTTTTTCATGCCCGGCGGGAAATGAAAAGCCCTAAGCCTCGGCCGCGTTGGTCTTGGCCGCGAGCTTGCCCCCCGGCCAGAGCTGGAAGATGCGCCAGGCAATCACGCCGACTGCGCCTGTTGCCAGCACCAGCACGCCTGCGGCAGCCATACCCATCAGCCCCTCACCGCCCGAGAGCGTGACCGGCACATTGGCAAAGGCCGCCAGCGGAAAGGTGAACGCACCCCAGAGCGGCGTGAACCCTGCCTGGGTCAACCATGGCACGGAAATCAGCAGCACAATGAACATGGCCCCGGCAAGGGCTGCAAAGACAGGCGCCACCGCCATCCCGGCCCCATGCGCGACCAGAGCGAACAGGCAAAGCGGAGCCAGATGGATGGCGAGCAGCGGGCGCAGCGGCGCCGACGGGCGCGCTTTCAGGAACTGAAGGAACGAGACTGCAAAGATTACCCCCGCAGGCACCAGCATCAACCAGACCAACGTTTGCGCGATCAGATGCGCCCCAAGCGCATTGGCGGCCAGCCCGCCGATGATGAAACCGACAAAGACAAGATGAAACTCGGGTGAGACCACGCGCCCCTCAGGCGGGCCGAGCCGCAGCGCCTGCACGAAGGCGGCGACCAGCAGTAGATGCAGGACAAAGGCGAGCAGCGCGAGACCAAAGCCCAGCCATGGCGCGAGCGGCGCCAGCGCAGTCGCCAGCAGCATCAGCCCGAGGCTGGCAGCCGCCAACCCGGTGCGCCCAGGCAACACGCGCAGTTCCTCGCCGATCACCCCCGGACGCCGTAGCGGCTTGGCCAACCATGAAACAAGAACGAACAGATAGAGCAGCGCCGTTGCCCCGAGAATGAGGTCCCCGAACCCTTCCAGCGCGCCATAGGCCGAACCCGCCGCCCGCCAGGCCAGCCCCAGCCCGAACAGCCCCATCAGCGGCGCAAAAAGCGCGGGCGGCGTGCGCCGCCCGAACCCCGGTTCGGGCAGTTTCAGCGGCGGCGGCAAAGGGCGACGCGGCGCGCTCATGCGGCACGCATCTGTGCCAGCGCGGCAGGCAGATCGCGGTAATCGCTGAAATGAAACTGCGGCGCCAGCGCCTCAACCGGACCCTTGCGATAGCCTTCGGTAAAGAGCCCGAAACACAGCCCCGCACGCGCTGCCGTCTCGGCATCGGTCTCGCTATCCCCGATATAGACCACCTGCCCGGGCGCGCAGTCCAGCGCGCTCAGCACGGCCAGAAGCGGCGCCGGGTCGGGCTTGGCCACGGGCAGCGAGTCGCCCCCGATCACGGATGCAAACACATCGGTCCAGCCCAGATAGGCCAGCATGCCCCGCGTTGGCCCCATCGGCTTGTTGGTGCACAGCCCCAGCGCCAGCCCCTGCGCGCGAAATGCATCCAGCATCTCGGGCACATGCGGATAAACTTCCGTGCCCTCATGCGCATGCTCATAATAATGCAGAAAGCGGGCATGCAGATGATCCGTGCGCGCCGCCTCATTGCTGCCCGCGACCGCCCGCTCCATCCGCTCGACAAAGACGCGCGCGCCCCGTCCGATGAAATCGCGCGACTGCGCGAAACTCACTTCGGGCAGACCCGCCTCGCTCAGCACCAGATTGGCCGCACGCCAGATCTGCGGCGCAGAGTGGATCAGCGTGCCGTCCAGATCGAACACCACTGCGCGCAAAGCTGTCGTCATTTTCTTGCCCCAAATACTCCCGCCGGAGGCACCCGCCCGCGCGGCCCTGCGCATCGGCTTGCGGATCAGGCTCCTGCCAGCTTCTCCAGCCGCGCCGCACGCAGCCGCGCGAAATCTTCACCCGCGTGATAGCTCGACCGCGTCAGCGGCGTGGCCGAGACCATCAGGAACCCCTTGCCCCAGGCGGCTTTCTCGTAGGATTTGAATTCCTCGGGCGTGACAAAGCGGTCTACCCGGTGATGGCGCGAGGTCGGTTGCAGATATTGCCCGATGGTGATGAAATCGACATCCGCCGCGCGCATGTCGTCCATCACCTGCAACACGCCTTGCCGGTCCTCGCCCAGACCCACCATGATGCCCGATTTGGTGAACATCGCCGGGTCCAGCTCCTTTACCCGCTGCAACAGGCGCAGCGAGTGGAAATAGCGCGCGCCGGGGCGCACTTCGGGGTAGAGGCCGGGCACGGTTTCCAGATTGTGGTTGAACACATCGGGGCGCGCCTCGACCACCTTCTCCAGCGCCGAGGCCGGGCATTTCAGGAAATCCGGCGTCAGGATCTCGATGGTGGTCTCGGGCGCGCGGTGACGCACGGCGCGGATGGTCTGGGCGAAATGCTCGGCCCCACCATCTTCCAGATCATCGCGGTCCACCGAGGTAATGACCACATGTTTCAGCCCCAGCTTGTCGACCGCGTGCGCCACCCGTCCCGGCTCGAACGCGTCCAGCGCATCGGGGCGGCCGGTGGCGACATTGCAGAAGGTGCAACCGCGCGTGCAGATCTCGCCCATGATCATCATTGTGGCATGACCCTGGCTCCAGCACTCACCTACATTGGGGCAGCCCGCCTCCTCACACACGGTGGTGAGCTTGTGTTCGCGCATGATCTTGTGCGTCTCGGCATAGGCTTTGCCGCCGGGGGCCTTGACGCGGATCCAGTCGGGTTTTTTCGGCTGGCTCTGGGGCGGGCGATGCGCCTTTTCAGGGTGGCGCTGATCGGGCAGTTTCAGGTCGCGCATGCGGCCCCCTCCTCAAGGATGCTGGCTTGATTGTGACATAGCCTTATAGAGTCAGAAAAACAACGCTATCAGGGCAATCCCGCCATGCATGCGCGTCATGTCGCAGCCGGTGGCACCGTGGCGCAGGCGCGCGCGAGCACAGCCTGACCCACGGCCAGCAGATGCGCGTGAAGCTCGTCAAACCACGCCCCGCCATCGCTGCTGGCGCGCCGCACCAGCACCAAAGCGCGGGCGGGTTCGGGGGCATCGAAGCGCCGCAGATGCAGCCCGGGGGTTGCGGCGCATTCAGCGGGCACGGCAATCTCGGGCAGAAAGGTCAGCCCGAACCCCTGCGCGACCAGCCCGCAAAGCGTGCTCAATGTCGTCGCGCCCAGATCGAGCCTTGTCTGGCGGCGGTCGAGCGCGCAGAATTCCAGCGCCTGGTCGGCGAGGCAATGCCCGTCATCAAGCAGCAGTAGATGCTCGGGGTTGAGCGCATGCGGACGCAACGCGTCCGCCCCCTTGCCAAGCGCCGCCAGGCGCCCCTGCGAGCCCGCCAGCAGAAACCTGTCAGCGAAGAGCGGCAAACCGATTAGGTCGGGTGCAGAGGGCGGATCGGCCAGCACCACCGCATCGAGCCGCCCCTCGCGCAGACCGGTGAGCAGATCGGCGGTCAGCGCCTCACGCAGGCGCAATTCGCGGGTGATATCGGCAGTGCGCAGCCGCGCCAGAAGATCGCCCAGCAGATAGGGCGCGACCGTCGGGATCATGCCCAGATGCAGCGGTCCTTCCAGCTTCTGCTGGCGCGCGCTGGCCTCCAGCTCCACGGCCTCGCTCAGCACACGTTCGGCGCGCTCCAACACCGCGCGCCCGGCAGGAGTCAGGCGTATGTCGCGCGGCAGACGCTCGACCAGTGATACTCCAAGAACGCCCTCCAACTCCTTGATCTGCATGGACAAGGCCGGCTGCGTGACGTTCACCATCTCGGCTGCGCGGCCGAAATTGCGCGCCTCGGCCAGCGCGCGGAAATAGGCGAGTTGCTTGAGCGTGACCTTCAACCGCGCCTCAGTCGCATTTCGAATGGCCGCAGGCGCGGCAGGTCATGCAGCCTTCGATCATCACCATCTCATAGGCCGAACAGGCCGGACAGGGTGCCCCGCGCGGCCCTTCGCCCACGGCCAGACGCCGCGCCTTGGGGTCAGTCTTCAGCCCCAGCCCCTCGCCCGCGATAAAGCCGATGCGCACCAGATGCTGCTCGATCACGCCCCCAATGGCCGCAAGGATCGACGGAATATAGCGCCCTTCCACCCAGGCACCGCCGCGCGGGTCGAACACGGCCTTCAACTCCTCGACCACAAAAGACACATCGCCCCCCCGCCGGAACACCGCCGAGATCATCCGCGTCAGCGCCACGGTCCAGGCGAAATGCTCCATGTTCTTGGAGTTGATGAAAATCTCGAAGGGGCGGCGGTGGCCGTTGATGACCGTGTCGTTGATGGTGACATAGATCGCATGTTCCGATCCCGGCCATTTCAGCTTGTAGGTATGCCCCTCCAGCGCCTCGGGCCGGTCGAAGGGGGTGGAGAGATAGACCACATCGGCCCCGGCATCGGCCTCGGGGGCCGCCTCCGAGGTTTCCGCCACCGAAAGCACCGAGCCTGTCACATCATTGGGGCGATAGGTGGTGCAGCCCTTGCAGCCCATATCCCAGGCAGCGAGATAGACATCCTTGAAATCGTCGAAGCTGATATCTTCCGGACAGTTGATGGTCTTGGAGATGGAGGAGTCCACCCATTTCTGCGCCGCCGCCTGCATGCGCACATGGTCCATCGGCGAGAGCGTCTGCGCATTGACGAAATATTCCGGCAGGGGCGCATCGCCATGCATCTCGCGCCAGAGCCGGACAGCGTAATCCTCGACTGTCTCTTCTGTGCGCGCGCCATCCTTCTGCAGCACCTTGCGCGTGTATTCAAAGGCAAAGACCGGCTCGATGCCCGAGCTGACATTGCCCGCATAGAGGCTGATCGTGCCCGTCGGTGCGACCGAGGTCAGCAACGCATTGCGAATGCCATGCGCGCGGATCGCGTTGCGCACATCGTCATCCATGCCGCGCATCGTGCCCGAGGCAAGGAAGGCCTCGGCATCGAACAGCGGAAACGCCCCCTTCTCGCGCGCCAGATCGACACTGGCGAGATAGGCTGCGCGTGCAATCGCGTGCATCCATTCCTCGGTCCGCGCCACGGCCGCATCCGAGCCATAGCGCAGCCCGCAGAGGATCAGCGCATCCGCCAGCCCTGTCACCCCCAGCCCGATGCGGCGCTTGGCCTCCGCCTCGCGCGCCTGCGCCTCAAGCGGGAAGCGCGAGGCATCGACGACATTGTCCATCATCCGCACGGCCACGCGCACCAGATCATCGAGCGCGTCCATATCCAGCGCAGCGGCCTCGGTGAACGGTTCCCGCACCAGTCGCGCCAGATTGACCGACCCCAGCAGGCACGCGCCATAGGGCGGCAGCGGCTGCTCACCACAAGGATTGGTCGCGCTGATCGTCTCGCAATACTGCAGGTTATTCGCGGCATTGATCCGGTCGATGAAGATAACGCCGGGTTCGGCATAGTCATAGGTCGCGCGCATGATCCGGTTCCACAGGTCGCGCGCCTGAACAGTGTGATAGACCCTTCCCTCGAAGCTCAGATCCCAGGGCGCATCCGCCTTGACCGCGTCCATGAACGGATCGGTCACCAGCACCGAGAGGTTGAACATCCGCAGCCGCGCGGCGTCCTGCTTGGCGGTGATGAACGCTTCGATATCCGGGTGGTCACAGCGCATGGTCGCCATCATCGCGCCCCGGCGCGAGCCCGCCGACATGATCGTGCGACACATCGCATCCCAGACATCCATGAAGGACAAGGGCCCCGAGGCATCCGCCGCCACCCCCGCAACGGGCGCGCCCTTGGGTCGGATGGTCGAGAAGTCATAGCCGATCCCGCCGCCCTGCTGCATGGTCAGCGCGGCCTCTTTCAGCATCTCGAAAATGCCGCCCATCGAATCGGGGATGGTGCCCATGACGAAGCAATTGAACAGCGTCACATTGCGCTCGGTCCCGGCCCCGGCAGCAATGCGGCCTGCAGGCAGAAAACGGAAATCCTCGAGCGCGGCATAGAACCTGTCTTCCCAGAGTTCGGGCTCTGCCTCGACTACAGCCAATGCCCGTGCAACCCGACGCCAGCTATCCTCGACGCTCAGGTCGAGCGCCGTGCCATCGGCTGCCTTGAGCCGATATTTCATATCCCAGATCTGTTCGGCAATCGGAGCAGCAAAACGGCTCATGCGGCGCATCCTGTAGGGTCAGACAGCGGAAAGCCTACAAGATACGCCCGCAGATGGGTTCGGTCAATGCCATTGCGCCCCTTGCCGCGCGCAACCGTCCCGCTATAATGTTCGCGATGCCTGATCCGATCCATCTCATCAAGCTTTGCGTCGGCGCCGAACAGGTCGAGGACCTGATCACATGGCAGGCAAACCCGCGCGCCAAGGGGCCCGATGGCCTGCCCCGCCATGTCACCCGCATGTGGCCGCGGCGCGCGGAGGAGATCCTTGCGGGCGGATCGCTCTACTGGGTGTTCAAGGGCGTCGTGCTGGCGCGCCAGCGTATCCTGCGGCTTGATGAGGTTCAGGGCGGCGATGGCATCACCCGCTGCGGCATCGTTCTCGACCCCGACATCATCCGCACCGCTGCCGCCCCCAAGCGGCCGTTTCAGGGCTGGCGCTACCTCAAGCCCGCAGACGCGCCCCCCGATCTGCCCCGTGCGCGCAAGGGCGATGACCGCCTACCCCCCGAACTCGATGCCGCGCTCGCGGAACTGGGCCTGCAGTAACGCTTCATTTTCTTGCCAAAAATACTCAAAAGCGACGCAACGGATCAGCACCCGGTCCGTGCAGGCTCCTCACCCG
>SLJW01000020.1 GCA_007134865.1 Paracoccaceae bacterium | reverse complement strand
CTCGCGCCGGAGGCGCCGCTCTCGCTACTGGTGCCTTCCTTCATGCTAAGCGAGATCGCGCGGGCCTTTCAGATCGGGTTTCTGATCTTCCTGCCATTCCTGATCATTGATCTGGTGGTCGCGGCGGTGCTGATGTCGATGGGCATGATGATGGTACCGCCCGCCATCGTGTCGCTGCCCTTCAAGCTCTCCTTCTTCGTCATTGCCGATGGCTGGCGGCTGATCTCCGAGGCGCTTGTGCGCAGTTATCTCTGAACATTTGCGGTTGAGCCGCGGCAGCGCCAAGACAGGGGGGCTCGATGCCCCCTGTCTTGGCACACCCTCTCACGCCTCGAATTCGACCAAGAGATCCTTCGCCTCGATCTGCGTGCCCGCCGCGACATGCACCGCCTTGACCACGGCCTCCCGGTCGGCATGCAGCCCGGTCTCCATCTTCATCGCCTCGATGGTCAGCAACAGATCGCCCGGCTTTACCTTCGCCCCGGCGCTCACAGTGACCGAGGCCACCGAACCCGGCATCGGCGCGCCGACATGCGCCGGGTTGCCGGCATCCGCCTTGGCGCGCTGCGCCGTCTTGGCCTTGACCTCGCGATTGGGTACGCGGATCGTGCGCGGCTGGCCGTTGAGTTCGAAGAACACTTTCACATCGCCATCATCGGCGGTCTCACCCACCGTGATCAGCCGGATCTCCAGCGTCTTGCCAGGGTCGATCTCGGCCGAAATCTCCTCGCCCGACTCCATCCCGTAGAAAAAGGTCCGCGTGGGCAGCGCGCGGACGGGGCCATAGATGCGGTGGCGACCCATGTAATCGAGATAGACTTTCGGATACATCAGATAGCCATTCAGGTCCTCGTCATCGACCTTGAAGCCCTCCAGATCAGCACTCAGTTGCGCGCGCACCGCCTCCAGATCGACCGGCTCCAGATGCTTGCCGGGCCGATCCGTGATAGGTTTCTCGTCTTTCAGCACCTTGCGCAGGATCCCCTCGGGCCATCCCCCCGGCGGCTGGCCCAGATTGCCGCGCAGCATGTCGAGCACGGACTCCGGAAAACTCACGTCCTTCTCAGGGTTTTCGACATCGGCGCGGGTCAATCCCTGGCTGATCATCATCAGCGCCATGTCCCCGACCACCTTGGAGGAGGGCGTCACCTTGACGATATCGCCGAACATCATGTTCACATCGGCATAGGTGCGGGCAATCTCGGGCCAGCGCTCTTCCAGACCAAGCGAGCGCGCCTGCGCCTTGAGATTTGTGAACTGTCCGCCCGGCATTTCGTGCAGATAGACCTCCGACGAGGGCGCCTGCTGCGCCGACTCAAATGCTGCATATTGCGCGCGCACCGACTCCCAGTAATCCGAAATCTGGCGGATCGCGCCCATATCAAGGCCGGTATCGCGTTCGGTAAAGCGCAGCGCCTCGACGATCGAGCCCAGCGTCGGCTGTGAGGTATTGCCCGAGAGCGCATCCATCGCCGCATCAGCCGCATCCACACCCGCCTCGGCGGCAGCCAAAATCGTCGCGCCGGCGATGCCGCCCGTGTCATGCGTGTGGAAATGGATCGGCAGGCCGACCTCTTCCTTCAGGGCCTTGATCAGCATCCGCGCGCTCGCGGGTTTCAGCAGCCCCGCCATATCCTTCAGCCCAAGCACATGCGCGCCCGCATCGCGCAGCGCCTTGCCCATGGCGATGTAATATTTCAGGTCATATTTCGCGCGATCCGGGTTCAGGATATCACCGGTGTAGCAGATCGTGCCTTCACAGACCTTCTCCGCCTCGATCACTGCATCCATGGCCACGCGCATGTTCTCGACCCAGTTGAGACTGTCGAAAACGCGGAACACATCCACCCCGGTCTCGGCGGCCTGACGCACGAAAAACTGCACCACATTGTCAGGGTAATTCGTGTAGCCCACGCCGTTCGAGGCGCGCAGCAGCATTTGTGTCATCAGATTCGGCATCGCGGCGCGCAGGTCGCGCAGGCGCTGCCATGGGCATTCCTGCAAGAAACGATAGGCCACATCGAAGGTAGCCCCGCCCCAGCATTCCATGCTGAAGAGTTGCGGCAGTCTATGAGCATAGACCGGGGCGATGCGGATCATGTCGATCGAGCGCATCCGGGTGGCCAGCAGCGACTGATGCGCATCGCGCATGGTGGTGTCGGTCAGCAGAAGCTGTTTTTGCGCGGCCATCCAGTCGGCCACGGCTTGCGGCCCTTCCTCATCGAGGATCTGCTTGACCCCGCGCGGCGGCGTTCCAGACACTTTCGGGGCGACGGGTGTGCGCGCGCCCGCCGCTGGCAAGGGGCGGCCCGCGGTCTCGGGGTGCCCGTTCACGGTGATATCGGCAATATAGGTCAGGATCTTGGTCGCCCGGTCGCGCCGCTTGCGGAACTGGAACAGGTCTTCGGTCGTGTCGATAAAGGTCGTCGTATAGCTGTTGTCGAGAAAGGTCGGGTGTTTCAGCAGGTTCTCGACAAAGGCGATATTGGTGCTGACCCCGCGGATGCGGAATTCGCGCAAGGCGCGGTCCATCCGTGCGATGGCTTCCTCGGGCGTGGGGGCCCAGGCCGTCACCTTGACGAGAAGCGAATCGTAATAACGCGTGATCACGCCGCCGGCATAGGCCGTGCCACCATCAAGCCGGATCCCCATGCCAGTGGCCGAACGATAGGCCGTCAACCGCCCGTAATCCGGGATGAAATTGTTCAGCGGGTCTTCGGTCGTGACGCGGCATTGCAGCGCATGGCCCGATAGCGTCACGTCGCCCTGACTGGGTGTGCCGGTCGCATCCGAAAGCGTCGCCCCTTCGGCGATGCGGATCTGCGCCTTGACGATGTCTATCCCCGTCACTTCCTCGGTGACTGTGTGCTCGACCTGAATGCGCGGGTTGACCTCGATGAAGTAAAAGGCGCCCGTGTCCATATCCATCAGGAATTCGACGGTGCCCGCGTTCTGATACCCCACCGCGCGCCCGATCTTCAGGCCCAGCTCGCAGATCTCGGCGCGTTGTTCCTCGCTCAGATAGGGGGCGGGGGCGCGTTCGACGACTTTCTGGTTGCGCCGCTGAACAGTGCAGTCGCGCTCATAGAGGTGATAGAGATTGCCATGCAGGTCGCCCAGAAGCTGCACCTCGACATGGCGCGCGCGGGTGATCATCTTTTCCAGATAGCCCTCGCCATTGCCGAAGGCGGCCTCGGCTTCGCGGCGGCCCTCGCGCACTTTCGCCTCGACCTCGTCGGCGGAGTGGATCGGACGCATGCCCCGACCGCCACCGCCATGGCTTGCCTTGAGCATCAGCGGATAGCCGATCTCCTCGGCCATGGCGCGGATCGCCTCCATGTCATCGCCCAGCACTTCGGTTGCCGGAATGACCGGCACGCCCGCCTCGATGGCTACGCGCCGCGCGCTGGCCTTGTCACCCAGCGCGCGCATGGTCTCGGCCTTGGGGCCGATGAAGGTGATGCCATTCTCGGCACAGGCATCAACCAGTGCCGGGTTTTCCGACAGGAGGCCATAGCCCGGATGGATCGCATCGGCGCCCGACTCCTTCGCCACCCGGATGATCTCGTCAATCGAGAGATAGGCCGCGACCGGCCCCAGCCCCTCGCCGATCCGATAGGCTTCATCGGCCTTGAAACGGTGCAGGCCCAGCTTGTCCTCTTCGGCATAGACCGCAACTGTGCGTTTGCCGAGTTCATTGGCGGCGCGCATCACCCGGATAGCGATTTCACCGCGATTGGCAACGAGGATCTTCTTGAATTCGGCCATGGCTGTCCCTTTTTCCCGCAAGGCGCATCAATCGGTGAGACAAGTAGACCGATTTCTGCGCTGCGGTAAAGCGGCTGTAAGGTTTCGTCACATTTCGATCTGTCCGCCGCCGCGCAGAGCGCGGCGCTACGAATTTCTGCCATCAATAAGGAACAATAAAGGAACACAGCTTCCCCTTTCCGACATGTCGCGCTAGACTCGCGACCATGAGCGATTTCAACACCGATCTGCCCCTCTCCGCCCGCGCCATGGCCGCGCGTCCCGCGCCCTATCTCGACGGGCTGAACCAAGCGCAGCGACAGGCGGTCGAGGCGCTGGACGGGCCGGTGCTGATGCTGGCGGGCGCGGGCACTGGCAAGACCAAGGCACTGACGGCGCGAATCGCGCATCTGCTGAACACCGGTAGGGCATGGCCGTCGCAGATCCTCGCCGTTACCTTCACCAACAAGGCCGCGCGCGAGATGAAGCTGCGCGTTGGCGGCTATCTGGGCGAGGCGGTCGAGGGGATGCCCTGGCTTGGCACCTTTCATTCGATCAGCGCGAAACTCTTGCGCCGCCATGCCGAGCTTGTCGGGCTGAAATCGAATTTCACGATTCTGGACAGCGACGACCAGTTGCGCCTGCTCAAGCAATTGATCGTCGCGGCGAATATCGACGAAAAGCGCTGGCCCGCGCGGCTGATGACTTCGATCATCGACCAGTGGAAGAACCGCGCCTGGCGGCCCGAGCAGGTGCCCTCATCCGAAGCGTCGGCCTTCAACAATCGCGGCACCGAGATTTATGCCGCCTATCAGGAGCGGCTGAAAACGCTGAATGCCTGTGATTTCGGGGATCTGCTGCTGCATTGCGTCAGCATCTTTCAGGCGCATCCGGATGTGCTGGAAACTTATCAGAAACGGTTTCGCTATATTCTGGTGGACGAGTATCAGGACACCAATGTCGCGCAATATCTCTGGCTGCGGCTGTTGGCCTCGGCGCATCGCAATATCTGCTGCGTGGGTGATGATGACCAGTCGATCTATGGCTGGCGCGGGGCCGAGGTGGGCAATATCCTGCGGTTCGAGCGTGATTTCGAGGGCGCGCAGGTGGTGCGGCTGGAACAGAATTACCGCTCCACCCCGCATATTCTGGCCGCCGCCAGTCAGGTGATTGCCGCCAATGAGGGGCGGCTGGGCAAGACGCTCTGGACCGAGGCGCGGGATGGCGAGAAGGTCCGCCTGATCGGCCATTGGGACGGCGAGGAAGAGGCGCGCTGGATCGGCGAGCAGATCGAGGACCTGTCACGCGGCACACGCGGGCTCGACCCGTTCAGTCTGGACCAGATTGCGATTCTGGTGCGCGCAAGCCACCAGATGCGCGCGTTCGAGGATCGTTTTCTGACCATCGGTCTGCCGTATCGCGTCATCGGCGGTCCGCGTTTCTATGAACGCATGGAGATTCGCGACGCGCTGGCCTATTTCCGGCTGGCTGTCAGCCCCAGTGATGATCTGGCTTTCGAGCGGATCGTGAACACCCCCAAACGCGGCCTGGGTGACAAGGCGCAGCAGGTGATCCAGCGTTTTGCGCGGGCAAATGGCGTGTCGCTGGTGCAGGGGGCGGCGCTTGCGGTCGAGGCGGGCGAGATCAAGGGCAAGGGGGCAGGGCAGCTCCGCGCGCTGATCGAGGGGATTGCGCGATGGCATGCGGCGGTTGTGGGACCAGTTGTCCCGGTAGCAAATGATGACACTCTGATAATCGATGATGACGATGTTGGGATAGCAGTCGAAAGCTATGAAGCCGCTTCTAATGCGCAGTCACACATCGAATTGGCCGAGCAGATTCTCGAGGAATCGGGCTATACCGAGATGTGGCTCAACGACAAGACGCCCGAGGCGCCGGGGCGGCTGGAGAACCTCAAGGAACTGGTCAAGGCGCTGGAAGAATTCGACAATCTGCAAGGCTTTCTCGAACATATCGCGCTGATCATGGATAATGACAGCGACGCCGCCGAGGCCAAGGTCACGATCATGACGCTGCATGGTGCCAAGGGGCTGGAATACCCTGTGGTGTTCCTGCCGGGCTGGGAAGATGGGCTGTTTCCTTCGCAGCGCTCGATGGACGAATCCGGCCTCAAGGGGCTCGAGGAAGAGCGGCGGCTGGCTTATGTCGGGATCACACGCGCCGAGCGGCTCTGCACGATCAGTTTCGCGGCCAACCGGCGGGTTTATGGCCAGTGGCAATCGCAGATGCCCTCGCGCTTTGTCGATGAATTGCCCGCCGAGCATGTCGAGCTGCTGACTCCGCCGGGGCTTTATGGTGGGGGCATGGCCAGTGCCGCCAGCAATATCGAGGACCGTGCGACCCGCGCCGATGTCTATAACTCTCCGGGATGGCGGCGGTTGCAGGCGGCAAGTGCGCGCGGCATGGGCCAGCCGCGCGAGGCGCGCGAGATGGTCATCGACGCGACCGCGAGCCCGGCTTTCGAGCCCGGCGAGCGCGTGTTTCACCAGAAATTTGGTTATGGCAGCGTCGCCTCGGTCGAAGGTGACAAGCTCTTCATCGAGTTCGAGAAATCCGGCCCACGCCATATCGTGGCGAAATTCGTCGTCCCTGCTGCGCAGGCAGATGACGTGCCGTTCTGAAGCTTCGCGAAAATGAAAAAGGCGACAGCCCCAGGGAGGAGGAGGGGGCTGCCGCCGAATTTGCAAGACCCCAGGGAGGAGGAGAGGGCCCTTGCAATCTTTGGACCCGAAGGCCCGGTAATCACGAAACGCACTGGCCAGGGAGGAGGAGGGCCAAGGCGCTTCTCACGTCCACACCCGAGGGAGGAGGAGGGTGCGGGCGTCTTTTGACCGGTTCAGAGCGCGAGTCGCCCTGTCCGGAAAGTGTGACGGTGACCAAGGGAGGAGGAGTGGCCACCGTCGCAATCAGACCCCAGGGAGGAGGAGAGGGGCCCGAAAACTGTCATTTCCCGTAAGCTGCCTCATGAGCGAGGCGCGAGATCATCGACCGGCTGATACCAAGATCGTCCAGTTCGCGCGTGCTCAATTGTGCAAGCTCGGTATATGTTTTGTTATACACTCGACGACGCGCGATGCGGTCGGAGAGTTGGGCCAAGGCGCCGGCAATGATACCGCTTTGGCGCTGGCTGCTCAGTGTTTCGGCAATGTGAGCCATCGTTGTGCTACCTTCGTCTCGGAGCGCTGACATCTGTCTTGCGCTGTTGAAGCAAAGATAGCCTCTCGCTGCGGCTGCACAATGATTATTGCTGCATTGCGGCTATGCGTTAGGCGCATGTTTACGCTAGGTAATCTTGGAATTGTCCAATTTTTACGCCAAATAATCGGCTCGCGCCCAAAGCGCTTGCAAAGATAAAACGCATTCCCTGCATATGAGCGATTTTACAGATCTTTGCGCAACTTTGAAGCGATTTCCTGCATTTTCTCGGTTGCCAAACGCGGTGGCGCGCTGAAAGCCTCAAGCCCGTCCTGCAAGTAAGCCTGTGAAGTCACGTCATGCACATGGTGCATGGGCACGACATGGGCATGCGCATGCGGCACATGAATCCCGGTGTAGAACAGCGACACACGCTCGACCGCATAGATCCGCTTCATCGCGCGCGCGATCCGCTGCGCACAGGTGGTGATCCGCGTGGCCAGTGGCTCGGGCAGGTCCTCGAACCAGACATGGTGTTCTTTCGGAATGACCAATGCATGGCCTTCGCGGATCGGGTGCAGGTCGAGAAAGGCCATGACATGCGCATCCTCGTATAGGACATGGGCGGGCAAATCCCCGGCAGCGATTTTGCAGAACAGGCAGTCTTGCATGAGTCTGGATCTCGGAGGCATGGCAGTTTCGCCACATTTGCATGACCTTGGCGCAGGCGCAAACCGGAATGCACGGTACTGCCCCTTGTCGTGAGGGTCGGAATGCGCATTTACAGGGCGAGGCGAAAGGAATGATCGACATGACAGTGACCCGCGACGAAGTTCTCGAGAGGCTGCGCACCGTGAAACTCCCCGATGGGGGGGATCTGGTGGCGCGCGATCTTGTGCGGGCGCTTGTGGTCGAAGGTGGCGCTGTCCGTTTCG
Source organism: Paracoccaceae bacterium (assembly GCA_007134865.1). Classification (GTDB taxonomy): domain Bacteria; phylum Pseudomonadota; class Alphaproteobacteria; order Rhodobacterales; family Rhodobacteraceae; genus Roseinatronobacter. Next base: position 16,372 of record SLJW01000020.1, on the reverse strand, counting down.
TGATCGAAACCGAGAACCCCGAACAGGCTCGCGCGCTTTCATCGGTGCGCGGCGAAGCCGAGGCCGCAGTTCAGGCGCTGGAGGGCGTGGATCGTGTCTCGGTCGCGCTCACTGCCCATGGCCCCGCCGCGGACCCGAAAAAGCCTGCCCCTGCCTTCAAGCTCGGGCGTCATCCGACCAACACGCCGGGCAAGCAGGATGTGCCGAGCGTGCGGCATCTGATCGCCATTGGCTCGGGCAAGGGGGGTGTGGGCAAATCAACCGTCTCGTCCAATCTTGCAGTAGCGCTTGCGCGTCATGGATTGCGCGTCGGTCTGCTCGATGCCGATATCTACGGCCCCAGCCAACCGCGGATGATGGGCGTGGACCGCAGGCCTGCCTCGCCCGATGGTCAGACCATCATCCCGCTCAAGGCGCATGGCGTGACCATGATCTCGATCGGGCTGATGCTGAAGGAAGGCGATGCCGTGATCTGGCGTGGCCCGATGCTGATGGGCGCGCTGCAACAGCTTTTGACCCAGGTCGAATGGGGCGAGTTGGATGTGCTTTTGGTGGATATGCCGCCGGGCACGGGTGATGTGCAACTGACCCTATGCCAGAAATTCGACGTGCGCGGCGCGATTGTCGTCTCGACCCCGCAGGATGTAGCGCTGCTCGACGCGCGCAAGGCACTGCGCGCCTTTCAGACGCTCAAGACCCCGGTGCTGGGGCTGATCGAGAATATGTCGACCTTCATCTGCCCCAAATGCGGCCATGAAGAGCATATCTTCGGCGAAGGCGGCGTGCGTCGCGAGGCCGAGAAGCAGGGCCTGCCGTTTCTGGGTGAATTGCCGCTTAGCGTCGAAGTGCGACTGGCAGGCGATGGTGGCGTGCCGGTTGCCGCGACCGACAGCCCGGTCGCCAAGGCCTATGAGCGCATGGCCGCACGTCTCATCGAGGTGCTCTGAGCTCCGTCCCGGGCAAGATCAGGGCACATCTGGAATCTTACGGAATTCAATTGGGGCGCTTGCAGGCGTCGAATCACTCGTCCGTGAATCGCTGTGATTCGCGATTCACGATGCCGTTTTTTCCTGTGATTCTGTTTGTGACCTTGCTTCTGGGGCGCAAATCTGTGGTGAAATGGTCACAACTTATGCAATGATCAGAAGTTTTCTGAATCTTATGGAACCCGGATAATCAGAGTTAGAATGCTGGAAAATTCGTCCTCATCTCGTCTAGTTCTGTTTATGTTCTAACAATATTTGGGGAATTCCGTATGTTGTCCACAATGGGCTGTGGGTAACTTCTGAAAAACTTTAGGCAGGCTGCACGCAATCAATCGATCTTTTTTCTTGCCGACCATGCAGTTCCATGGCATCCCATTAGACAAGATAAACGGGCAGCAAGGGGCACAAAGACCCCACAGAGGCAACGGTTTCATACAGGCACCCGCTTTATCTTGAAGAAAGAGATCCGGCGCGCTCGCGAGCAGCATCCCCCTCCCCCCAAGGAGCGAGCGCCAACCGGGCACCCAGCGATGGGACAGTCGGCGGATCGGGCAGTGGCAGCAGCTCGATCCGCCGTTTTCATTTCAGCGCCCAGTGTTTCAGGGCGCATCAAACGGACAAGGACGCCCGGACGTGGCACCGAAGTTCAGAGGCACACACCACCAGAAGGTGGATGGAAAGGGCCGCGTGTCGGTCCCGGCGACGTTCCGCCGCGTGATCGAGCAGGGTGACCCGGCGTGGTCCGAAGGCCAGCGCCCGAATTTCATCATCGTCTACGGGCTGAAATATCAAAAACGCCTGGACTGTTTCACGATTCGCGCGATGGAAGAGATTGACCGCAATATCGACCAGCTCCCACCCGGCTCGCGCACGCGCAAGCGTCTGGAACGCATCTATCACGCCCATTCGCAAGAGGCCCAGATCGATGAGGACGGGCGGATCATCCTCTCGCAGGGTCTGCGCGACAAGCTGGAGCTGATCCCGGACGAGAAGGCGCGCTTCATGGGGATGAACGATCATTTCCAGATCTGGAAGAACGAGACCTACGATATTGTCTTTGCCGAGGATGAGGACGACGAAGACGAAGACCTCGGCCCCGATTACGATCCGCGCATTCTCTATGCCAAGACCGAAACCGAACCGCAGGACCCGTGATGCAGGACGCGGCATCATCCCCGCATATCCCCGTTCTGATCGCGCCCATCCTCGCGAAACTTGCTCCGATCCGGGGCATCTGGCTCGATGGGACCCTTGGCGCGGGGGGCTATGCGCGGGCGCTGCTCGACGCTGGCGCCGGGCAGGTCATCGGTGTGGACCGTGATCCGCTGGCGCTCAAGATGGCGCGGGACTGGGGCAGGGAATATGGCGCGCGGCTGCGCCTGGTGGCAGGCAATTTCGCCGAACTTGACCAGCATGCCGACGGCCTGCTCGATGGTGTGGTGCTCGATCTGGGTGTCTCCTCCATGCAGCTAGACCAGCCCGAGCGCGGCTTTTCCTTCGCCAAAGACGGCCCGCTCGACATGCGCATGGCGCAGGAGGGGCCTTCAGCGCGCGACCTCGTCAACCATGCTGAAGAAGCGGCGCTGGCTGACATTCTCTACCACTATGGCGAGGAACGCGCGTCGCGCCGCATCGCCCGCGCGATCATCCGCGCTCGTGAAGAGGCGCCGATCGAGACCACTCTGCAGCTCGCCGAAATAATCTCGGCCTGCCTGCCGCGTCCGAAACCGGGGCAGAGCCATCCGGCCACACGCAGCTTTCAGGCGCTGCGAATCGCCGTCAATGCCGAGTTTGACGCCCTTGTTGACGGGCTCGAAGCCGCCGAGCGCGCGCTCAAGCCCGGTGGCAAGCTCGCCGTGGTCAGCTTTCACTCGCTCGAAGACCGGATCGTGAAGCGCTTTCTCAGCTTGCGGGCCGGGCAGGGCGGGCGCGCGAACCGCTACGCACCCGAAACCCCCGAGGATGCGCCTCGCTTCCGCCTGATCGAGAAGCGCGGCATCACGGCCAATACGCAGGAACTGGCCGCCAACCCCCGCGCGCGTTCGGCGCGGCTGCGCCTCGCCGAGCGACTGGACGCCCCGGCAGGACCAGTCGACCGCGCCGCACTCGGACTCCCGAATATTGACATGAAGCCAATAGGTTAATCGCGATGCGAAGTTTGCTCTATCTCCTTACCGCAATGTCCGTGATCGCCCTTGCTGCCTGGGCCTATCGCGAGAATCACCTCACCCAGCAGGCGATGAACGAGCGCAGTGCCCTGCAGCGCGAAATCGTCTCGCTCAACGAGGCCATCCGCATCCAGCGTGCCGAATGGGCTTATCTCAACCGCCCCGACCGGTTGCGCTCGCTGGTCGACGTGAATTTCGAGCGGCTCAAACTGGTGCCGATATCGGGCGATCATTTTGGCGAGATCGGCCAGATCGCCTATCCGCTGCCCGAGCATCGGTCGAGTGTGATTGAAGGTATCGAGGTTTTCGGGGCCATCAGATACCTGACCGATGAGGATGAGGAGGACGACACCCCATGATCCGCACGCCCCTGCGCCCGCTCGCGCGCGTCCTCAAGGCCCGCGAAACCGGGGAAAACCCCGATCTGATCGAGCGTGAGAACCGGCGTTTGCGGCAAGAGGCCGAACGCGACCGCGCACGCGGTCGCGCCGAAGGGCGGCTGGTGCTGCTGGCGCTGATGTTCGTCTGCGCTTTTGGCATTCTGGGCGCCCGGATGGGACTTCTGGCCGCGACCGAGCCGTTGGAATTGTCGCGCGGCATCGCCGAGGATATTTCCAGTGCGCGGGCCGATATCATCGATCGTCATGGCCGTGTTCTGGCGACAAACCTGCCCACGCATGCCCTTTATGCCGAAACGCGGCGCATGGTCGATCCGGTGCGCGCGGCGCATGAACTGGCGCGCATCTTCCCCGATATTGATGCCGATCGTATGGCAGCCCGCTTCACTGATCCCAACCGTCGCTTCATCTGGATCCGCACACGGCTGTCGCCCGAGGACCAGCAAGCCGTGCATGATATCGGCGAACCGGGGCTCCTGTTCGGCCCGCGCGAAATGCGCGTCTATCCTAATGGGCGCATGGCCGCGCATGTGCTGGGCGGCGCGCGCTTCGGCCAGCAGGGTGTGCGCGCGGCGGAAGTGATCGGCGTGGCCGGAGTCGAGCTGTATTTTGACGAGCAGATGCGTGACCCGGCAGAGACCGACAAACCCTTGCAACTCGCGCTTGATCTGAGCGTGCAGGCGACCGTCACCGAAGTGCTCGAAGGTGGCAAGAAGATGCTGAACGCGCGCGGTGCGACCGCCGTGCTGATGGATGTGCACACGGGTGAGGTGATCAGCCTGGTCTCGCTGCCCGATTTCGACCCCAACCACCGCCCAGCCCCCCCGACCGAGGGTGAACCCGCCGACAGCCCGCTCTTCAACCGTGCCGTGCAGGGCTATTATGAACTGGGCTCAGTGATGAAAACCCTTGCCGTCGCGCAGGGGTTGGACGAGGGCTCGGTCAAGCCCGAAACCATGATCGACACGCGCGGGCCGCTGCGCTGGGGGCGTTTCAATATTCGCGATTTCCGCGACTATGGCGCGCAGCTTTCGGTCACGGATGTGATGGTAAAATCCTCCAATATCGGGACTGCGCGCATCATGCAGCAGATCGGCGCCGAAAAACAGCAGGACTTCCTGCGCAGATTCGGCCTGCTCGACCCAATGCCACTGGAACTCGCCGAGGCCGCGCGCGCCCGCCCGCTCCTGCCCGAACGCTGGTCTGATCTGTCGGTGATGACGATCTCTTACGGCCATGGCATGTCCACCAGCCCGCTGGCGCTGGCCGCAAGCTATGCCACACTCGTAAATGGCGGCCGCCAGGTGACACCCACGCTTGTGAAACAGACGCGCGTGCCGGGCGGCGAACAACTCATCTCCCCCCAGACCTCCGAGCAGATCAAGCTGATGTTGCATCAGGTCGTGCAGGAGGGCACAGCCTCCTTCGCGCGCATCCCGGGCTATCCGGTCGGGGGCAAGACCGGCTCTGCCGACAAACCGAACCCGCGCGGCGGTGGCTATATGAAGAATGCCGTGCTCGCGACTTTCGCCTCGGTCTTCCCCTCGCATGATCCGCGATATGTGCTGATCGTGACGCTCGATGAACCGGTGGACACCACAGGCCCCGAACCGCGCCGCACCGCGGGTTGGACGGCGGTGCCCGTCTCGGCCGAGATCACCCGCCGGGTGGCGCCGCTTCTCGGGCTGCGCCCGGTCCGGCTTGAGGAGGCCGAGGCCGCATTCGCACAGAGGCATTGAAACCGCCCGGTGATCTGGGGTAACTGCCCCAACCCCGCCGAGCCAAGGAGCGCGCGACCGTGACTGATCTGCCCCCCCGCCCGCTCGCAGCGCTTGGCCTGAGCCCCAGCCGGGGCGGGAATGTCACAGTGACGGGGTTGGCCATCGACAGCCGACAGGTGCGCGAGGGGCATCTCTTCGCGGCATTGCCGGGCAGCCGCGTGCATGGTGGCGAATTCATCCAGTACGCGCTGCGTATGGGGGCAGCGGCGATCCTGACCGACCGCGAGGGGGCGGAGATCGCACGATCCGAGCTGGCCGAAGCCGATGCCACGCTGGTGCTGGCCGAAGACCCGCGCGCGGCTTTCTCAAGTGCTGCGGCGTTGTGGTTCGGTGCCCAGCCCGGGACGATGGTTGCGGTGACAGGGACCAATGGCAAGACCTCGGTCGCCAGCTTCACCCGTCAGATATGGACGCATCTGGGCCATGAGGCCGCAAATCTGGGCACAACCGGCATCGAAGGCGCGTTCTCCGCGCCGCTTGCCCATACCACGCCCGACCCGATCACCCTGCATCGCCTGCTGGCCGAGATGGCGCTGGCCGGTGTCAGCCATGCCGCGATGGAGGCCTCGTCGCACGGGCTCGATCAGCGGCGGCTGGATGGTGTCCGGCTGAAAGCTGCGGGTTTCACCAATCTGACGCAGGATCATCTGGATTATCACGCGACCATGGAGGCCTATCTCGCGGCCAAGGCGCAGCTTTTCACGCGGCTCTTGCCCGAAGAAGGCGTCGCCGTGATCAACATGGATGACCCGCACGGTGCCGAAATTCTCGCCATTGCCGAAGAGCGCGGGCAGGGCACACTGACCATCGGGCGCGATGAGGATGTGGATATTCGTATTCTCGGTCAGCGCTTTGACGCCTCGGGGCAAGTGCTGCGCTTTGCCTATGACGGGCGCGTCTATCAGGAGCATCTGCCGCTGATTGGTGGCTTTCAGGCCGAGAATGTGCTGGTTGCCGTCGGTCTGGTGCTCGCTTGCGGCGAAGAGATGGGCGAGATCGCCATGCGGCTGTCGCGGCTCGAAGGGGTGCGTGGGCGGATGCAGCTTGCCGGGACCCGCGCCAATGGCGCGCCGGTGTTTGTCGATTACGCCCATACGCCTGCCGCTATCGAAGTTGCGCTGAAGGCGCTGCGCCCGCACGTGATGGGCCGTCTGGTCGTCGTCCTAGGGGCCGGGGGTGACCGCGACCGCGCCAAGCGCCCGTTGATGGGCAAAGCAGCGGCAGAGAACGCGGATATCGTATATGTGACAGACGACAACCCGAGATCAGAAGATCCAGCCGCTATCCGTGTTGAGATTCTGCAAGCCTGCCCCGAGGCGCATGAGGTCGCTGATCGCGCCGAGGCGATCCTGCGCGCAGTCGATACGCTCGGTCCGGGCGATGCGCTGTTGATCGCGGGCAAAGGGCATGAGACCGGCCAGATCGTGGGCGACACGGTCTATCCCTTCGATGATGTCGAGCAGGCCTCGGTCGCCATCGCCGCGCTGGAGGCCCGCGCATGAGCCTCTGGACCGCCCAGGACGCCGCCCGCGCCACTGGCGGGCAGGCTGCGGGCGACTGGCAGGCGACGGGGCTTTCGATCGACACCCGCAGCCTGCAACCCGGTGACCTCTTCGTCGCGCTGAAAGCCGCCCGCGACGGGCATGATTTCGTCGCGCAAGCCCTTGAAAAAGGGGCCGGCGCCGCGCTTGTCAGCCACCGCCCTGACGGTGTGCCCGAAGATGCGCCCCTGCTGATCGTGCCTGATGTCATGGCCGCGCTGCGCGATCTGGGCGCGGTCGGACGCGCGCGAGCGAAGGCGCGCGTCATCGCGGTGACGGGGTCTGTCGGCAAGACCTCAACCAAGGAAATGCTGCGCGAGATGCTGGCCGGGTTCGGACAGGTCCATGCCGCCGAGGCCAGTTTCAACAATCACTGGGGCGTGCCTGTCACGCTCGCGAGGCTCGACCCTGAGGCCGATTTCGCGGTGATCGAGATCGGCATGAACCATCCCGGCGAGATCGAACCTCTCGCCCGATTGACCCGCCCGCATGTGGCGCTGATCACCACCATCGCGCCCGCGCATCTCGAAGCCTTCGAGAACATCGAGGGTATCGCGCGAGAGAAAGCAAGTATCTTCAATGGTCTTGAGCGCGAAGCTCACGCGATCCATCCAGCCGATCTACCCACAAGCGCGATCCTCGCGCGAGCGGCAGAAGCCAGCGGTGCCACCTGCCTGCCCTTCGGCCAAAACAGCGAGATTGTGCATCTGCATGAGATCAGCCAGACCCATGAGGCCAGCGTGCTGCGCGCGGAGGTCGGCGGCTTGCGCCTTGCCGTGCGGTTGCGTCAGGCGGGCGCGCATTTCGCGATGAACGCGCTGGGCTGTCTTGGCGTGGCCCATGCGCTGGGCCTCGACCTGGCGCGTGCAGCGCTCGCGCTCGGACGTTGGCAGCCCCCAGCCGGTCGCGGGCAGCGCCAGACCATCCGGCTCGATCCGGTGGAGCCGCTGGAATTCACCCTGATCGATGATGCCTTCAACGCCAACCCTGCCTCGCTCGAGGCAGCGCTCGACATGCTGGCCGGGATCGCGCCGGGCGCGAGCCAGTCAGGCCGGGCGGGGCGACGCATCGCGATCCTGGGCGATATGTATGAGCTTGGCCCCGAGGAAGCGGCGCTACATGCCGCCGTCGCCCAACTCCCTGCGATGACCTCCATTGACATCGTGCACTGCGTCGGCCCACGCATGGACGCGCTGCACCGCGCCTTGCCCGCGCATCAGCGCGGACAGTATGTCACACAGTCCGAGGATCTGGCCGCAGCAGTGCATCAACTGGTTTCACCGGGCGATGTCGTGCTGGTAAAGGGTTCGAAAGCAAGTCTGGTCTCGCGGGTTGTGGACCGTCTGCGCCATCTCGACGCAACGGCGCATCAGGTAGGCTAAAGGGGATTTCATGCTTTTCTGGCTGACCGAATTTGCCGACACATTGCCGGGGTTCAACCTGTTCCGCTTCATCACCTTTCGTGCAGGCGCCGCCTTCTTCACGGCGCTGCTGTTCGGTTTCTTCTTCGGCAAGCCCCTGATCAACCTTCTGCGGAAGCGTCAGACCAACGGCCAGCCCATCCGCGATGACGGTCCGGAAAGCCATCTTCTGACCAAGACCGGCACCCCCACGATGGGCGGCTTGCTGATCCTGTCGGCGCTGACTGTGGCAACGCTGCTCTGGGCACGCTGGGACAACCCTTATGTCTGGATCGTGCTGCTGGTCACGCTGAGTTTCGGTGCGATCGGGTTCGCCGATGATCTGGCCAAAGTGTCGCGCGGCAATGTGAAGGGCGTGCCGGGGCGTGTGCGTCTGGCGCTTGGCATCGTCATCGGGCTGGCGGCCAGTTTTGCGGCGATGATGGTGCATCCGCCCAGCCTGCAAGCGCAATTGGCCGTCCCGGTCTTCAAGGAAGTGCTGTTCAATCTCGGCTGGTTCTTCGTGCCCTTCGGCGCCTTTGTCATTGTCGGCGCGGCCAATTCGGTGAACCTGACGGACGGGTTGGACGGGCTCGCGATCATGCCTGTGATGATCGCCGCCACCACGCTGGGCGTGATCGCCTATGCTGTCGGTCGGGTCGATTTCACGGCCTATCTCGATGTGCATTATGTGCCCGGCGTGGGCGAGTTGCTGATCTTCACGGCGGCTCTTGCGGGCGGGGGCCTGGGCTTTCTGTGGTACAATGCGCCGCCCGCAGCCGTGTTCATGGGCGATACCGGCTCGCTCGCGCTGGGTGGTGCTCTGGGCGCGATTGCCGTCGCAACCAAACACGAGATCGTGCTGGCCATTGTCGGCGGCATCTTCGTGGTCGAAACGCTCTCGGTGATCATCCAGGTGCTCTATTACAAACGCACCGGCAAGCGTGTCTTCCTGATGGCCCCGATCCACCATCATTTCGAGAAGAAAGGCTGGGCAGAGCCGCAGATCGTGATCCGTTTCTGGATCATCGCGCTGGTGCTGGCCCTGATTGGTCTGGCCACGCTCAAGGTTCGCTGATCAACCCGCCCATTTTCTTGCCAAAAATACTCGATGTGCCGCTGCGGCATTGCCAGCCGCCAGCAACCGGGCCTCACCCCGGCCCTGAACCGGTCGGCCCCCCCCCGAGCAGTCAGGCGGCGAGCTGATCCCAGCACTCGAGCGCCTTGCCCGCATACATCACGGCGGGGCCACCGCCCATCTGGATTGCCATGGCCAGCACGTCGGCCAGTTCCTCGCGTGTGGCGCCGGCCTTCATCAGCGCCTCGACATGAAATGCAATGCAGGGTTCGCAACGTATGCCGATGGCGATGCCGAGGGCGACGAATTCCTTTTCCTTGACCCCAAGCACGCCTCCATCCTTTACAGCGCGCGAGAGGGTGCCAAACCCTTTCATCGTGTCGGGGATGGTCTTGGCGAGGGCGCGCGACCTGTCGCGCGTCTCACAGATGAAGGCATTGTAATCCATGGGCATCCTCATATGCAAATGTGACCGGCCCGACTTGGCCGATCGCAGGACGCCCCGCATTGACGTAAATCAAATTGTCAGGATCAGATCTGCAGGAAGGGTTGTGCGAGACGTGGCAGCAGGCCGCGAAAGCGCAGCGGCGCATCCGTTGCGGCAAGGCAGATGCAGTCCAGCCCAGGTTCAGCCACAGGTTGGTGATGCAGATCCTCGTCGGCAATCTCGATATCACCGCGCGCGAAACGATCATGACCATCGGCAAAAGCGCCTTGCAGCACAAGCGTAAGTTCCATACCGGCGTGGCCATGGTCCGGCACTGCCGCGCCCGCCGGAATGAACAGCATGCGAGCGGTCGCATTTTCCGAGGTTGGCAAGATCGCCTGCTTCACACCGCCGCCGACGGGCCGCCAATTGATGTTATCTACGCCACCGCCGATATAGGAGCGCAGCGGCTCCGGCAAAACCCGTTCACGCGGGGGTGGTGCGGCGGCGCGCTTGCGCGGCTCCGGTGTCGATGTCTTGATCCGCGCCAAGGTCTGCGCGAGCGAGTCCGAGCCCATTTGCACGAGGGCATCACCGACCGACTCTTCGATGAGCGCTCCGCCAATGGCATCGAAACTCTCAAGACGCGCTCGGCATTCGTCGCAGACCGCGATATGGGTGGCGACAACCAGATTGAAAGCCTCGGGCAGGGTCCCTGCCGAGTAGGCCATCAGCAACTGGTCATTCAGGTGGTGGGTGATCATGGTCTCGTGTCTTTCTTAACTCAATGAGTGGCGCAGCCTCTCCAACGCCAATCTGATGCGGGATTTGATTGTGCCAAGGGGCAAACCGGTTTCTTCAGCGATTTCGCTGTGAGTCAGATCGCCGAAATAGGCACGCTCGATCATTATTCTCTGTTTCTCTGGCAGTTCCGCGATGGCTGTGATCAGCCGCTCGCTTTCCTGTTGCAAGACAAGTGTATCAAGCTGGTCGGGCTCGGCCTCGGGACCCCAGTCGAGTTCTTCGGGTTCGGGACGACGGTCACGGCGGAGCATGTCGATGCGACGATTCCGTGCAATGGTGAAAATCCATGTGGCGACACTGGCGCGAGACGCATCGAATTGCGCCGCCTTTTTCCAGACTGTCACCATCACGTCCTGCGCGCATTCTTCTGCGAGCGCCGCGTCTGCCCCGGATTTTATCAGAAACGCCTTTACGCGCGGTGCGAAATGATCGAACAGGGCGGCGAAGGCTTCGGTATCCTGCCGGTCAGCCACACGCGCGAGCAGGTCGGCCCATTTGACACCATTCGCGATCGTCACTGCTTTCTGTCCTTGGGCCTTGCCCGTCTCACCGCGGTTCGGCGGCAATTTAACCGCGTCCGCCGTGCCTTGTCGAGGCAATCCCAAAGATGATGACATGTCAAACATATACCCTTTACGCCCATGAAGCTCTCCTGGATCACTAAAACAGATCGCTGTAGAGCGCCCTCTCACTTTAGAGGTATCTCATTGACATGTTTTGTCGAATGATCCGCTGCGCTTCTTCGCGCGTAGACCTGTCAACCAAACAAGACAATCAAGGACTTCCGAATGCCGTTTGAGCTGAACTACACGCCCGCCCGCCGCATTGCTGTCATCGGCGGGGGCATCTCCGGGCTTGCGAGCGCCTATCTGATGTCACAGCGCCATCGCGTGACGCTGTTCGAGGCGGAACCGCGACTGGGCGGCCATGCGCGCACCATTCTTGCGGGCAAGCGGGGCGATCAGCCGGTTGATACGGGCTTCATCGTTTTCAACTACACCAATTACCCGCATCTGACCGCACTGTTCGAGAAACTCGATGTGCCGGTAGCGAAATCGAACATGTCCTTCGGGGCGTCCTTCGATGGTGGGCGGTTCGAATATTCGCTCTCGGGGCTTGATGAGATTTTTGCGACCCGCGCCAATCTGGCCAACCCGCGTTACTGGCGCATGATCCGTGACCTCCTGCGCTTCAACAAGCGCGGCCTGAGCGTTGCGCAAGAGGACCCGAGCCTGACCATCGGCGGGCTGCTCGACCGTCTGGGTACCGGCGCGTGGTTTCGCGAACGTTACATCCTGCCCTTCTCGGGCGCGATCTGGTCGACACCGACCGAGAAGATCCTCGATTTCCCGGCCCACGCGATGATGGAGTTCTTCCGCAATCACGCGCTTCTGGGCTATGAGGGGCAGCACCAATGGTACACGGTGCAGGGCGGCTCGATCGAATATGTCTCGCGGCTCGTGGCCTATCTCGACCGTGCCGGTGTGAACCTGCGCACGGGCTGCGGCGTGCAATCGGTGCGACGCGGGCCAAACGGGGTGTGGGTCAAGGTGCCGGGCGCCGAGGAAGAGAGCTTTGACGAGGTCATCTTCGCCACCCATTCCGATGTGACCCTGCGCCTTCTGGCCGATCCGACCGGCGCGGAATCTGCCGCACTCGGGGCAGTGAAATATCAGCCCAATGACGCGGTGCTGCATTGCGACACCGATTTCATGCCCCAGCGCCGCAAATGCTGGTCAAGCTGGGTGTACCGCGAGCGCAGCCCTGCGGACCGCGAACGTATCTCGCTCAGCTACTGGATGAACTCGCTACAACCCATCCCGCATGATGACCCGATGTTCATCACGCTGAATGCAAACCATCCGGTGCGCGAGGAGTGCATCTACGACACCTACACCTTCTCGCACCCGATCTATGATATGGCCGCCATTCGCGCGCAGGAGACCATTCGCGGCTTCAATGGCACCAACCGGACCTGGTTCTGCGGCGCCTGGATGCGCAATGGCTTCCATGAGGACGGGTTCGCCAGCGCGGTCTATGTCGCCCGCGCTATGGATGCAAGGGCCGAGAAGCTGGCGGCGGTATGAGCACAGTCGAACATATCGCAGGTCAGACCTTTCACGGGCGGCGCGGGCCGGTCTCGAACCGATTCACCTATGGCGTGGATTATGTGCTGTTCGACGCTGAGGCCGAGTTGCGCCTGCCGCGCCTGATCTCGCGCAATGGCCGCAATCTGGCCTCGCTTTCCGACCGTGACCATGGTGGCGCGCCGGGGCAGGGCAGGGGGGCGGAATGGGTGCGCGAGGTGTTGGCAGCGCATCAGCTGGAAGGCATAACCGATGGGCCAGTCCAGTTGCTGACGCAACCGCGCGTGCTGGGGCATCTGTTCAACCCGGTGAGTTTCTGGCTGTGTCATGACCGCGAGGGCGGCTTGCGCGCCGTGATTGCCGAGGTCAACAATACCTATGGCGACCGGCATTCCTATCTCTGCGTCAAGCCCGACCGGTCGGTCATTACGGCAAGCGACCAGATCGAGGCCGCCAAGATCTTCCATGTCTCTCCCTTCCAGCCGGTTGCCGGTCGCTATGTGTTCCATTTCGACATCGGCTCCGAGAAACTCGCCATCCGCATCAGCTATCATCAGGAGGATGAGGCGCCGGGCTCGGGCCTGATCGCCACATTGGCCGGGCCGCGCAAACCCTTGCGCAACCGCGCGATCCTCTGGACGATGGTGCGGCGGATGGGCTCGCGCCGGGTGCTGGCGCTGATCCACTGGCAGGCGCTGCGGCTCTGGCTGCGCGGTGCCGCCTTTCGCGCCCGCCCCGAGCCCCCTGCGCAGGAGGTGAGCCAATGAGCAACGCACCGCCGCGCCTCTGGGGATATTCGCTCTTCGGTGGTCTGCTCGCAATGGCGGGGCTGCCGATCTACATCCATGCACCGCATTTCTATGTCAGCGAATATGCGGTCTCGCTGGCCGCCCTCGGGACTGTGCTCTTTGTGCTGCGCGGACTCGATTTTCTGCAGGACCCGGCGCTGGGCTGGCTCGCCGAGCGGTTGAACCCGGTGCGGGGGCTCTCGGTCGCACTCACCGGTGTCGTCATGGCGGCGGCGATGCTGATGCTGTTCGCGGTCCCGCCGCTGTTCGCGCCGATTGTCTGGTTTGCCATTGCGCTGGTGCTGCTGTTCTCCTGCTATTCCTTCCTGACCATCTGCTTTTACGCGACAGGCGTCGCGCGCGGCGATGCGATGGGTGATAATGGCCATGTCCGGCTCGCAGGCTGGCGCGAGACCGGCGCGCTCTTGGGCGTCTGCCTCGCCGCTGCCGCCCCGGTCGCGCTGGAAGCGGTCATGCCTGCGCCGTTTCTGGGCTTCGCGCTGGGATTTGTGCTGCTGACCATCGTGGCGCTGCTCGCCATGCGCGCGGAATGGCCGCGGTTCAAGCGCGCACCTGACGCGGCGACAAGTCTGCCGATGCGCGCCGTGCTGGGCGATGCGACCGCGCGGCGCTTGCTGTTGATCGCGCTGGTCAACGCCACGCCGGTGGCCATCACCTCGACCCTGTTCCTGTTCTATGCCGAGGCCGTGCTCCTGGCAGATGGCTGGGAAGGGGTGCTGCTGATCCTGCTGTTCCTTTCAGCGGCGGTCTCGGCCCCGCTCTGGGCGCGGCTGGCGCGGCGCTTCGGGGCCAAGACCGCGCTGCTTGCGGGCATGGGGCTGGCGGCGGCGAGTTTCGCTTTTGTCGTCACGCTCGGCCCGGGCGATATCGCGCTCTTCGCGCTGATCTGCGTCATCTCGGGCGCGGGGATCGGGGCGGATCTGACGCTTCTGCCCGCGATCTTCTCGCGTCGGATGGCCGAACTCGCCCCCGATGCCGCCAAGGGCTTCGGCCTCTGGGCCTTTGTCACAAAGGCGACGCTGGCGCTTGCAGCATTGATGGTCTTCCCCGCGCTGCAGCTGGCCGGATTCGAGGCCGGAACCGAAAACGCGCCTGCAGCACTCACCACGCTGATCCTGCTTTACGCGGCCCTACCCTCGGCCCTCAAGGCCATCGCCATTGCGCTACTCGCGCTCACCCCTTTGAAGGAGAGCACAGCATGAGCACTTTTCTGAGTATTCTGACAGGCATGGCCCTGATACTGGCGCTCTTTGCGCTGGCGCAGCGTCTGATGGGGTTTCAGGCCCAGAAGCCCGGCGATTATGCGCGGTGTGAGCCCGCGATGGACATTCGCAAACACCTCTCCGGCCCGATCCGCTGCGAGGGCGTGATCTATGGCCCGAACGGCCGCGTCTCCTCGCGCTTTACCGCAGATATGGAGGGGCGCTGGGACGATAATCGCGGCGTGCTGGCCGAGCATTTCAGCTATGACAGCGGCACCAAGCAGGACCGGGAGTGGCGTCTGACGATCGGCAATGACGGTCGGATCATTGCCGAGGCTGACGATTTAGTGGGCACAGGCAGCGGCAAGCAGGAAGGCAATGCCGTGCAGTTGCGCTACACGATCCGCCTGCCGGAGAGTGCGGGAGGCCATGCGCTGGAGGTGACCGACTGGCTCTATCTGGTCGATGACAAGACCATCGTGAACCGCAGCCAGTTCCGCAAATTCGGGGTCAAGGTTGCTGAACTGGTCGCGACCATGCGCCGGGTGGAGGTATGAGAAAACTCTCGGGCAAGACCTATTGGCTGGTCGGGGCCTCGGAAGGGCTCGGACGTGCGCTGGCGCTGAAGCTCTCCAAGGCCGGCTGCACGCTGATTCTGAGCGCGCGCAATACGGAGAGCCTCGAGGCGCTGGCACGCGAGGTGCCGGGAGAGGCGCGGGTTGTGGCCTGCGATGTCTCGGACCGCGATTCGGTGGTCAAGGCCGCGCAAGACGCAGGCGAGTTCGACGGGCTGGTGTTCCTGGCCGGGGTGTACTGGCCCTTTCCGGCGAGCGAGTGGAATGCCGAGCAGACCGAATCGATGTTCGACATAAACCTGACCGGCGCCGCGCGGGTGCTGGGGCAGGTGGTGCCGCAGATGGTCGCGCGCGGGTCGGGGCATATCGTGCTCACGGGCTCGCTCTCGGGCTATCGCGGCTTGCCCGGCTCGATCGGTTACTCTTCGTCCAAGGCGGGGCTGATGCATCTGGCCGAGTCGATGCATTGCGACCTGCGCGGCTCGGGCGTGGATGTGCAGCTTGCCAATCCGGGGTTCATCCGCACACGGCTGACCGACAAGAATGATTTCAACATGCCCTTCCTGATGGAGCCCGCGCAGGCGGCTGATGAAATCGTCACACTGATGCGCTCACTCCGCTTTCAGCGCGCTTTCCCAAAGCTCTTCTCGCTGGTGTTCCGGGGCGGGAATTTTCTACCCGACTGGCTCTATTACCGGATCTTCGCCGCCAAGTGAGGCTTGCGTGGGGCCGCGCTTTGCGCGACACTTGCAATAACGCAGAGGAGGCCGCAATGCTCGCCATCAGCCCGCGCAAGATCGTTCATATCATCTATCTCGCCCGCGAGGGGCATGTCGGCAGCGCCGAGGTGCATGCCTTCATCGACGCGCTGAACGAGGATGAACAGGCCAGCCTGACGGCTGTGGCCTGGGTTGGGCGCGGCGCATTCGAGGCCGAGGAATATGACGAGGCTTTGTCTACAGCCATGGCAGAGGCGACCACGCCCACAGCGGATTACCTGCTGGGCATGCCGCATCTGGCCGAGAATCTCGAAAACGGTCTCGAGGCCTTGGGGATCGATGTGACGGGCGAGGAAGAGGATTTCCTGCGGCAGGGGTCGCGATAGCCCGAGGGTTT
>SLJW01000184.1 GCA_007134865.1 Paracoccaceae bacterium | reverse complement strand
TGCGCGAGCGAGGAAGAAGCCCGCAAAGATGCCGCCACCCATATCGCCGCCGGGCGCTGGCCGTGCTATTTCTTCGAGTCCGATACCACAGGCGAAAAACCTTTCGAGGAATTCTACATGGCGCATGAGGCCGTTGATCTCGACCGGTTCGAGTCCATAGGTGTGGTCCGTAACGATCTGGTCTATGATCCCGCTCAACTCGACGCCTTTTGCGCGCAGGTCGGCGCAATGCAGGCGCGGGGGCAGTGGGAGCGCACCGAGTTGGTAGCGCTGTTTCATGATATGCTGCCCGATTTCGCGCATGCGGAGACTGGGAAATACCTCGACGACCGGATGTAATACGATGCAGATACCCGACATAACCCGGCTTGCGGACATCTTCTTCTCGCTTCTGTTCATCCTGCTGGTATTGCCGGTCTGGATCATCGTGATCCCGCTCTTGCGCTTCACTGGCGAGGGTGAGGTTTTCTATCGACAGCCGCGCGTGGGTCAGGGCGGAAAGCATTTCGATCTGCTGAAATTCGCCACCATGCTCAAAGACAGCCCCAATCTCGGCACGGGCGATCTGACACTGCACAACGACCCGCGGGTGCTGCCTGTGGGGCGGTTCCTGCGCAAGACCAAGATCAACGAATTGCCGCAACTATTTAATGTGCTCAAGGGCGATCTGAGCATCGCCGGGCCACGTCCGCAGACACCGCGGATCTTTGCGCTTTACCCAAGAGAAATTCAGGAGGGCCTTATTCGCATGCGCCCCGGGCTCTCGGGCGTTGGCGCGATCCTGTTTCGGGGTGAGGAGCGTATGACCCGCGAAGCAGAAAACCCAACAGTGTTCTATTCGGATGTGATCAAGCCCTACAAGGGTAAGGCAGAGCTATGGTATCTGCAGCACCGCTCACTCTGGGCTTACCTAATGGTTATATTTGTGACCATCTGGGTGATTCTTTTTCCCAACAGCTCACTGCCCTGGCGCGCTTTCCCTGGCCTGCCCGCACCGCCACAGGAACTGGCGCATTTCTGGAACCGCCCATCAACCTGAGGCGATCCACGGCGAGGCTCACCGGAACCCAATCTGCCCGCATCGGCGCCACGAAGCGCCAAGCGCGGCGATAATTGCTGTAAATCTCCTCCGCGATGGACAATTATCGGGCGAGTGTTCATAACGTATCGCCCAATGCAGTTCCTGAAACGCATATTGCCATCACGTGCCCGCGCACTGCCACGCCCAGAGCATACTCTCGCCGTGATCGGCGATTTACACGGGCGCTCTGATCTGCTCGAGTTGATGATCGGGATGATCTCGGAAAATGCAGGCACCGATTTGACGCTTGTCTTTGTCGGAGACTATGTCGACCGAGGTGAAAACAGCGCCCAGGTTCTGATAAGCTTGCAGGCGTTACAAAGCTACATCTGGCCTTCGAATGTGATCTGCCTGAAAGGCAATCATGAAGCAATGATGCTCGCCTTTCTGGATGCTCCAGAAGAAGTTGGCGCGTTCTGGTTGGAGAATGGTGGCACGAGCACTCTCGCAAGCTACGGGATCAGCCTGCCAGACCGGAAACCTGCCTCTCTCATCAATGCAAGTGATGCGTTGCGCAGCCTGTTGTCTGATGGAACCGAAAGCTGGTTAAGGCGCCTTCCGTCAAGCCATCACTCGGGCAATGTTTTCGTAGCACATGCTGGTGCGGACCCGCATGAACCCCTTGAGGATCAGGAAGAAGAGCATCTGATCTGGGGGCACCCAGATTTCTTGACGACACCCCGCCATGACAATTCGTGGGTTGCTCATGGACATTGGATCTCCACGGAGCCGAGCGCTGAAAATGGTCGAATCTCCGTCGACACGGGCGCCTATGCAACGCACCGGCTGACTGCTGCACTGATCGCGGGTGGCACCTGCCACTTTCTGACCACAGGTTGAGCGCGAGCTGCAAGAGACCACAGGGCGAGTTGCCTTGTTGGTCGACAACTAGGGCGAAAACGGATACTCTAATGACCTATTGTAATGAGTTGGGCGAGAATCAATTCTCGCGTGAGCAGAGAAACCGGAGCAGCAGACGATGAGATCAAAGTACTCGACACTCCTTCAAGCGCTGATCCTTGGAACAGCGCTTGGTGTCGCGCCGGTTGTTGCGCAGGACACAACTGACGATATCGGAACACTCATCGAACTTGCGCGCAACGATGCGGCGCAGGATATTGTCGCGCTGCCTGGTTCTGCGCTTGCTGATATTCTGGGAGCAGCGAGCCAGGAGCAGCGTGAGGAGTTGATTGGCTCACTCGCGGCGGAAGATGTCGATGCCATGCTGGCCACCCTTGCTCTCGCCAGTGCCGACCCCAGATTGCAGGCCGACATGGTTTCGGCTGTCATCACCTCAGATCCGGAAGCCACCGCTCGTATCATTGATGTGATCCTGCAAAATTCGCCTCCGATCGTTCTGCCCGATATTGCCCAGGGGCTCTATGAATTGATTGAGCGGATTTATGCCGACATGTCGCTCGCCGTTTTCGAGGGGCATGTGCTGGCGGCCGTAACCTTCGACCGGCGCATTGCGGGTCTGCTGGTGGAACTTGGCAACACCTGGGACACGGCGAATGCCGCAAGGCTTGCACGCGCTCTTGTCACGATCGCAGAAGATGCAGACGCTGATCTCGCTTCTGCCATTGAGACTGCACTTGCCCTTGAAGGCGGCCAGATGCTTCAACTGGCAGCAGAGTTCCGTGACGAGATTGACGTTGCCGCCATTCCCGATCCAGCTCCCCCGCCACCGGCAGCCCCCGGAGTGCCGCCGGCCGGTATCGGAGGAGGCGGAGCATCGCCCGCGGGAACAGGTGCCACAGCGCCGGGGCGTGACGCCATCTTCGCTGCGGGCGGTGGCACGGGGACAGGGCTTGGGGGCGGACCTAGCTTCACGCCGAGAGGCCAGCGTTCAGATGTCAGTCCCACCAACTGATCTTTAAGAATTTAATCCCCGGCCTTTGATGAACGTTCGCAATCCCGTGTAGAGCCGATCTTTTGCTGGCAACACTGCGCCCGCGGCTTTACAAGCCGGTAATAGTGAAGGCCGCATCCTGGACCCGGAAATGAACAGATTGAACAGCGATGGTTTTAGGGCACAGGATGCCAAACCGGATCGCGCTGATGACGAAATCGATCTGAGCAAGCTGTTTGCGCTCATCAGGCGCAACTGGCACATTTTCGCGTTGGGCGGGCTTGTAGGGTTATTACTGGCTGTTGCTCAAGTTGCAACGACAACCCGCCTCTATACTGCGCATGTCGAGATCAACACGTTCAGATCCGCAGATGTTGAAACCTTTCAGGATTTCACTGGTGTAGCAGGCTCGCGAAACATGAGCTTTGATTTCGATACAGAAATCGAGGTGCTCCGGTCGGAAAAGATCGCAGAACGGGTTGCCCGCAACCTGCGTCTCCACGAGGACGCTGGCTTCAACGCACCACGCAGTGCCGGCGTGTTGAGCCGAATTAGTGGCACCGTGACCGGACAGCTGATGGGCTTGGTCCGGTCGGTCCGAGCAGGTTTTTCAACCGGGGGGCCCGCACCGCCCTCGCCCGAGAGTCTCCATGATGCAGAGCAGCGCGCCATAGAAAACGCCGCGCGCCGCTTGCGCGGAGGCATGTCGGTCACACC
Organism: Paracoccaceae bacterium; assembly: GCA_007134865.1. Lineage (GTDB taxonomy): Bacteria > Pseudomonadota > Alphaproteobacteria > Rhodobacterales > Rhodobacteraceae > Roseinatronobacter. The sequence continues at coordinate 20,561 of SLJW01000184.1, read as the reverse complement.
GGTTCGCAATAGTTGGGTATTGCGCATAAGCTATACCTCGCCATCGCGCAATGTCGCGGCGCGTGTCGCCAATGGCATTGCAGAAGCATATATTGAAGATCAATTGGCATCGACTGACGAGGCATCCCAACGCGCGATCGAGTGGTTGCAGACACGGCGCGACGAGCTTCGGGTCCAGCTTGAACAGATCATGGATATTGCCGACCGGTTCCGTGAAGAGAACAACCTACTCGGCGTCGATGTCACTCAACTGGCAGATGCTGAATTGGAACGCCTCTCTCAGAACCTTATTACAGCGCGTGCCGAATTGGTCGAACTGGAGGCCCGCGACCGTCGGCTGACAGAAATCGTCATGAACGAAGACACGTCCGCTGTGGTCCGCGAGACAGCTACCCAAGGCATAACATCCGGGCTGCGGTCGCGCTATCTGGATGTGCTCAGCAGTTACAACACACTGGCAGCCAGCTTGGGCGATGATCATGCCCAGACACAGCGCCGCTTCCGCGAGTTGCAGGAGATAGAGACGCTGATGTTCGAGGAAATCCGCCGGAGCGCGCAACTTGTGCGCGACGATCTGCGGGCGGCACGCGAACGTGTCACAAGTCTCGAGGCAGCACAGGCGCGCGTGGGTGAGCGTGTGGGCGCCGATCAGGCGACGATTATGCAATTGCGCGATCTGGAACGCGATATCGAGACTGTGCGCAACCTGCATGCCAGCTTCCAGCAGCGCCATCAGGAAGCAACGCAGCGTCAGCAGATTCCGGTCTCGAATGCGCGCATTTTGAACCGTGCCCAGCCGCCCGGTGTGCCCAGTTACCCCAACACCCAGCGTATGCTGGCACTCGGTGGTCTTCTTGGCTTTCTGGTCGCAGGCGGCTTTGTCGCTTTCCGGGAATGGCGCGATGACAGAGTACGCTCGGAAGAGCATGTGCGCGAAGATCTCGGGCTGGAGTATCTTGGTAGCCTGTCGGTGATCAAGGGGCTGGCACACACTCTGCGCGGAGTATCCAATCCGGCGGGTGAGCGCGCAAAGGTCGTCCCGTTTCCCGAAATGCTGACCTTTGCGGCAGACAAACCGCTCTCAAGCTACGCGGAAACCTTACGAACCGGCAAAATAAGTCTGACATTGCGTCATGGACAGACCACGCGGGCGCCAAAGGTCGGCTTTGTTTCCTGTTTCCCGGGCGAAGGGAAAACGACCACAGCTGCAAATTTCGCCAGCCTGATGGCGCAGCAGGGTGCGAAGGTCATCCTGATCGATGGCGATATTCGCAATCCGGGCCTGTCCCGCGCCACAGGCAAAACCTTTGACAGCGGTCTTGTGGATGTGCTGCTGGGCGAAGCCAAGTGGCAGGATGTTTGCAACCTTATCGAAGGGACCGAGGTACATCTGCTGCCCAATACGAAGACCCGTGTTGCCCATACATCGGAGCTTTTGGGCAGCAAGGGTATGATCGCATTGTTGGAAGAGCTCGATCAGGTTTATGATTATGTGATTGTGGATCTCCCCCCGCTTGGCCCAGTGGTGGATGCACGCGCGATCCTCGACAAGCTCGATGGCCTGTTCTTCGTGCTCAAATGGGGCGGCACAAATCGTGACATCGCGCGACGTATCCTGCGCATGGATCCGCGTGTGCGTGATAAATGCGTCGGCGCTTTCATGAATTTCTTCGACCCGAAGAAGGCTCGTGCTTACGGAAACTATCATAACTATCGATATTACAGGTCGTACTACAATCGCTACTACCACGATAAGTGAGCCAGGGTATGCGATCTGTCGTTACACGAGTTATCTTCGTCGTCGCACTGGTCGTCAGTGTTATACAGACTGGACCGGAACTACTGCGGCATCTGGACTGGAGCGCGTATGACGATTTTACCGATGAGGTCATGGAGGGCCGCACCGAGGTAGCGGATCTGGCATTTCTAACCTCTGTTCTCGAGCAACAAGGCGATATGCCCTGCGACGTCTTGCGTCACAGCCCGATGCTGACACTCCATCTCTACGCCAACGAACTTCTGGCTATTCGAGCTGAAGTCAATCCCTTCCTTCCAAGCGATGATCCTGACCTCTCGGCACAACGCTTTGCTACGCGGGCGCTGATTGAGCAAGCCCTTGTTTGTGCGCCCATGGATGGTAACCAGTGGCTCAATCTGGCGCTTCTGTCGCGCGCGATGGGTGATGACCCGGAAACGACAGCTGGTTTTGTCGCCCTCTCGCGACAGTATGCACCGCATGAGGGCTGGATCCACACTCGCCGGGAACAGTTGTTCTGACACGCCACTAGCTGCTGCCCGCCCCCCGCCACATGCCATCGATAGTATGCCAGGCCCGGGGATCGTGACGGTCTTGTAGCATGAGAAAACGATGCCCGGTTTCGTTCCAGGGCAGGACACGCGCGGTCAGATTGTCCAGCACATAATCCACGCCCCCAATCCGAACCAGAAGCACCGCATGCGGTACTCCTTCGGTTGTGCGTACGATTGCGATGCGCAAATGATCGCTGGGCCAGCCCAAAGCCAGCAGGTCTGCACGCTTTTGCAGGGCGTAATCCTCGCAATCACCTTCAGTGACATTGATATCCCATGAATCGAAGCCCTCATCGGGTTTCGGGCGGATGGATCGATTGACCGCGAGATTGACCCGTTGTGCCTCATTCCAATGATCTTGAACACGCATCGCAGGATCGCGCCTGTCACGATACACGTCACATTGCCCGTCATACAGCAGGCAGAAGCGTACATGCGCCAACAATGGTCGACGCGGGGTCAGGCTGACCGAATTATCAATGATGCGCGGCTCCATTGCAGCGTGCGCAGGCAGGACCGATCCCGCCATGGCAAGGAGAGCCGAGGCAAGCCCCAGAAGGGATGCTCTTGCGCTACGCGTCGCGTCGACTAGAGCAAAATGCGCCTTGCACCAAACCGTAAAAGGGACACCGACAGGTCCCCACGCCAACACCAACCGCCATGCCATGACGTTCCCCACACCTGATTACACCCGCAATCAGGATGAGAGGGCGTCGGTATCTCTCTCGGGCGTCACTATGGCGCTCAAGCGGCGCTTGGCTATAGTTTTATGGAAGAAATTAGCGCTTTATTTCCGCTACAAAGCGCTTGGCAAAGGGCGGCGCCGCATGGTCTTGGCTGACCGCGTCAGGATCGAGACAGCGCATCCTGCGCCCATCAGGGCAGCGAAATAGAGTGCCACCCCGGGAATCTGTAGCGGAAAATCAAGCACCGAATGCAGCAGCACAAAGGCAAGCGCGCCAAGGCTCAGGACTGGGATGGCCTGCAAGGATCGACGCATCTGCACCCCGCTCAGCAATGTATGAACCAGCACAAAGAGAGCGACCAGCGAAAGCAGTCCACCGACAAGACCCATCCCGGCCAGAAACTCAAGGTGCGAATTGTGCGCCCGGGTCCACGCCCCATGCGTTCCGAGACAGTCTGGATCACGAAACTGTGGAAAAACGTCTGCGAATGTCCCGAAGCCCCACCCGAGAAGCGGTCGCTCTTCGATCATCTTGATCGTGGCCATCCAGACGCACAAGCGACCGTCATCTGACGTCACAGCCATGCGCGAGACGACAGGTTCACCGAATGCGATAAAGAGGGCCACACCGGACCCCAATGTCAGGAAGACTTTTGCGCGCACACTCAGGTGTCGCACATGTTGCCGACTGTAGTCCGGTCGAAGAGCAACGACCATTGCCATTGCGAGGGTCACGCAGATCAACGCCAATGTCACGCCAGCCCGCGAACGCGTTGTGATCAGCGCAATCAGGACCAGAAACAATAGAGCGGCCACAATGATCCTACTCCAGTCGAACCTCTCGGCCACTGTTTCTGGGCTGGTGTCACGCCGCGGCAGCATAACCCAAGCTGCCGTCGCAAAGGCGGTAAGGCCGAGAAAAGCTGCTGTCGTGTTGCGATTGACGAAAACCCCGTTGAATGCTCCGCGTCCTACCTCGAACCGGGAGAAGAACGTGATCTCGGGTAAAGCAAGTTCCAGAAACGCAGATAGGGCGGTGAGCAGCAGACCAAGCACAGCAAGCGCCTTCCATGCAAGGAGCGCGGTGCGCTTGTCCTGACAAAGTAGCAGCATCGCGGCGAAAACACAGAATGGCAAGATAAGCGCCGGGATCCCGGACAATGTCGTCGATGGTGCCACAGAGATCGTGTGTTGCGTCGCGATACCCAAGTCAGAAAGCTGGTCCCACACCGGATGGGTAAAGCTCCCGGATGACAGCGGCATGCTTTGTACCAGGGCCAATCCAAGAAAAGCGCCTGCGAGAGACATCGACCAACGAAACAGACGGCGCGTGGCAGGCTGATCTATACGCGTTCCGAGTGTAGCGATAAGAGGAATGATGAGAAGAAGCACGGCAATCTGTCGGTAAGGCGCTGCGACTGCCCCATTCATTGTGAGCGCCAACCCAATCGCCGCGATCAGGCTCAGCAGCAACGCATGTCGCAATCTTTCGTTTCTCATGCCCGCCGTTGACCGCGACCTAGGCAAATGATTCTTTTCAAAGGAAGTGGATGTAGACAAGCCGATTCTCCAACAGCGGGTCTGCTCATCCCGCACTGCTGTCTGGTGATATCACATCTGCCAAAGGCGCTTCCATAACCGGCGAGGCTTCACGTTACCAAAAATTTTCGCGAAAGCGATTGTCTGCCTTCTCCGCTTGTGCTGATTCAGCAACAGTTTTTTTCTTGCAACGCCGATGAACGGCCCCACTGGCCCGTCGAGATTAACAAAGTGCCGATTCTCAAGTATGTCTATTGCAAATGGCGCTTTGGGCGTGAGCAGTACATAGGGACAGTACTATGAGGTTTTCAATAAGGGTGGCTACCGCCACCGCTTTGGTCGTTTCCATGTCGGGTTGTGCGATGCTACCAGGTTCTGGCCCTAGAGAGCAGCGTATCAACGCAAACGCTCTGGCGACTTCAAGAAATACCAATGCAACGCTCGGGTACGACTATGTCGTGGTGGATGTGACGCGTGCGACGCTACCGTTCATGTCTCGTGATCCCGAAGGTGAATTCCGCACCTTCGGTGCTACAACGCGAGCAGCGCCGTCAATCCGCCTGGGCCCGGGCGATGTCGTCCGTGTCACTGTTTTCGAAAGCCAGACGGGTGGGCTCTTTCTGCCCGAGGACGCAGGCGCTCGTCCGGGGAATTTCGTGCAATTACCACCGCAGCGCATCGACCAGGACGGCCGGATAACAGTACCTTTCGCAGGTGTGGTTCAGGCAGCCGGACAAACGCCAGCAACTGTAGAACGCATTATTCGGGACAGGTTGCTGGACCGTGCGATCGAGCCAGAGATTTCGGTAGAAATCGTCGAGCAAAACTTCTCACGAGTCTCGGTTGTTGGTGATGTGCGCGGTCCGGGCGTTCTCCCGCTACGAGAAGGGGGGCTGCGCATACTCGAAGCGATCGCACAAGCGGGTGGTATCTCTACTCCAGCTTCCAGCACTTTCGTCGTTCTCAAGCGCGATGGTCGCAGTGCCAAGGTTGCATATCGTAGCATCACTGAGAACCCGCGGGAAAACGTATTCCTCGCGCCCGGCGACACGATCGAAATCCTCGAGGAAGACAAGGAATTCTTCGCATTTGGGGCGACGGGGTTGGTTGGTAACTTCAAGTTCGGCGCCGAGGACGTGTCGCTGAATGAAGCTGTTGCGCGGTTCTTCAGCCTGCAGGATAATGTGGCAGATCCGCGTCATGTCCTGATCTACCGCAAGGAATCGCGCTATGCGCTGGAAAAAATGGGCGTCGATCTCAGTGAGGTTGCGGCCTACGGGCACGAATTCCATACGATTTTCCGGGCCGATTACCGTTCGCCCGACATCTTCTTCATGGCCAATGAGTTCCAGATGCGCGATGGGGACGTGATCTACGTGACCAATGCCGCTTCAATCGAATTCCAGCGTTTCTTCAACAATGCGACTTCGCTAACTGGAAACCCGCTGGCGGTGCGCGACAATATCGAGTCCTTCTAAAGGAAGGAACCTCACCCATATTTCGAACGGTGCAACTGCGGCTTTATCGGCACGGCTTTCGTGTACCCTTCTCCGGAGTGCCCGTGTCCAGTGAGTATGATCGCGGGCCGTTCACGTCGCTCTTGTGGTTTGATCTCCGCGGGAGCTTGTTACACGTTACGCGATTCGACCGTCTGCTCTGTGCGGCAGTGCCACATTTGAAGCTGTCGGACTTCACAGAAATACTCGCGCCCGACGACAGAGCCGCAAGCAGAGCAACTGCCATGACAATGTAGAGCAGAAGAAAGGTTTGCCAGAACTGCAGGAGGATCGACACGCCCTCAACCCGGAAGAGATTACCTTTTCTGCAGTGTGTCCCACAGAACTTGATAATTCGTTACAAAAGCCGCAATATCGCAGGCTGAAAGCTTGCTTTCTTAACCACGATTGTCGATAACTCATAGTTGAAAATTGCTGTTCCGGTACGATTGTGGTTAACGATTCTGCCCCATCTTGAAGCATTTCACGGAGAGCGTGTTGCCTCCCTTTATAAGTCTGAACATAGCCTTCACGCTCTTTGCCGTATCCTTTTTCATCTGCGGTGCACTTGTTCTGCTCCATCCTCTTCTGGTCAGATCTTTCCGCGCGCATGATGACTTGAAATCCGTGCAATGTGCCCATCAGCGCGTTACGCCCCGCGTAGGTGGTGTAGGAGTGTTGGCGGCCACGCTCGCTGCATTTCTGTTTGTTATTCCAGCACAGAGCCAGCTTTACTTTTCACTCTTCGCACTAACGCTGCTGCCAGTGTTTTTAGCTGGACTCGCCGAAGACCTTGGCTGGCGGATCAGACCAGCGGGTCGTCTGCTCGCGGCAGCGGGTTCCGCATCATTGGCGATGGTTTTGCTGCAAGTCTGGATACCTCCGCTCGCGATCCCTGGGCTGGATCTGTTGATCGGCATTCCCGCAGTTGCCATCATTATTACGCTCTTTTGGGCTACGGGTGTGTGTCATGCGATCAATTTGATCGATGGTGTCAACGGGCTGGCAGCGGCCACAGGACTCCTGATCGCCACTGGACTCGCGTTGGTGGCACAACAGGTCGGGGCGATGGGTTTTGCCATCGGGGCGGCAGCCCTTGTCCCGGCACTTTTGGGATTCTTGGTGTTCAATTGGCCACTAGGGCGAATTTTTCTTGGTGATGCCGGGGCTTATTCCTTGGGCCATGTTCTGGTTTGGTTGGCCATCGGGCTCGCATGGATACACCCGCAAGTCTCCGCCATTGCCTTGTCGCTCATGTTTTTCTGGCCAGTAGCTGACACATTCCTCGCCATTTACAGACGCTCGCGCGCTGGACGTCCTGTAGGCGCCCCAGACCGGTTGCACTACCATCAATTTGTAATGCGGGCATTGATGCTGCTGTCGCGTGGGCGCATGAGCAAAGGAGCGGCGAATTCTGCGACGGCCTTGGTCATGCTGCCGCTGATTGCAATCCCGATCGCAGCCGGAGTGTATCTCTGGGACCGACCCGTCGCGGCCTTGGTGGCGTGGGCGGTCTTCGGTGCTCTGTTCACCCTCAGCTATCTCGCGGGGGTGCGTCTGTTCCGGGAAAACCGATGGCGCCGGATTTCAAGGGTATTGGACGCGCGTCCCGAGAATCGCAAAGCGACAAACTGAACGATTTCGGGTTTCATCCGACCCAGGGGCGTAGCGCTTTCCGTTGACTGGCGTCTGCTGTTCGGAACAGATGTCGCTGCTGTGAGACTCGCCACTGGAAAGGTGCCTGCCCCTTTCGACGATGAGCGAAGGGCCACTCACGCGCGATGCGCTGCCTGCGCCAAGCTCCGTTACCCGTGCGCCCGGATCAGTCTTCTTCCTCTGCCGCAACCCAACCCAGCGCGCCCTCGTCCCATTGCCAGTCGCCCGCTTCGGGCCGCTCGGCAGGCGCAGACCATCGCGTGCCAGTCCATATCCATGATGGATAGGGCTGAGCGGGACGTGGAGCTGTAAACGACGCCTCTGCCGTGACCTCGGATCCGTCATTGCGACGGCACCACGCGCGGATCTCGATCTGCTGATCTGGAAGCCATGATGCGATACCGGTCGCCAACACGTCCTGATTGGTCTGCTTGTAGCGGACACCTTCGGGAGGCAAGTGCAAGTCGAAAATCTCGCTGCCGTTTGCCGTGATCCTCAGGCGCATTTCGACACCGCGCAGCACTATCGTCCGGCCGTGTCGGTCAAGCATGGCGCGGAGCACTGCGCCACGCGGGTCCAAATGGCCAGTGTCGATCGATAGCTGCCCTGTCGCTGTGTCAAATATCACATCCATCAAGCAGCCTCCGCATTGTAGTCAGCTTCGGTAATCTCATAGCGGATGATGACAATACCGGAGCCACCGCTCCCTGCGTTGCCAGCCAATGAGGTGCCACCACCGCCACCACCGCCGCGACCGTTTTCCCCATTGGCTTTGCTATCGCCCCCACCACCGATGCCTCCGGTTGCCGTGTGTATGTCCTGAAAGTGAGAACCAGCGCCACCGCCAGCGTAGTATTCATCAGCGCCAGAAATGGCACACAAGACACCAGCGCCACCTCGACCAGGAACAACAGAGGATATGGCGTCTCCTGCTTCGCCGACAGCTACTGCCCCGCCGCCTCCACCGCCCCGGCGATTGGTTGCGGTGTTTGCGCCAATTGCGCCATTATTCCCCAGACCTGATCCAATTGCTTGACCTGACGCGTTATTTTGTTCGCCAGAGCCTCCGCCAGAACCTCCATCAGGGGCATCTCGATTGTTAGTTCCGCCGCTACCGCCTAATGCCTCAATTCCAAATGCCGTTGTATTTTGGCCGTTTTGCCCAGTGCCGTTTTCGCCCGCAGCGTTTGCCCCACCATTGCCACCGAGGCCGACAACGATGCTGTGAGTGCCGATAGCCAAGTCTATTGGTACAATAGCGGTATTATGCGCTTCACCTGCAACGAATTTATATACTTCACCAGCACCTCCACCGCCTGCACCACGACCTCCGCCGCCTCCGCCGCCACCAATCACCAGGTATTCAAACTTCCCCTCGCGGGTGACCGTCAGTGTTCCAGACGACAGGAAGGTATGCACCCGATAGAACTTGCCACCCTGCGTGATGACAGTCTCGGTGCCGCCCGTCGCCAGGGGAAATGCCGGCGGTCCGGCATTGGGTTGCTGCGCCGCTCGCCGTCCTGTCAGAGAGCAATCGACGATTAGCTTCATACCATCACCATCGCATGAAGCCCGGTAGCGGTGGTTCCGGTCACATTGACCCGGCGGCAGGCCACTGGGAGGATCATGTGGTCAGTCACCTGCACGACCCGGGTCTCGCCATGCAGCGTTATGAAGGACAGGCTACCACCGGTCTCGACATAGAGGGCAAGCGCGACGTCATCCATCTCGATGGCATCGTCTGGGGTGACAGGCACAATATCGGTCGCTGGTCCGCTCAGCGGCGGCACGCGATTGGCAAAGGGGTTGGTCATGGCAGCGTTCCTTTTGTCGATGCTCCGAAGCCTTCGAGTGCCCGGTTTGAATCCGCGCACGCAGATAAGAAGCCGAGGATAGGCCTTCAGAGGTAAAGACGGGTCTGAGACAGCGTACGCTGCGTGTCGCTGAGGTCTCCTTGCCGGGCATAAGGCAGAGGCACCCGGGAGAACTGAAAACGGCGCGAGATGGCCTTAGGCCACTCCATCGGGACAAAGGATTACCTGTTGACTGCGGAGGAAAACCCGAATCTACGCTGGCATCCATTGACGGCGAGAGGCTGAAAAGATCTAGACTTCAGACTTCGGTAACGGGTTAGCTCCAGTCAGGAGCTTTTTCGCAAGACAAAATGCTCCGAAAGAGCAGGAGTGCAGTATCTCAGCCTTTCTGTTGCCATTCTTCACTCCGACCGCCAGTTGAGTCCTTTGGGCACATGCTTCGGTCCGTAGTCAGCGCACCGGCTGCCGGCATGAAAAAGGAGAGGGCTGACCAGCGAACGGGCGCAGCCGCGATTCCCTGACCATGTTCGCGCCGCGTGGCGTCCAGAGGCCGGGCCATTTCGTCCGGTCTTTTCACTAATGCGTTATTTTCTGACTGGAATACCCGGCGCGATCTGTTACCCCGCAAAGAAAAAGCCCCGCATATGCGAGGCTATTTTTCGTCTAATTCTTTGTTTTATTTGGTGGAGCCAAGGGGAGTCGAACCCCTGACCTCTTGAATGCCATTCAAGCGCTCTCCCAACTGAGCTATGGCCCCACTTTGCTGCTGCGTCATACGCAAGCAGGCGCAGCGACGCAATAGAAAAAAACCACGCGCTGGTGGGGGTTTTCGTCCGTCAGTCGTCATCATCGGCAGAGACATCCGCCAGATCATCAAGGGCGACTGTATCGTCGTCGTCATCCTCAAGCAGTTCGTCATCCACTTCGACCGAGTCGTCGTCATCGACCAGAAGCTCTTCATCATCACTCTTGGAAGATGCGGCGGGTTTGGCTTTGACTGGAGTCATCGCTTCTTCGCTGCGACGGTCCTGGGAGTCGATAATGACAACCTTGCCAGTATAAGGGCTGATGATCGGGTCCTTGTTCAAATCATAGAACCGTTTGCCTGTCTCGGGGCAGACGCGCTTCACACCCCATTCTGGATTGGACATCGGAAATTCCTCTGCGTGCATGTCTTCCGTCAAGCCACGTGCCGTGCCATAACTCTGCCATGCTGTAAAGGCCCATGCGTGGGGCGCAGGGCAGAGCAAGGTGATTTCCCGGATGGGTCGGCGGACACAAAAGCTTGAAGGTTCCGATGGTGCCGGTAGTGTCACGCACCTGCCGGGCTCGCCCATGCTGGAAGTTGCTTTGCGCCGGTCGAGCCGTGCGCGGCGGGTGAGCCTGCGCGTCTCGGGGCTGGACGGGCGTGCCACCCTGACCATGCCGTCATGGTATCCCGAGGCTGACGCGTTGGGGTTTCTCCGCGAAAAGGAGAACTGGCTGCGTCAGGCGCTGGACCGCGTGCCTGCAAGGCAACCAGTGGCACCCGGTGGCGACATTCTGTTCAAAGGCCAATTCCTGCGCGTGCGCGAAGGCGCCGTGCGTCACATCCGGCTTGATGGTGATCATCTGACCGTGCCATTTGATCCCAGCGGGACGCGCACAGCCCCGCGGGTGGAGGCGTTTCTCAAGGCCAGTGCGCGCGCGGTGCTTATGCCTGTTGTCGCGCGCCACAGCGAGCAATTGGGTCGCGCGGCGCGCGCGATCGCGCTGCGGGATACGCGCTCGCGCTGGGGGTCCTGCACGGCGGATGGACGGCTTATGTTCTCGTGGCGGTTGATCATGGCGCCGCCGCAGGTGCTGGACTATGTCGCCGCACATGAGGTCGCGCATCTGGCCTATATGGACCACTCGCGAGCCTTTTGGGACTGTGTGGAGCACTTGATGCCCGATTACACTGCGCATCGCCACTGGCTACGCACCCATGGCGCGCAGCTTCACAGCTATTGTTTCAAGGCTCGCAGTTCCGCCGAGAGCGGATAGCGTTCGAGCACGTCGTAAACTGCGCCATCAGGGCGCAGATGCGAACGAAACAGCGCAATTTCCGTGACCTCGAAAGGTTCGGTACGGAACTGGCTTGAGTGTGCGACCGCTTCTTCCAGTTCGCGCTGTTCGAAACTGCCGGGGCGCAGATAAGACAGCGTCACGTGCGGATGGTAGCGCCGCTTGTCAGGTGTGAAACCGGCCTCGCGCGCGCGCCGCAGGAGTTTTTCCTGCAGCGTCATCAGATCTGGTTCCGGGCGCACCAAAGCATGCAGGTTATGCGCCTTGCCCTTGCCATAGAGTCCGAGCCCTTCGAGTGTCAGCGTGAAGGGCGTCACGTCCAGCCGCGACAGCTCCAGATCAAGCGCGTCGAGTTGGGCGTTATTCGCTTCCCCCAGAAAGACCAGCGTGATGTGAAAATTTTCGGGCGGCAGCTTGCGTTTGACCGGCATGAGAAATTGCTGCAGCACAAGCTGGCTGCGGATGTGTTGGGGCAGTTCCAGCCCGAGGAAGGCGCGTATCATGAAGTCAGTCGGGGTGATAAAGGGCCGCAACCTCATACATCACTGGCTCGAACCGGGCGCACATCTGGGCGATGGCGCGGTTGCGCTCGCGCATCTCGGGGGTGCGCAGCATGGCCTGAAAATCGGCCCGATCGCTCCAGCGCGAATAGGTGGCGATGCGCGTTTGGGCGTCATTGACATGGATCGCGCCGCCCATGAAGCCGGGTTGGTGGCGGATGACCTTGTCATAGGCATCCTGCAGGGCTTCGAGCACATCCGTGCAGGTGCCCGGTGTCATCTCAAAGGTGCTGATGACGGTCTGCCCGTCCTGGTCGGTTGTGATCTGCATCGGCTCCCCTCCTTTACGAGGTTATGGTGACGCAAAGCGGCGCCTCTGCCAAGGGGGCGTCACGCCTGCGCGAGTGCGGCCATCAAACGCGCTTTCTCGCCATGATCCCGCGGGTCCGAGATTGCCTCGGCCAAGGCTTCGAGCGATGCGATGGAATGCGCGGCGCGGAACGCATCGACATGGGGCAGCATCGCACGGATACCACGCGCGCGGGGTGCGAAATCATCCCAGCGCAGCAGCGGGTTGAGCCAGATCAGACGGCGCGAGGAGAGGTGCAGCCGCTCCATCTCGCGCGCCAAAAGTTCCGGGTCGTCGCGGTCGAGTCCATCGGAAATGAGCAGCACGACTGCGCCTTGCCCGAGGACACGGCGCGACCAGTCGACATTGAACGACCGAAGGCAGGCCCCGATTCGCGTGCCGCCCTGCCAGTCCTGTGCCTCGGATCCTGCCGCATTCAGGGCCGCATCGACATCGCGGGTGCGCAGATGGCGGGTGATATTGGTGAGTCGTGTACCGAAGGTGAAGGCATGGACCTTGGCCCAGCCTTGCCCCTGCCGGTTGGCGACGGCGTGGACAAAATGCAGCACCATGCGCGAATATTGCGACATCGACCCGGAGATATCGCACAGCACCACCAGCGCGGGCCAGCGCGTAAGCGGGCGACGACGATGAATGCGGGTGATCTCGCCACCTTGACGGACCGATGCGCGCAGAGTGCGCCGCCAGTCGGGCCGCCGACCCTGCGGGTCGGCGGTCAAGCGCCGGGTAGCGATGGGTTTGACCGGTAACGACAGACGCGAGAGCATGCGCTTCGCCGCAGCCACTTCCTCGGTGGACATCTGTTCGAAATCGAGCGTCCGCAGCCGCTCGTCGCCCGAGGCCGTCTGCGAAGCATCGATCTGGATTTCGGTGTCCTCCTCCTCCCCCGTGCTGTCGGGCAATTCGGGTGCCATGGCACCGTCGAGCAGGGCCTCGGCGGCTCGCTTCGCAGCCGCCTCGGCCGCTTTCTCCTCGGCGACATTGCGGATCGCAGGCAGCATCAGCGACATCATGTGTTCAAGATACCGCGGGTCGCGCCAGTAGAGGCGGAATATTTGCGCGAAGATTTGCCGTTCTTCGGGGCGGTTCACGAAAACCGCATGTAGCGCCCAGTAGAAATCGGCCTTGCGTTCAAATCCGGCTGCGGCGACGGCCTCGATTGCGGCCTGAACGCGACCCGGCCCGATGGGCAGGCCAGCGCGGCGTAGCGCGCGGGCAAAATGGGTGATGTTGTCGACCAGTTTGCCGTCTTCGGGGATCGGCAGGTCTGCGTAGCGCGCCATGATCAGACCGGGCGAAGGGGCGTTGCCCCTCTTGGCTGCGGCAATTCACCCCAGAGTGTTTCAAGCAAGATGAAGCTCATGCGGGTTCCAGGGACTGGCGGGCCTCGTCGAGGATCTTCTTGGCCTCCATGCCCTGCAGGCGCGCAATGTCGTCCTGATATTTCAGTATCGCGCCGAGCGTGTCGGAGATGACCTCGGGGGAGAGTTCGAGCACGTCGAGCGCGAGCAGGCATTTCGCCCAGTCGATGGTTTCCGCCACGCCGGGTTTCTTGAATAGGTCCTCGGTGCGCAACCGCTGAACAAAGGCCACGATTTCACGCGAAAGGGCGGCGCTGGCGTCGGGGGCGCGGGCGCTCAGGATCTCGAGTTCGCGCTCGAATGACGGGTAGCCAACCCAATGATAGAGGCAGCGGCGCTTGAGCGCGTCATGCACTTCGCGGGTGCGGTTGGAGGTGAGGATGACGATGGGGGGAGTCGCTGCCTTGATGGTGCCGAGTTCCGGGATGGTGACTTGATAATCGGACAGTGCTTCGAGCAGGAAGGCCTCGAAAGGCTCGTCGGTGCGGTCGATCTCGTCGATCAGTAGAACAGGTGCGCCGCCTTCCTGCGGGCGCATGGCTTGCAACAGCGGACGTTCGATAAGGTAGTCGGGGCCGAAGAGCGTGGCCTGCATGTCGGCGGTGTCGCCGCGCGCCTCCATGGCGCGAATCGCCAGCATCTGCGCGGCGAAATTCCACTCATAAACTGCCGATGCCGAATCGAGCCCCTCATAACATTGCAGCCGGATCAGGCGGCGCCCCAGACCGGTGGCAATGGATTTCGCGATCTCGGTCTTGCCAGTGCCGGGCTCACCCTCGAGAAAGATCGGGCGGCCAAGGCGGAGTGCGAGGAACACCACAGTCGCCAGTGCACGGTCCGCGATATAGGATTGCTCTGCAAGACGGGCCTGCACGGCGCTGATGCTTTCGAAGCTGTCGGTCATGCGTGGCGCCTCCATCTTTCTTGGCACAAGCTGACGCGCGCGCAGCGCATGGTCAAGTCTGCGAGGGCAGGACTACGACCAAGGAAGGAGGCAGGGGCCGGGCAAACAGTGGGGTCGGCCGATAAGACCCCACAAATCTGTGACCGAAGGCCACAGTCTGGCCATGCAAAGATTCTTTGCCAAATCCGGCATCTGCGATAAACCGTGTTTCATGATAGTAGAACTCGGTCATTTCGCCCTCATCCTCGCCTTTGCCGTCGCTCTGGTGCAGGCTGTAATTCCCCTTGTTGGTGCCCATAAGGGCTGGCGCGACTGGATGGTCATCGCCAACCCTATGGCGACAACGCAGTTCTTGTTGGTGGCATTCAGCTATGCTGCGCTGACATACGCATTCATTGTGTCCGATTTCTCGGTCAAACTGGTCGTAGACAATTCGCACACGCTCAAACCGCTGATTTACAAGATTTCGGGCGTATGGGGCAATCACGAGGGCTCGCTGCTGCTCTGGGTGCTGACGCTGACCTTATTCGGGGCTTGCGCGGCATGGTTCGGTGGAAATTTGCCTGCCACCTTGCAGGCGCGGGTTCTGGCGGTGCAATCGGCGATCACGGCAGCATTCATCGCGTTCACGGTGTTCACTTCAAACCCCTTCACCCGGCTGGCGGCGCCACCCTTCGATGGCACCGATTTGAACCCGCTGTTGCAGGACCCCGGCCTCGCTTTCCACCCGCCCTTTCTTTATCTCGGCTATGTGGGTCTTTCGATGTCCTTCAGCTTCGCCGTGGCCGCGCTGATCGAGGGACGGGTCGATGCTGCGTGGGGCCGCTGGGTGCGGCCCTGGACGCTGGCGGCTTGGGTGTTCCTGACCATCGGCATCGCGACGGGTTCATGGTGGGCATATTATGAGCTGGGCTGGGGCGGCTTCTGGTTCTGGGACCCGGTCGAGAACGCCTCGCTGATGCCCTGGCTCTTCGCGGCGGCGCTTCTGCACTCGGCCATTGTGGTCGAGAAGCGCGAAACGTTGAAAAGCTGGACGATCCTGCTGGCGATCCTCGGCTTCGGCTTCTCGCTGATGGGCACTTTCATCGTGCGCTCGGGACTGCTGACTTCGGTCCACGCCTTCGCTATGGACCCGGAGCGCGGCGTGTTCATCCTGATGATTCTGGCCGCCTTCATGGGGGGTGCGCTGACACTATTTGCCTTCCGCGCCCCTGTGCTCGAGGCCAAGGGCGTCTTCGCGACCGTCAGCCGCGAATCGGCGCTGGTGATCAATAACGTGCTGTTGGCAGTCTCGTCCTTTGTCATCTTTATTGGCACGATGTGGCCGCTCTTTGCCGAGATGCTCTTTGACCGGGTGCTTTCGGTCGGCCCGCCCTTCTTCAACATGGCCTTCACGCCGTTCATGGTGGCGCTGGCGATGGTCTTGCCCATTGGAGCCATGCTGCCGTGGAAGCGCGGTAACCTTACGCGAACGATGCGCCCGCTCTGGGGCCTGGCGGTGTTCTCGGTGGCCATGGGCGCGCTGACCTGGGCACTTCAGACCGGAAACTCACCGCTCGTGCCCATCGGACTTGCACTCGCGGTATGGGTGGTGCTGGGCTCTATCGCGGATCTGTGGTCGCGCACTGGACGTGGCGATTTTGGAGGGCGGATGCGCCGCCTGACCCGTCTGCCGCGTGCGGACTGGGGCAAGGCCACCGCGCATGCCGGGCTTGGTATCAGTGTTTTCGCTGTTGCCTCGCTGATGGGGTGGGAGACCGAGGATATTCGGGTTGTCCAGATCGGTGAAAGCTACCAGAAAGGGGCCTATACGCTGACCCTGCAATCGGTCGACAGGGTGCAAGGCCCGAATTACGTTTCGACTATGGCTGTGATCGAGGCGACCCGCGACGGAAGGCATGTCGCGACGCTAAGGCCCGAGAAACGCTTCTACCCGGTTGCGGGCATGCCCACGACGCAAGCCGCCATCGACTATCGCATCATGCGCGACCTCTATGTCACGTTGGGTGACCCACAAGACAATGGTGGCTGGGCGGTGCGCACGTATATCAAGCCCTTTGCCAACTGGCTTTGGTTTGGCTGCTTCCTGATGGCGCTGGGCGGAATCTTCAGTCTGAGTGACAGGCGTTATCGAGTGGCAGCGGGTGCTTCGAAAGAGCCTCGGGCAGCGGTGCCGGCAGAATGATACGTGCGCTGACCTTTCTGATCGCCGTTGCACTGGCTGTGCCCGCTCTCGCCGTGCAGCCCGATGAGATCCTGGATGATCCGGCGCTGGAAAGCCGCGCGCGGGATATCTCGGCCGGACTGCGGTGCCTGGTCTGCCGCAACGAATCGATCGACGAATCGAACGCCGATTTGGCCCGCGACATGCGCCTGTTGGTGCGGGAGCGGTTGGTCGAGGGCGATAGCGACGCCGAAGTGATGGCCTTCGTTGTCGAGCGCTACGGCGAATATGTGCTGCTGCGTCCGACAACAGACGGGATCAATATCGTCCTGTGGATTGCAGCGCCGGTGCTGTTTCTCATCGCGCTGGGCTCGTCGCTGCTCTATCTCCGATCACGGGCGAGCGCGCAGGAGCCGACCAATTCCGGTCTCAGCCCCGAGGAAGAGGCGCGTTTGAAAGAGCTTCTGAAAGACTGACGTGATGTCGGGGGTTCCCCTCGCGCGCACCACGGGTAATGTGGCGCAAAATCGCGAGGAGAGTTTCATGGAGTACGACACGCTCACTGTGACCGAAGCCGATGGCGTCGGCACGATCACCCTCAACCGACCCGAGGTGATGAATGCGCTCAACAAGCAGATGCGGGCCGAGATCACCCATGCGGTGAACGATCTGACGGCACGCGTGCGAGTGCTTGTGCTGACCGGGGCAGGGCGCGCCTTTTGCTCGGGGCAGGATCTGGGCGATGGTGGCAATGCCGCCCAGATCGACCTCGAGCGCACATTGCGCGAGGAATACGAGCCGATGCTGCGCGCAATCTATGACGCCCCGGTGCCGGTGATTGCGGCGGTTAATGGGTCGGCTGCGGGCGCAGGGGCGAATCTGGCGCTTGCTGCAGATGTCATCATCGCGGCGCAATCGGCAAGCTTCATCCAGGCCTTTGCCCGGATCGGCCTTATTCCAGACGCGGGCGGCACCTATTTCCTGCCGCGCCAGATCGGGTTCGCGCGGGCGATGGGGGCAATGCTTTTCACTGACAAGATCAGCGCCACACAGGCTGCCGAGTGGGGCATGATCTGGGAGGCTGTGCCGGATGACGGCTTCGAGGCGCATTGGCACGAGCGCGCTCGCTCATTGGCTCACGGTCCGACAATCGCCTATCGCAACATCCGTCGCGCATTGCGGGCGAGCCTGTCGAACACGCTCGATGCGCAGCTTGCACTTGAAGCTCGCCTGCAGGCGGAAGCAGGCAAGACGCGCGATTTTCAGGAAGGTGTGCTGGCTTTTCTCGAAAAGCGTCCTGCCAGTTTCGAGGGGCGTTGAAACGCTCGGGTCCGGCACATGAAGCGCGTAAGTGCACGCGCCCGATCAGGCGCGTGCAGTGCCGTTCAAGGCCTCAGGCTCAGTATCGTGGGCCGTGTGAACTGCCACCGACTGCCGTACCGAGAGCGGCGCCGCCGAGGATCGCCGCCCTGTTTCCGGACCCTGATCCAATCTGCGTTCCAATGGCCGCCCCTGTAAGCCCGCCTGTGGCGGCATTGATCTGTGGGTCGTTCGAGCATGCAGAGATCATGACAACACTGGCTGCAATAACGCCGGCAACTGGGAAAAACTTCATGTGACTTCCTTCTCTTACTGTTTACAGGCCGGTCCGAAAACACAGACCAGCTCAGGTGAGAATATACGCGCAAGAGACCTGAAGAGTCTCAGACAGGTCGCTTCGCCATGAAAGCTGTGAACAGAGCGTGAGCGAATTGTGAACCGGGTGATCCATGAACTCCGGCAGACCTATGTCCCGGTCAGCTCTGCGGGTCTGGTCCGCGCCATTCACCCTGTTCGCGCAACGCTTCCATCACCTCGCGCGGCATATAGGTCTCGTCATGCTTGGCGAGGATCTCCTGCGCGACAAACACCCCGTCGACAAAGCGTCCAGTGCCGACAGTGCCTTCATTCTCGGTGAAGAGATCGGGCAGGATACCACGATACTGCACCTCGACCGAGGACATGCCGTCCGTCACGCGGAATCGCACCGTATCCGACTGTCCGCGCACGATCGAACCTGCCTCAACCAGCCCGCCGATCCGGAACACTTCATTGGGCGGCGGAGGAGAGGCCAGGACTTCTGACGGCGAGCGAAAGAAATTAATCCCGTCGCGCATGGCATAGCCGATCAGCGCCGTGGACAGCGCCAACGCTACAGCGGCGACTGTGATGATCTGAATGCGGCGGGTCTTCTTCAGGCTCTTCATGTTGTCCTCACCTCAGGGGAATAACGGCGCCCCCAGTAATCCGGTCGTCTCGTCCAGCCCCAGCATCAGGTTGGCGTTCTGTACTGCCTGCCCGCTGGAGCCCTTGCACAGGTTATCGAGTGCCGCCACCACAATTGCGCGGCTCGGTACGCGATCACCTACAACTCCAATATGCACGAAATTTGACCCGCGCACATCATGAGTCGAGGGTGTTGTGCCAAAAGGTAGCATGCAGATCATTGATTCAGAGCAATATCGGGATTGCAAAACTTCGTGAATTTGCGCGGCATCGCCATCCAGCCAGGCCGTGGCGAGGATACCGCGGTTTAAGGGCATCAGATGCGGCGTGAACTGTATCTGCACCGGACGACCGGCGATTGCCGAGAATTCTTGATCGAACTCACCCAGATGCCGGTGAGTGCCGCCGACGGCATAGGCATGGGTACCCTCGGACAACTCGGCATGGAGCAGGTTTTCCTTGAGAGCCCGACCCGCGCCTGAGACGCCGCATTTCAGATCGAGGATGATCCGGTCAAGGTCGATGCAGCCCGCCTCGATCAGCGGACGCAGGATATACTGACCTGTCGCCGCGTTGCAGCCCGTGCCCGCAACCAGCCGAGCATTGCGGATCTCGTCGCGGTAGAACTCGGTCAGGCCATAGACGGCCTCTTTCTGAAGCTCGGGCGCAGCATGGGCTTTGCCATACCATTTCTCGTAGGCCGCCGGGTCGCGCAGCCGGAAATCTGCCGACAGATCGACGATCTTCAGATCACGCGGCAGGTCCTTTATCACCGCCTGCGAGGTCGCATGCGGCAGCGCGCAGAAGGCGAGGTCAACTTTGCTGAAATCGACATCCTCGATCCGGCAGAGATCGGGCAGGTCGAGATGGCGCAGGAAAGGGAAGACCTGCGCCATGGGCTGGCCCGCCTTGCGCTCGCCGGTGAGCGCGGCGACTTTCAGGTCGGGATGCGTGGCGATCAGCCGAACAAGCTCGGCGCCGGTATAGCCGGAGGCGCCCAGAATGGCGATGGATTTGGTCATGTCTCAGGTCTCTCTGTCATGCGTCGCGCGTGGTGCAAATGGGGAAGCGCTCCGCGCGGGAGTATTTGGGGCAAGAAAATGCGATCAGGCGGCACGAAAGCTGATCTGTCGTCGCAAAAATTGCGTGGCCTTGCGCGAGACATTGACTGGCTCGCCCGTGGTCAGAAAGGCGCTTTCCTTGCCCGTGCCCAGCATCTCGGGGCGGCGCTGGAGGTAGTCCTCGAGGCTCGCGGCGACAAGATTGGGTTGCGAATAGACATCGACCTGCGGGCCGAGCGCCTCGCGAAAGGCGTGCTCCACCAAGGGATAATGGGTGCAGCCGAGCACGGCGGCTTCGGGGCGGGGCATCCGGCGCAGGAGCGCCTCGACATGGGAGTGCACCAGCGCTTCGGCGAGCTGCATGTCGCCCATCTCGATGGCGTCGACAAC